>JAAYOL010000074.1 GCA_012520395.1 Clostridiales bacterium
ACCCATTATATGCCCCTCTGTTTACATTGTCAACAACAAGTTGAAATGTTTTAGAAAGTAATCAGTGTCGTGACACAATTACTTTTAATAACAAATTAGGACAAAACAGATGTATACCGACATCCATTTTGTCCTAATCTTCATGGCGGAGAAGGAGGGATTCGAACCCTCGAGACCCTTTTGGGGCCTACACGATTTCCAATCGTGCGCGCTCGACCAAACTACGCGACTTCTCCATTTTTATTTCATTTTTCGAATCGCGCCTAGCTATTATAATTTATAAACAGCTTAAAGTCAAGCATAATTTACTTATGCTCTGACTTCTGGGTGCAAGTTGGAATTGACAGACCTCATATGGCCTGGACGCCCACAAATTCCCAGATAGAATTCTCTGTATCAGATTGACAGTCGCGTATTATGGAGTTACAATTATCACCATGAATCTTTATGGAGTGAACTGATTTGAAAAAAATTGCTATAATTGTACTTATTTTTATCATGCTTTTCTCAGCCTGCGGAGGTAAGCCTTCTCCAACCCCAACTGAGGAGCCCACCCCGACGCCCGAGCCTTCTCCCAGCCCTTCCGTTTCCGTGAACCCTTATATAAACCCGCTCACCGGGCTTCCCACAGAAAAAGACATATCACGAAATCGCCCCTACGCCATAATGGTCAACGATCTCAAGGAGGCCCTGCCGCAGTGCGGAGTCGGCTCTGCCGATATTATATACGAGGTGGTGGCCGAGGGCGGCATTACCCGAATGGTCGCCGTCTTTCAGGATGCCGAGCGGGTAGGGAATGTCGGCTCCGTAAGAAGTACCCGTACCTATTACCTCGACATTGCCCAGGGACTCGATGCAATACTGCTTCACGCCGGTGCCAGTACATACGCCTATGATGCCCTTAACACAAGAGATATTGCGCATGTGGACGGCATATACGACACCACAATTTTTTACAGGGATCCAAACCGAATGTCGTCGGGCTATGAGCACAGCCTCTTTACAAGCGGTGAGCTGATAACTGAAAATATCGGCAAATTCGGCCTGCGTCTTACGCACGAAGAGGACTATGCCTGCAATATGGTGTTCGGCTCCCCTTCGTCTCTGTCCGGAACGGGCGCCGAAAGCATCAGCGTTAAATATTCGTATTATAAAATGGGGGAATTCAGTTATAACGACGAGGACGGGCTGTATTATATCTGCCAGTTTGATGAGCCCTATGTTGACGGAGATACGGACAAGCAGGTAGCCGTAAAAAACGTGCTTGTTCTATTTGCCAACCATACGAGCATTCCTAACGACGAATTGAAACGCATTGAGGTAGATCTGGTCGGCACGGGGTCGGGAATATACGCGGCTGAAGGCAGGTCTATTGAGATTAATTGGTCCAAAAGCAGCTATGATTCTCAGTTTGAATACACTCTGAAGGACGGAAGCCCGCTTACTTTTGCCCCCGGGACTTCATATATAAATATTGTTGAATCAGGGGATAACGTAACAATTAATTGACTCTTTCCGACAAACAAAAGCCGTGGTTATTGCCGCGGCTTATTTTCTATGGTATTATGTATTTTGCATAATGGAAATATCATCCTCATATCATCATACAGATAGGGGGATGGACATACATGAAAAACATAGTAAAAAAGCTTGCGTATTTGGGAGTTCCCGCATTAATCGTACTAATGCTTCTCCTATACCCGCATTTCAAAGGATTACTTACTGATGTATCGGCTGCATCGGAGTTTGTACTGGACACTCAGCGAGTGCTTGTTCTTGACCCTGGCCATGGCGGGGAGGACGGCGGGGCCGTGTCATTGTCCGGAGTGCACGAGAGTGTGATTAACCTTGAAATAGCAAGGCGTATCGACGCAATTATGGGCCTTTTCGGGGAGGAAGTAGTAATGACTAGGGATTCAGAAGAGCTTGAGTATCCCGATAATGCCAATACGGTGAGAAAACGCAAGGTCTCGGATACTAAAAGGCGCGTTGAACTTGTAAACAGTATTGAAAACGCTGTTTTAATTAGCATACATCAGAATATTTATCCGGGGAAGCAGCCCTTCGGGGCGCAGGTGTTCTATTCCGATAAGACCCCGGAGGCGAAAGACCTTGCGATTTGCACACAGGATATTTTGAAAAGGACACTTAACCCCAAAAACAAGCGCACGGCGGTAAAGGTCTCAAAAGACATATATTTGATGAACAATGTAGAGGGCACCGCAATCATGATAGAGTGCGGTTTTTTGTCCAATCCCGAGGAGGACGCGCTGCTGCAGACGGACGAATACAGGCTTCGTGTATCCTGGGCTGTTTCCAGCGCATATCTAAGCTTTTATGGAGGCGCCAATGAAGGTTAAAACAATTTATTTCTGTAGCCAATGTGGCAATGAGTATCCCAGATGGCAGGGACAGTGCACAGCCTGTGGAAGCTGGAATACAATAGTCGAGCACGAGGCGGCGCCGAAGTCCAAGACAGGTATAAGGCGCCAGTCTCTTTCGTCGGGCAGCACCCCCGCTACCATATCCGAAATCTCATACGAGGATGAGATCAGATTCGAGACAGGGCTCGGAGAGCTTGACCGTGTGCTGGGAGGGGGCGCTGTAAAGGGCTCTCTCGTGTTGGTGGGCGGCGCCCCGGGCGTTGGAAAGTCAACGCTTTTGCTCCAGATATGCGGAAATCTGACTAAGTTTGCCAAGGTGTTATATGTATCCGGAGAGGAGTCGGCCCGCCAGATTAAAATGCGCGCCGACCGCCTTGGTGTTGGCGGCGACAACCTCTATGTACTTGCTGAAACAAGTCTGCATAAGGTAATAAATCTGTCGGCAGAGCTAAGGCCGGAAATCCTGATTATAGATTCCATACAGACGCTTTATAATGAGTCCCTGGATACCTCGCCCGGCAGCGTGGGACAGGTCAAGGACTGCACCCTCGCGCTCATGCAGCTTGCAAAAGGTGAGGGGATAACGGTATTTATTGTTGGCCATGTCAACAAAGAGGGCGCTATTGCGGGCCCGCGCGTTCTTGAGCATATGGTGGACTGCGTGCTGTATTTTGAAGGGGAGCAGAGCCTGAATTACAGAATACTCAGGGCGGCGAAGAACAGGTTTGGCTCTACCAATGAGATAGGCGTGTTTGAGATGCAGGACACCGGCCTGTCCGAGGTGCCCAATCCCTCCGAAATGCTGCTCTCCGGCCGTCCGGAGAACACTCCGGGCACCTGTGTGGCCTGCGTCATAGAGGGAAGCCGCCCCATACTCGCCGAGATACAGGCTCTCGTCACACCCACGAGCTTCAATGTTCCCCGCCGAAATTCAAACGGAATTGACTATAACAGGGCGATGCTGCTGATGGCTGTTCTAGAAAAGCGTGGCGGGCTCCGAATAGGCGCCTGCGATGCGTATATAAACGTAATTGGCGGACTCTCTCTGGACGAGCCTGCCTCTGATTTGGCGACCGTGCTCGCGATTGCCTCAAGCTTTTTGGACAAGCCCATAGACGCAGGTATGGCTGCCATAGGTGAGGTGGGCCTAACGGGAGAAATCCGCTCGGTTTCATCAATCAATCAACGTCTTTCAGAAATCCGCAGGCTGGGCTTTACAAGTTGTATTATTCCCGAATACAGCAAGACCAAAGTAACTGTTCCGGGGGGCCTGAAAATAATAACAGCTAAGAATGTCAGGGCGGCGATTTCTTCCGCGATGGGGATTTAACGGTCTTTCTCACATAATGAAGACATTGATTGTCCGCATCCTCCGGATCGCCGGAGGATGCGGCGCGTTCTAAATTGCAGAATCCGTCTTTTTGATATACACAGTCGTTTGTACATGCAATATAACTCAAGTATATCCCTCCAGAAGGTTTGGCTTCGTTTAATTATTTTTAGCAACAATGCTATCATTTATAAAGGAATTGATTAGTATGGGAGGAAGGCTTGTTTTTGAAGCAAATTTACCTCAAGGCACTGTAAAAACTGTTTTTTTAGGGGATAAATATATTGAGGGATTAGAAATGGGCTTAAAAGCTCACGGTATATCTGCAATAGGCGTTCCCGAAAACCCGGGCGTACCGTCGCCCGTGGCCTTTCACGCCGACATGTCAATTTGCCATTTGGGTCATGAAACGCTGGTAGTGGCCGCCGAAATATACGATGAGTTTAGGCAAAGGGTGCCGGAACGCCTGAAATTAATAAAGGCCGAGTCACGTTTAAGACCGCAGTATCCGCATGATATAGCATTAAACGCCTGCGTAATAGGCGACAGGCTTCTGCACAACTTAGAATATACTGACAAATCAATATTGACGATTGCCCGAGAAAACCGTCTGAGAAGCTATCATGTCAGGCAAGGCTATACAAAGTGCTCTGTATGCCTGCTCAGCCGAAACCGTATTATTACCGGCGATACTGGCATCCATGCATTTTGTGAGCAGCTGGGTATTCAAAGCCTTCTGATTGACAGCGGCGCTATCAAACTGGATGGTTACAATAACGGACTTATTGGCGGTTGCTGCGGCAAAATTTCCGGAGAAAAAGTAGCCTTTACCGGCCGGCTCAAGGGGCTTAAGGATGAAAAGAGAATTCTGAATTTTATATGGGATGCTGGCATGGACGCGGTGTTCTTGACAGATGAGCCTGTTTTTGATGTTGGCTCCATAATCCCAATCGAAGAATATTGAAGCGTTATAATAATCTGTTGGGAGACGGCGTAATGAAGCGGCTCAAATATCTCTTTCCTCTGATAGCGCTGCTATTACTGCTTTGCGGGTGCTCAACAGAAGGAAATATCACCCAAGATGAACTTAAGATGCTCGAAAGTGGTTTCGTGTACGGCATAGTATTTATTGTTTTAATTTTCTATGTGTACGTATCACTTCTCAGTCCGAAACCGAGGTATCCCCTTTACTTTTTGGCGCTGCTGTTGATAGCTATCCTGTGTTCCGATGCCATTACAAATAATTACCTTATGGGGCTGCTCAATATCACGGGCGCCGGAGCAGCGAGGTTCATTATATATTCCTCAAAAGCATGGATATTATTTTTCCTTACCGCATATCTGCATGGATATCTAAAATCGGCTTACTCAGGCAGAATACTGAGGATTGTGTTCGTCTTAACGCTGCTTCAGCAACTGTATATATTGCTTGGTATAAATACAATTATGCCAGACAGTCCCGCATATTATGTTCTAAGCATCATATATGGTGTAGAGCTGCTGTTGAACGTCCTAATTGTGCTGTTTGCGATTCTCAGCAAGCGGAAAGAGGCCCTGATAGATCTTCTTGGCATCCTGATTATAGCGGCCTCCTATTTCTATAAGGTCACTAAGCTGATACCATATTACAAATACTTGATGTTTGCCGGTGCGTTCGTGTTTCTGATTCTACAGATGCTCTTTATGGCGAAAAGGATAAAGAAATTCTATGAAGAGAAGAGGAACGCGGAGCTGAGGTTCCTCCATGCGCAGATAAAGCCGCACTACATATTCAACGCTCTGAACACGATAATTTCTATTTCCCGTTATAATCCCGAAAATGCGCGCCAGCTCCTTTGTGATTTCAGCGTATATCTTCAAAACAGGTTTAACCTTAAGTGTGACAATCAGTTTACATCCCTGAAGGAAGAGCTTGAGATTGTTAATGTCTATCTGAATATAGAAAAGGCTCGTTTTGAGGAACGCATCGAGGTGGAAATGCTTCTGCCTGAAAGAGACGATTTCAATGTTCCGGTATGTGTCCTGCAGCCTATAGTGGAAAACGCAATTGTTCACGGTATACTGAACAAGCCGGAGGGAGGCAAAATATTTATCAGCATAGTACACAGGGATAATAAGCTGCTGTTTACTGTCCGGGATAACGGCGTTGGAATGTCGGAAAATAAAATCTTTGAAGTACTTGAGAGCGATAATATCGGACACATAGAGCTTTCAAATATAAATAAGAGGCTTAAGGCCCTATATAAAAATGGCCTTACAATAAACAGTGAGCCGGGCGGTGGAACCGAGGTTATTTGGGAGGTTGTTCTTAATAATTAAGCCGGGGTACATATATGAAACAACTTAGGACAAGCTTGCTGCTTTGTTTTATCTTCATTGTCTTAATAACTGGCTTTAGGGCGTTTGCATACACCGGTCATCCGGAATCCGACCTCGGGGATTTAAGAAACTGGAGCCCTGTAGAGGGCTGCGTCACTCTGGACGGCGACTGGGATTTCTTCTGGGGCAAACTGCTGACCTATGAAGATTTACAGGGTGTCCAAAATGCAAAAACCGTAGCCGTACCGGCCTCATGGACTGAATATGAGTTTAACAATTCGCGACTAACTCCTGAGGGCTTTGCCACCTACAGGCTGAGCATAAAGACAGGGCTTAAAAGCAAAACCTCTCTGGGCCTGTATATTGCCGGTATTCCGGCGGCTTATAGGGTTTACATTGATGGAACAATGGTGGCCTGCTCGGGAACTGTTTCAAGCAGGGGGGAGGAGATGCTCGTTAAATCCTACCCCCAGATTGCCCTTTTTGACATTCCCGACTCTGAATTTGATATTATTATACAGGCATCCAACCATAAGACCATGAGGAGCGGACTTACGACTTCGCTAATTCTGGGAAGTGGAGATGAAATTGAAGCCTTATACCGCAAGTCCATTTTGAAGTCCTCAATCCTTTATGGATCGCTTTTCTTAGTAATAGCACTTTCGATTATAATGGCCATTGTATGCAGGGATATAAAGTACTTCTTTTTTCTTGCCATAGTGTGTGTTGCAATATTTTTTGCGGTAGATTTGACCGGTATTAACCTGGTTTCCAGGTTTCTGCCGCGCTTCGATATATCTGATGCAAAGGTACTATTTTATTCATCGTTTACCTGGGGCGTGCTATTTCTAACATCTTATTTTTACTTTCAATTTAAATCCAGATTTTACAAGCATGTGCTTATGCTTGCGCTGTTTCTGTCTGTTATCTGGCAGCTGCTCATAATTTGTGTGCCCTTAAAACTATTTGAAGCGATAGTCTATCCCGGAAATAGAGTTAATCTTATCGTTGCCTATGCTATAACTATGAGCTTGCTCAATATGGCGGGGATCATAAAGGGAACGAGGGATAGTTTTATAAGCGGTATGGAGCAGCTTCTCTGTGCCTCGCTACTCACCTTTTCAGCACTGCTCGATTACTCTTACTATAAAGGCATTTCATCTGCCATGCCCTTCCCAGTGCTGCACTATGCGCTGATTATTATCCTTGCCGTTCAAATAATAATACAGGCAAAACAGGTGCGTGGTCTGATAGAGCAGCAGCGAAACGATGAACTGAGGTTTGTCCAGGCTCAGGTAAAGCCGCATTTGCTTTATAGTGTAATTGACACCTATATTGAAACTTCTCAGCAGGACAACGATAAGGCCAGGGTAATACTCGAGAGCTTTGCCTCTTATCTCCGGAAAACATTTGATATAAAGAAATCATACAGGTACTTTTCGCTGAGAGAAGCCATTAGTCTTGTCCAAAGCTATATTAGTATCGAGCAAATCAGATTAAAAAACTCGCTAGAGGTTAATTATATACTTCCGGAAAATCTCGACGTGGCAATACCTACCTGCATGCTGCAGCCCATCGTCGAAAACTCTGTCGTTCACGGCCTGAGTACGAGGGAGCAGGGGGGCCGGATAGATATAGAGATTAAACAAAGGGGCGCTTATCTATATTTTTCAGTGAGGGATAACGGGACAGGTATGACTCCGAAGGAGATTTCAGATGCACTTGCCCCCGGCAAGAACAACAGCCTGTCCAATATCTCAGAACGGCTGGGCTTTTTTAACAGGAGGTATTTTTCCATAGTCAGCAATCCGGATAATGGCACTGAGGTCAGTTGGCGAGTCAGAGTAAAGGAGTTTAAAGACTGATATGATTAATATCGTTCTAATCGACGATGAGAGACCTGCGCTCAGAGAGTTGGAATATATGCTCAAAAGCATTAATGATATTCAGGTTCTGGGCTCTTTCGTTAATCCGATACAGGGTATAGAATCGGTATCGGAGCTAAAGCCCGATGCAGTATTCCTGGATATAAGTATGCCCCAGCTCAGTGGAGTAGATGCCGCCTCCATAATATCGGACAGGTCGCCGGAGACAAAAATAGTGTTTATCACTGCGTATAACCGATATGCGGTCAAGGCCTTTGAGCTCAATGCCCTTGATTACCTGTTAAAGCCCGTTTCCCAAGAACGGCTTGAGACGATGCTCGACAGGCTTAAAGAGAGCATGATAAACAGGAGGGAGGCGGTAGTAGCTTTACCCACGCTATACATAAGCCGATTAGGAGGATTTAATGTCTTTTTTGAAGGCCAAAGCCCGGTAGAGTGGTACTCAACAAAAGCTGAGGAGCTCTTTGCCTTTCTGTTGCACAATAATGACGAGCCTCTCAGCAGGGAACAAATAATATACACCCTGTGGCCTGGCATCGACCCGTTAATAGCGGACGAGCATCTCGACGACTGCATATATTCCATAAGAAAATCCCTGCTTGATTACGGCATAAGTACTGAGCAGGTATCCATTGATGAAGATTGCAAGCTAATCCTTAACAATGTTAAATTTGACACCGACAGTTTTAACGAGAGCTTTAGAAGGGCCCGGGAACACAGAAGTGCCGAGCACTACGACGAGTGTTTAAGTCACTATACGGGCAAATACCTTGAGGACTGCGGATGGCTGTGGGCAGAAGAATATCGCGAGGTCCTGGACAGGCAATATATAAGTATCGTTTTCAATCTGGTGAAGCTGCGTATAATGTCCGAGCAGGCTTTTAACACTGAAGAGAGCGATAGTGGCATGCAATTAGACGAGGAGCTGATATATCAGTACCTTAACCGCGCAAATATAAAACTGAGCAACAAGGGTTTTCAATACTGTGCATCAGCCATTAAGCTTGCCACAGAGAATCCCCAGCTGATTATTAAAATGGAGGATTTATACGAGAAGGTCGGCGAACTTTACAGAGAAAATGCAAAAAATGTCAGCAGAGCAATAAGGTATTCACTGACGCATCTCAACACAACAAATAAAGAGTTTCTGTCCAGAGCCGTATATGAGGTTCAGTTCGAGCTGAATAAGCAATAACTGCATAAATAAAAATCCCTGTCAACTGAGTAATGGGGTCATGGCTCCCATATCAAATCAGACGACAGGGGTTTATTTGACGTAAAAAACCGGAGCAGCCGGATGTAAGCTCGTTGGAATATAATCATTTTTCCCATAGCGGGGGAGAAGCCTCCTTATATTTGCGTATAAATATACTTTTATTAAAGTCTAAAGCAGGATTGTAAAAACAATCCTGCCTTCTTTTAAACCTTCCTTTTACGGAATGCTGATGGTATGAATCGGTATGCCTCTTTTTTGTCCATCTTGGTAATATATCGCGTGGCAATCTGCTTACCGCAGTCAGGGCAAAATAGTGCCCCGTGATACCGGGAAAAGTCGATAGAGCCATCAATGATCCTGTCGTTATACATTTTCACAAAATTGCTCTCGCCGACCTTTTGATAGTTGGCGATAAAGCATTTGCAATAGGCGCAGCTAACCTCTAAGATATGGCTGCCCCTGATCCTTTTGCAATTCGGGTTTTTAAATATTTCCATACCACCCTCACAAAGCAAAATGTTCTACAAATCATGGACGGTCTTGCAATTAGTTTTGTCAGACTAGGGTAAGTATTTGTACTGGTTTCGCCCCGCTCTCTTTGCCTGGTACAGTGCTTTGTCGGCCATCAGCAACAATTCTTTAGAAGAGCGATGATGTTCCGGTACCATGGAAGTTACGCCAATACTCACGGATACCCGAGAAATTACAGGTGAGGATTCATGAGGTATATTTAACTCATGAATCCTTTTTAAAACCCTGTCAGCCATTGTTATCGCTTCGTCTTTCTCTGCTTCCGGCATAATTATGATAAATTCTTCTCCTCCGAAGCGAGTAGTAAGGTCTGTTGAACGTCTGAAAATCGCACGAACTTCCTGTGCGATCATTATTAGGCAATCGTCACCAGCTAGATGCCCATAATAGTCATTATATTCCTTGAAAAAGTCAATATCCAGCATCATTAAGGCGATTGACTTTTTATGTCTGAGGCATCGGCGCCATTCAACTTCAATCGTCTCATCAAAATACCGCCTGTTCCAAAGTCCGGTTAATGAATCCCTTCGCGCAATCTGCGCAAGGGTATGATTCGCCTTTTCCAGCTCTCTCCTCGATTCATCCAAGGCCTCTGTTCGTTTCTTTACTAAATAATCCAAATTCTGATTTATTTCCTTGAGCTCTTGCGTCATGTTTTCTTCGTGCTCCAAGGAGTTAGAAAACCGTTTTGCCAGTACGATAGAATTTGCAAAGACAAAGATTAACTGCCCGACAGCGGAGAGGTTGTCTGTTCTGATGATACTCCGTAAAAGCGGGAGGCTATTGTCGTTCAACCAAATGCTTAGAAATAAGATATCATTCAGACTGGTCAAAACGATGGCAATTCCTCCCATAACAATTAACCAGCCATCCCTGTTCTTTTGAAGAATAATTTTTATGAAGGTAATGATCAGATATACAATGACACAGAGAGTAAAAATTTGGTATCCAGGGTTTACTACGGTGAATATCCTCACAGGCGTTAGCAGGATCAGAGCAACAAATACAGCCGCAATCCCCTGTATCACCCGAACTATTCTATGATGAAAGTGAGTGGGAAAAACCACATTGAAAAATGTGACAATCATCGGAACGCCAATATAGAACGTTAGCGTCTGGAGCTTGTGTGCAATTTCCCAACTAAAATGCGGAAAGAAGTAGATAAACATTCGTTCACCGACCAGAAGCGTCCTGACTGCTAAAAACAGGCAGAACAGCCCGAAATAGAGCGGGGATAGATTCGCTTTTCGGAAGCAAAACAGAATGATATGATACAGTCCCACGATCATCAAGCTGCCGAACAGTAAAAACTCACGCGCTATTTTTTGATAGCGCATATCCAGAATCTGTTTCTCACTGCCTATAACAATGTTCTCAAGCATCCCGCCACTGCGATGATTAAAGTTCGATAACTGTATGACGATCTCGTTTTCACCCTGCCGTGATGAAAATAGAGCCACCTGGGGGAGGTACTGCGGGCTCATGTCAGCCCTGTTTTTTCCAACGGTTCCGGCAGATGCGATTTGCTCCCCATTGACCCAAAGCTGATAAGCTGTAAACATTCTCGGAATTTTCAGACCTAGCTTTGCGCTATCTCGAGTTTTAAAGAGTAGCCTATAGGTCGCATAACCATTCCCAGAGGTTTTTTTGCCCTCCGTAATATATGTATTCCATGAGCCGGGTACATTAATATAGTCTGGTTTTTTCTTTTCGGCTTCTCTGAAATCCTCGGGAGTAAGGTGCTCATTCCAATAAAACTCCCATTCTCCATCTAGTTTCATCGCATGGCTCGTTGTTCGACCATCGGTAAGATCGATCTTTCCCCCGATAGCCTTTATCTGCTTTGCAGATCTTTCGGATGAGCAGCCTGAGGCCAGGGAAAAAAGGATTATTAACAAAAAACACGCAGCAAACATGGTACGATGTCTCATTGAGTTTCCCTGCCTTCAATTGGTAATAATAGGACTATCCAAATACATATTGGCTGAAGATTACGGCAGTATACAGGGGAATTCTTATTGCTATAATAAAAATCTTATAATACTATCCCAATAATGAGTAAGACGGCTCCGAAAGAACTCCTCGCTTTTACGCCTATTAATAATACCACAATATTCCTCTTTACGATAGAGTTTTGCTCAAAGCGACGGGGCCTTAACAAAACCGTAGGAATGGCGTCGTAATCAGCCTCATATTTAACGTGCAAAATCGCACTAAGAACCCAAAAAAAGCTTGATGTCCTGCGGCTTTCTTCGCAGGACATCTTTTGGGGACTTCATTATGGTGCGGATAACAGGAATCGAACCTGCACGTCAAAGACACCAGATCCTAAGTCTGGCGCGTCTGCCAGTTCCGCCATATCCGCATATTTATACGGCAGAGAAGTTGCCATTGTTAATGGGTTTTACCATGCGCCATTATGCCAAAATAGCCCGGGCAGGGATGGCGTATGTCTGCCAGTCCATCCGTGAATCCAATATATATTACCACGCTGATGCAAATCTGTCAATCATAACAGGGCAGGGTTATTTTGCTTTTGTATTACTACATTGCATGTTGTGCGGAAGATAAGGGCAACAAAGATACCGCGGGGAAACCGCGGTATCTTTGGATGATTTCTGTCAAGCGGTGAGGTCCAGCATATCATGGAACTTATATGTCAGCATGCTGTATGAAGCAATAGAGGAATCGCTGATTACATAGAGATAATCGCCAATATACAGGCCGCGCAAGTTCTGGTAACCGTAGTAATAATCCTTTTCATTCCGGGTCAGTGAAATGACTGCCTCGGCCTCAAAACCATTTTCAGTCGAGTAGGAGTAGATCAGATACTTTCCCTCAGCAGGGAAGGCAATAATGTTTTTTTCACTGTCTATGAGTATGGCCTTGTGGTTGTAGCTTGCCTCTGAATAGTGCAAATCATTGATTATCAGTTTACTTGTTTCGGACACATCCGAGGGGTCTGACACATCGAACATTGAAAGTTTGAGGCAGCCCACTCTGCCGCTCTCCTCGTCGGCGTCCTTGCCAAGTCCAAAGAGCAGGCCGTCGGCAAAGGGATGCAGGTACTCAGAGAATCCGGGGATTTTCAGCTCACCGAGAATCACTGGATTTGCGGGGTTTGACAGGTCAACGGAAAAGAGTGGGTCAACCTGACGGAAGGTGACAAAGTAGCCTGTTTCGCCATCGAAGCGTACGGAATAAACCCTCTCATCGGGAGCGAGGTTTTCAATTTTGCCAATGATATCAAGGTTTGAATCGAGGGTGTAGAGCGCGTTGTACTGCTCATTATCGGTGATGGAACGTCATACCATGTCGCCCCGCCTGCCGTCTGAATAGCTGTAGGAGTTAACTGTCGTAACTATACGGAAGGTACCGTCGTACTCATCCATGGCAAACTGGTTTATAATGGAGCCGGGAACCATGCCCTCAGCCTCAAGCTCAATATTGCCGGCATCCAGAGAGAAGCGGTACAGCTGCGTAGCGTCGGAGGATCTGTTGCCCGATTCCTTGAGCTGCGAATAGGCGGCGACATAGAGGTTCTCAGAGCTGGAGTAGATTGTGTTACCATAACCGAGCATGGATTTCGTAGAGACAATCTCGCCCTCTCCGCTTGTGTCTATACCGGAAACAACCAAGTACTGAGCCGAACCGTGATAGTATTCGGGGTCGATAGCTATGCAGATGTCCTGGGCATCGAGCAAAGTGCCCTCGCCATTTCTATACACCATGGGGACAAAGGTCTCCGGCCTTTTCTTGTCTATTTCATTGTATATGCTCTCATTGGAGACAAGATATACAATATCCCCAATCATACGCGAGGAGGCATAGCTGCCGCTCTGTGAAAACGAATTGAGGTGGGTGGGGCTTGACTTGTCTGAAATGTCATAGATCTCAACGCCTACGATGCCACTGAAATAAGGATAGATGTAGGAGCGCATTTCAGGCGTAGCATCGGTCGCGGGCATTACGTCAATTGCGGGCTCCGCCCCGCCGCGCATTATATGGTAATTATAGTAAT
>JAAYOL010000075.1 GCA_012520395.1 Clostridiales bacterium
AGTACGACATCAAATATTATATATGTCGAAGAATTCTGACAGTTTTTTTGTATCCTTCACATGGAATTCTTTATTCTTGTACTCAATCAAGCCCTCCTGGGCACACTCCTTAATGATTCTATTAATACTTCTCAGAGGTGCACGAACCTGGGAGACCAGTTCTTCCTTGGTCAGCTTGTCCAGGGTGCCCCCCAGATAGTGGGAGGAGATACAGCCCAAAATGCGCTCCTTAATCGGTAGCAGCGCTAAGCGGGACATGGAGTCCGAAGTTGTATACATCCTTCTTGTGAGCATCTCACACAGAAAGAGAGTAAACTCAAACACCTCGCGCATCCACTGAAAAACCGTCTCCTTACCCACGAGAATGATGCTGCAATCGGTTTTTGTGTGGACGTTATAGGGCTTAAAATCCGGAGAAAAAATTTCAACTTCCCCGAACACATCTCCCGCGCCGAAGGTGTTTACGCTGATAACAGAGCCGCAGGTGGAGGCTTTAAAAACTTCTGCCACACCCGAAGTAATGATATAGAGATAGGTTTTGGAAACTCCCGTTGCGGATATGATTTGCGTACCAGCACCGTAGTGTTTGTGCTTAAACTGCTCCTTAATCTGGAGGGGAGCGGCCTCCACTAGCTCAAGGATGGATACAGACATGGTCGTTACCTCCTGAATCTATGGATACGACAATTTTAGCACGTATTTATACCGATGAAAAGTCATTTTGTTTACAATATGTGTTCCACATTTTTGTAATATTATGAAATTAATTCATTATATGAAAAGGAGATTAAAAATGAGAAAACTACTTCCCCTGACTCTTGCACTGGTCATGGTGTTTTCACTGGCAGCCTGTGGAACGGGCGGCGGCTCACCCACCGAGCAACCGAGTCCCAGCGGCGAACCCAACGATGAAAAACCGAAGGTCATATACATCGGAGGTAGCCTTGGAGATGCGGGCATTGCAGATGCAACCTATGAGGGCTACGAGAGAATGATCAATGAACTGCCCGTGGATGGGGAGTTTATCGAGCTTCCTGCTGACCCCTCCGCCTATAAGGCAACGCTTCTGGACGCTTGCGACAAGAATCCGGATATGATCTTCACCTCCGCAAACAACGGCATGATTGATGAGGTCATTGCGGCGGCTCCTGACTTCCCCGACATTAAGTTCATGGTTCTGGATACCGGTCTAAGTCAGGAGGGTGTGGACGAGCTTGATAACATGCTCGGCGTGCTTGTTGCTCAGAACGAGGTTTCCTTCCTGGCAGGCTACCTTGCTATGAGGATGAGCGAAACTGGAAAAATCGGTATCGTTGTGGGCGTTGAATATCCCACGCTCAGCGACTTTATCACAGGATATATCAGCGGCGCTCTTCATGCAAATCCTGATGCTCAGGTTGCCGTTTCCGCCTCCGGCGATTTCGTTGACCAGGCAGCAGCAAAGGAGACCGCACTTGCGCAGATCCGCCAAGGCTGCGATGTGATTTACGCCGTTGGCGCAGGCTCCTCCTTCGGTACCCTTGAGGCTGTCAAGGATTCTGGGGTCTGGGGCATCGGCTGCGACACAGACCTTGCCGCACAGTTTATCGGGGTTGATGACGAGCAGGCCGACTGCATTATCACCTCCGCCTATAAGGACTGGGGCGCTGTGTCCTACAACTGGGTCAAACGCGTGATTGAAGATCCCAACTCCCTTGAGTGGGGTACTGTTGAGGTCTATGGCGTCGCGGATGGCGGCTGCAAGCTTATCGAGAACGAAATCTACAACAAGCAGGTTCCGGATGAGATCAAGGCCGAGGTAAACAAGCTCGTCGAGGACATTAAGAGCGGCAAGCAGGACTGCCCCTCCTACTTTGACATGACCGAAGACCAGTATCTCCAACTGAAAAACTCTGTAACGGTAAAGTAAGACTGTAGCTTGGAAATGCCGGGGATGAGAAGACTTCTTCTCATCCTTCGGCAGTATCCGGGGCTCCGTACAGCCGTTCGCAGCCTCGGAATTTAGAAGACGCGTAAGAGAATTCTCAGGATTTTCTTGCGCAGACACTGCAAGGAAAGGAATGGTCCAAAATGGAAGAGCAAATCTTATTAATGGATAATATTACTGTGATTTATCCGAATGGTTTTGCTGCAAACAAACATGTAAGGCTTGAGTGCAGCCGCGGCTCCATTCATGCTCTTCTGGGCGAAAACGGCGCGGGCAAGACGACCTTAATGAAGGTGCTGTTCGGATTTATCACGCCCACAGAGGGGCAGATCTACTTAAAGGGTAAGGCCATCCGTTTCCGTGATTCGCTGGATGCCATTCAGCACGGCGTCGGCATGGTTCATCAGCATTTCATGCTAGTCGACGAGCTCACTGTTGCAGAAAACCTCGTCCTAGGCATGGAGCCCAAAAAGCGGGGGCTGTTTGATTTCGAAGCCGCCGTGAAAATAACCGAGGAAATCGCGAAAAAGTATAATTTTGAAATTAACGCCCGAGCCATCGTCGGTGATTGCTCTGTGGCGGTCAAGCAAAAGATAGAAATTCTCAAGGCCCTGTACCGTGGCGCGGAGATTCTGATCCTTGACGAACCCACCGCTGTTTTGACACCCCAAGAGATTATAGAGCTGTTTATCGAACTCGAAAAACTTCGTGACATGGGTCACACCATTGTGTTTATTTCCCATAAGCTCAATGAGGTAAAGAACCTGTGCGACAGCTTCACAATTCTGAGAAAAGGGCAAGTCGTGGATGTGGGTCGTATCGAGGATTTCTCCGAGCAGGAGCTGTCAAACCTTATGGTAGGTAGGGCGGTGGCGCTGGACATATCCAAGGAGGCCTCCAGATCCGAGAACCGTGAACTTCTAAGGGTCGAGGACCTGCATTACACCAACCACGAGGGTAAAAAGCTCGTAAACGGGGTTTCGTTTTCTCTTGTGGACGGTCGCATTCTCGGCGTCGCAGGAGTCGAGGGCAACGGACAGAATGAGCTCAGCGAAATAATTACGGGTCTGCGGCAATTTTCCAACGGGGATATTCATGTTGGCGGCAGTTCCATTAAAGGCAAGACCGTGCGGCAAATTCGCAGTCTGGGCGTGGGAAGTATTTCCGAGGACCGGATGACCTATGGCTGTGCCCCAGCTATGAGTGTGCGCGACAACATCATTGCCGATCGCTACTTCACCGGCAAATACTCCAAGGGAATTCGTCTTAACGTAAAGGCAATCCAAAGGGACACAAAGGAATTAGTAAGACAATTTGACGTGGCCTGTCCCTCAACGGACAGTATGGCCGGCATGCTGTCCGGCGGGAACATTCAGAAAATTATTGCTGCACGAGAGTTTTCCAGCGATTCCAAGGTTATTATCGCCAACCAACCTACCAGGGGTATTGACGTGG
>JAAYOL010000076.1 GCA_012520395.1 Clostridiales bacterium
GAGCGCGCCGATATGATATGCCATGGCTTTTAGTTAAGCGCCTGCCTCGTAGAGGGCGCATGCGCAAGATATAATATCACAGGGGATATTATAACATGAAATTTTGAAATTGTAACCACGGCTATTGCACAGCAATTGTTTCAGCCGTACAAAGGATGATATTATGTACGATTTAGCCCCGGTTCTCACCGCCGCTGAAAAGAGGCTTGATCTGATTAATCAGCTCGAACAAGAGACGAACGACTTGCTTCTGGCCCCCATTGAGAGGCTCGCAGAATGTCTTGAGAGCAGGCAGGTGACATTGGAGAGCTTTATAGAGGCGGATAAACACCTCAGGGCGCTGTGCAGCAGTGGCGATCTAGAGGCCATCATTGACTTCACATGCGATTTAAGCGACCTTACCCCCGAGCTTGTCCCCCTGTTTGAGCTGTCGCTCTCCGTGAGAGCCGGAATGAACCGGATTCTTAATACAGAGCCGTCGATATCCGCCCGCTTTGAACTGGAGAGGGCCTCCATTCTCAACAAAATCGAAGACCTGAACGCCGGTGCCACCGCTGCCGCAAACAAATATTACCGCGCCTTTAATGCGGAAGCGAGACAGGATACGGTGAAAACAATATAACAATTTGAAGAAGCTTACGCCAGCTGGGAGGTGCGTAATTTGAATATAAATTCATCGAGCTATTACAGTGTAAGCGCCAGTACAAACAAGGGATTCTCCGGTCTTGCCTCCGGCATTGATACAGATTCAATGGTCAGGGATATGCTGACGGGTACACAGAACAAAATTGATAAGCAGAATGCGCTCAAGCAGCAAACGCAGTGGAAGCAGGAGATTTATCAGGATATCATCAGCTCTATAAACAGCTTCTATAGCAAGTATTTTGACACTGCCTTCGATTCCTCTCTTAAGACCAACCTTTACAGCGCATCCTTTTATGACTCCATGGTATCAAAGGTCAAAAGCGGCGACGCGGTAAACATTATTAGTACGGCATCATCCGCGGGTATCGGAGATGTCAGCATTGCCGTAAAGCAGCTCGCTTCCGCGGCAACGCTTGTCGGAGACAGAAAAATCAGTGTGGCGAAGAAAATAACCGCAGCTGTCCTCAGTGAAGAGAATCTCGCCTCCGCGTTTGAAAATGGAGCCTCAATCAGCTTTGACCTCTCTCTGGACGGGGTTATAAAGACAATCACTCTAAGCGACGTTGACGACAGCTCGGGCAGCATAACGCTCGACTCTGTCAGGGACGCAATGGAAAAGCAGATTCAAAAGTCCTTTGGGAGCTATCTGAAGGTGGAGATTGCAGGTTCCGGAGAGGACAGATACCTGACCCTTGATTTGAACGTCGACCAACCCGGACATGAGCTGAAGATATACGGAGCGGAGGCTACTAAGCTCGGCTTTACCCCGGGTGACTCCACTCTGATAGGCTATAGTACAAAATTAGGTGATCTCGGTGCCCTCGGACACCGTTTCTCCTTCACAATCAACGGTATCGACTTTACTTTTGATGAAAATGATACCATTGGGTCAATGATAAATAGAATCAACAGCAGTAGTGCGGGCGTCAAGATAAGCTATTCTACTCTCTCGGACACATTTAAGCTCGAGGCAACAGCGACCGGAGCCCACTATGGCATTGATATAGTTCAAAAGGAAGGAAACCTCCTGAGCCTCATTCTCGGCGACGAAAAGGTCAGCTCAGGCTACGCCGTTGCCAGCAGCCGGCTGACAACAGGCACAGTGTTGGGGACTGCCGGAGGACTTGCGAAAGGCTATACCACTTCCGGCGCATCCCTTGTAATGAACGTCAACGGCACCGACCACACCTTCACTTTACCTGAGGCGGAGGGAACAACCTATGACAAGGCGGCAATCGAGAGCGCCTTTGACCAGTGGTTGAGCGATAAATTCGGCAAGACAGGTGATGAGCAGAACATAAGGTTTGATAATGGAAACCTTGCGGTCGCCAATGGATTTGAGGTCAAATTCACGCAGACAACCGTCAATCTCAATGACGCGAACGCTGTTGCGGCCGCCGCTAAAAATGACCTTTCACTGGCATTTGGTTTTAGTAAAACCGCAGCCTCCAACATAGCCGGCAGCGACACTCCGGTATCGGAAATTGTTCAGCTTCAGGGGCTTGAGGTACTTGATTCATCGGGTAAGCCCACCGACAGCCTTTCCGAGATTTCTACAATCAACGGCTACTCGGTTGCATATTCTGATTCACGGCTGTCACTTATGGGCTCCGGCACGGTTGATTTATCGGGCGAGCCTGAGCTAAGCGCGCTTTTCGGCATAGGCTCGTTTACGCTCTCGGACGGCACGCTCAGTTCAGACGCCGTCAAGAGCGGGACAGACGCCCTGATTTCCTTCAACGGAAATGATGTATATCGCAGCAGTAACACCTTTACCATAGAGGGGCTGACATTGGCGCTCGGGAAAACAAGCAGGGAGATTCTCGATGAGGGCGGCGCTGTCGTCGGATATGAGAATACCGTCATTTCCACCTCAAGGGACACCGACGCAATCGTCGAGACCATGAAGAACTTTATCGCCGACTATAATTCCATGCTGGACAAGCTCAACGGCTATATCGGCGAGGAGGCCAATTACCGCAAATACGCACCTCTCACTTCCGCACAGGAAAAGGATATGACTGAGAAGGAAATAGAGCTTTGGACAGAGAAGGCCAAGCAGGGGCTTGTTCGAAACGACGCCTATGTTTCCGGCTTCCTTTCTCAGCTTCGCAGCATCCTCTACACCAAGCCTGAAGGCTCCGCCGTCGCCCTTTATAATATAGGCATTGAGACAATGTCATGGGAGAACAAGGGCAAGCTCGAATTCGACGAAACCGTCTTCAGAAACGCTCTAGCTACAAATGCCGAGGACATAAAAAAGCTCTTTACCGACAGCAAGGACGGACTGGCAGTTCAAATCTCCAAGGCGGTAAATTCCACGGCCAGATTAAGCGTGGCATCCCCCGGCATCCTGGTCAGCCTCGCCGGCGCCAAGGGCTGGAACAGCAACTCCAAAAACAACACACTTTATCATGAGCTTCAGTCAATAGAGGGTAGGCTGAAAGAGCTCAACAGCAAGTATGAGAAGGAACGCGCACGCTACTGGAGACAGTTTAACGATATGGAAAGACTAATCTCCTATTACTCGGCACAAAGCAGCATGATATCACAAACCTTTGAAGGTTATTAATAAAGGTTGACACATTCGACGAGGTGAAATATAATGGTTAATAATCTCTATAAAACGTACAAGCAGCAGTCTGTAATGACTATGACTTCCGGTGATTTGCTCATTGCTCTTTATGACGGGTTGCTAAAAGAGCTTGGCCATGCAAGAAATTCGTTTAAGCACAATAATTACGCGGATATCAACAGATATCTCAAGAAGGTTCAGCTCATGCTTGGACACCTGAAGAGCACTCTCGACTTTGAATATGAGATATCGAATAATCTCAATGCCCTCTACGACTATTTTCTGGACGTCGTAAAAAAGGCGAATTTGAAAAAGGATCCGACCGGGCTGGACGAGGTCACTCAAATGATAGCCGAGCTGCGCGATACGTTTTATCAGGCTTACAAAAAAACAAGGGCGATTGCATCAAACAGTTAAGTTGAAAAACGGCGGGATCAAGGAGGCTTTATATGTTCTATCAATCCGGCAGTTTTAGGATTTTAGAAGCAGGTCTGCAGTTTTCCCAGCTACAGCAGAACCTCCATCTTCAGAATATCGCAAACATAGAGACTCCGGGCTACAAGGCGAAGGCACTTGTGTTTAAAGAGGTGCTCAAAAAAGCCTCGGTTACGGGCAAAAGGACAAGCACCATTCAGGCCGCCGTTGTTACGGATGAGAGCTCTTCAGCTCAGCCCGACGGGAATAATGTCGATTATGAACTGGAGAGCATAGCGCTCTATAAAACCTATGTGCAGCACAGTATGCTGCTCGACAAGATTACCGGCGAGTTTGACAAGTATAATTATGTCATCAACTGCAACATGAAATAAATTATACTGGATTGGGGTGGGTTTTCATGGCCTTTCTGGGTTCTCTTGATATCGTTGGCTCTGCGCTGACTGCGGAGAGATACAGGATTAATGTAATCCTTCAAAACATTGCAAATGAAAAAACCACCGTAACCGAAAACGGTGAGCCCTACAGGCGCAAACAGGTCGTTTTTCAGGAGCGCCCTCTCTCCTTCAGGGACGAATTGAGGAAGGCCAAGGGTGGTGTTCAAATAACAGCGGTTGTTGAAAGTGATCGCGACTTCAAGCTTGTCCATGACCCTTCACATCCGCAGGCAGACGAAAACGGCTATGTGCGCTACTCCAATGTGGACACCACCGAGGAGAGGATTGACCTGCTGGCCGCCAGCAACGCCTACGACGCAAATCTCAGCGCGCTGTCAGTATTGAAGGCCACCATCTCCAAAACCCTGCAAATGGGCAAGTAACACGAAACCACTATATCCCCCGTCCTTCCGGACGGGGGATATTTTGCCCTCCTGCACAATCGGCGCCCCATGTTTGGGCGCCGATAATAAGAAAGGGGTACCCCATATTTTGAGGTACCCCATCTGCGATTTGCCATTCTATTTTAATGGAAGACTTAGTATTTACTGCTTCCGGATTCTCTGAAGCTGCTCGCCGCCCCGAGCTTGGACGACTTAAGCGCCGGAGAATGCTCATTGGTTTGGGCGGTATTGCCCGCGTTATACTGTCTTAGCTTGAACCTGGACATCAGATCCTTCAGCATATTGGATTGCCCTGAGAGCTCCTCGCTCGCCGCGGCGCTTTCTTCGGCAGTAGCCGCGTTTGTCTGAACCACCGCAGAAATCTGCTCTACGCCCTGATTTATCTGTTCGATGGCTGTGGATTGCTCATCGGCAGCCTCGGAGATTTTTTCAATGACCTCTACCGTCTCGCCCGTAATCGTAACGCTTAAATCCAATGATTGCGCAGTATCGTCGGCTATCTGTGAGCCGTTTTTCACAGCCTCGATGGTCTCGGCAATAAGTGTGGCGATGTTCTTGGCCGCCTCCGCGGATTTGCCGGCCAAATTTCTGACTTCATCGGCAACAACGGCAAAGCCCTTTCCTGAGGCCCCCGCGCGGGCAGCTTCCACCGCCGCATTGAGCGCTAGGATATTCGTCTGGAAGGCGAGGTCGTCTATAATCTTAATTATCTTGGAGATTTCGGAAGACTTGTTTGTTATCTCATCCATGGCTGAGACCATGTTCTTCATATGGTCGTTGCTGGTGCGCAGCTCCTTGCCCATGTATACGGCCTTTCTCCGGGCCTCCTTTGCGTTACTAGCAGTCTCCTGAATTTGAGAGGTGACCTCGTTGATCGATGCGGAAAGCTGCTGAATAGAGCTGGCCTGCTCCGTTGCACCCTGGGAAAGGGCCTGTGCACCGTTTGCAACCTGCTCAGAGCCGCTTTCAACCTGTTCTGCCGCCTCTCTAATCTGCCATAACAGGCCGCTAAGACCGTTAAGAACCTTGCCCATTGCTATCTTAACTTTCTCGAACTCTCCCTTGAACACTATTATTGGTTTTACGGTGAGGTCGCCGTCAGAGATAGATGTGAGGCCATTTACTATGTCATCTATGTAAGCATTATAATCCTTAATCTGTAAGATGGTGGCATTAAGAGCCCCGGCAAGTTGGCCGATTTCGTCCTTTCGTTTTATCGAAAGCGATACGTCGAAACGTCCCTCGCCTACCTCCTTGGCCGCCACGGTAATTTTCTTAAGCGGCCTCGCGATACTGCTGCTGACAATAAAGGTTACGACGGCTCCAATTATGGCTGAGATAATGCAAATTGCAAGCACCAGGTATATTAGCTCGTTTACGGTGCTCATGACCTCGCTAGTCTCTATTCCAAGGGCCATCACCCAGGGCTCACCGTCAATCGGCGCATACCCAATGATTTTTCCAACGCCCTGATAAGTATAGCTTCCACTTCCCGTCTCGCGTCTTATCATTGCGCTTGTCAGCGCCCCCAGCTCCTCGAAATCGCTGTCAACCTTTGCTGTTTCTATACTGTTATCCCTCGTTAGAACCAGCTCCCTGTCCTTGTGTGCTATCATATCGCCGCGGCTGTTGAGTATATAAGCGTATCCCGTCTCCTTGTAGTCAATCTCGGCCATTACATCGCATAGAATAAGTCCATTTCTAACGCCGTATAATACTCCGGCAAGATTGCTCCCCTTAAAAACGGGAGAGGCATATATCAGCACAGGGTCGCTGTTTGCATCCAGGAAAAGCAGGTCCGAGGCCACGGTACCTCCATTTTTCGCTTCCTTGAAAAAGTCCATATTGGCGACGTTCTCGGTCCTTCCCCCACCGCTGAATACGGTGGCGTTCCCATTTAAGTCCGCAAAAGCGAAATAGAGATAGCCTGTTCTCACTGCTTCGGCGGAACAGTAGGCCGCTTTATACTGCACAGTCAGATTGTCGTCCGTGAACATCTCGTTCTGGGCGAGGGTGCCGATATACTTTTTCTCGGCTGCTCTGAGACTCTTGACATAGTTTGCTTCAGCCTGTGCCATCTCCATGAGGTTTACCCCTACGTCTTGAAGCTCATCTCTGCGAACCATAAAGGTGGTGACCAGTCCCCCTCCGATGGTTATGACCATGATAATAGCCGTAAATACTACCATTAGTCTCAGCTTTATCGACTTCATTGTGTCATCCTCCTAATTATACCCCAATATTTTCCTGCATTGATTTGCTTAATCCAGAAGAGTGAACAGCTGCTTTTCATCTATGAGAAGCGCTCTGCTTCCATCGGACATGTCTCCCAGTGAATATACATGTCTACTGCGATTTATCTTGTCAAGAGGGTATTCTTTTTCTATCTTGCCGACGGCGTGGACACTGTCAGCAATTATGCCGAGCCTTGAGCTCCCGTCTGAAATGGCTATACATACTTTGCGGTAGCTTTCACGGTAGTTTACAATGGTCATCTCTATTAATCCGACTACCTGATCCGCAAGTGCTTGAATCTCTTCATTTACCAGCTTTTTCATCACTTCTTCGCCCTTGTCTTTAAGGGCAAAGCACTTGAGGGCCGATTCGTGGAGCTTCTTGTGCGGCTCGTCAATTTTCGCCAAAGTAAGGGCGACAATCTGGCTTTCAGGCTTGTAGGAGTCGTACCACTTTCCGAAGGCGCAGGCATGCGGGTCCGTGGGTAGCTGAAACTCACGCTTGTCCTCCAGACAGCTTTTCAGCTCCCGAACCCAGTCCATATGCGCCTGCTGATACCTGCGAAGCATTGATTCAAACTCAAGCAGCTCCTGCTCAAGCGTTTCCATGCCAAGAAGCCGGCGCAAATCGATCAGAGTAAGCATCATTCCGCGCAGGTTTATTACACCCACTATTTCCCCGCTGGCACTCGGTAGCCCGGTTATCTCCTGCTGCAGCTGGAATATGGAGTCTACATAGTCGCAGTTAACAGCGTACTTTTGATTGGATAATGAAACGGTAAGCCATAATTTACTTTCGCCTTCGCTTGCATTTGTTTCACTTACGTTGTTCGTTAAATTCATTTTCAGCATCTCCATATATCATTAATACCTACAACCGCTTTTTTCTCTTTCGTATTTCAAGACGGTGCAGATTGAATATCGTGGAAAAAAGGGAGTCCTCCTCCTTTTCACTGAGGTCTTCAAAGCTACAGCCGTATAATACCTCGTCCTCAGGTCCGGTCTCGATGCGCCGGACGGTGCAAAACGTTGAGAACTCAGGTGCATCATTGCACAGCCGAATATCAAATATATATAAACGGTCATTTATCTGAAATGACCTTTTTGTTCTAAATAAAATTCCGGAAAGACTGATATCAAGTATCTTTATGGGCACGGGGACGGGCTCTTCTTCGGGATTCATATCCCTTTGAGAACAGGCCTTTCCCGTGGCGGCAACCCTGATTCTGAAAAAATCGCGCTTTTCAAAGTCGCTTAGTTTGCTTACTTTATTGATTCGCCAAAACACTTCGTTAGCAATATATACATGGCCGCCGACAGTATGGTGACCTCCGTCACTTCCAAAGAGGTTAATCTTTACAGGTAAGTCATAGGCGGCGTAAGGCAAAGAATTCCTTTCCAGAGCAGTAATTTCAACTGCCAGCCTACCCTCCTCAGCATTGCTGTCAACCTCCAGAAC
>JAAYOL010000077.1 GCA_012520395.1 Clostridiales bacterium
AGTGCCCAAAGGGCCTTGACAGCGGGAGTGGCCTCTCCGTTAGTAACGGGTATGAGCGCTGCGATTACGCCGACGGGCTTTATGTACCTGACTATCTGCTTTTCGACGTCTGTCTCTACAATGCCGACAGAGACCTCGTCCTTCATGTCGCGCCATACGCCCTTGACCTTATTGAGAATCTTATTGAACTTATCCTGTTCAATTCCCATGCGGGACTCTTCAACAAGAGTTTTGGCAGCTACTCTGCGGAAGTCCTCTTTGCAGCATTCCCAGGCAACGGCCGCGCACAGTTCGTTAACTCTCGCCTGGTCATAACCCTCAGCGATTTTCTGAGCTGCAGAAGCTCTGGCTACAAGTTCCTGTACATAGGCTTTTGCTTCGTTTTTGTCCATAATTTACACTCCTTATTCGTTTTATCAACAATTTAATCACAAACTGTCGCCCATCCCAGTAGGCCCTATCATTTATGATATTCATTCTAAACTTGTTCACCTAATTTGTCAAATTATAAATTAATGGACAAAATAAAAAATGAACACTTTTTATTTGCCTATAAAATTACTAAAAATACTATATTTATAGCTGCCGGGAACGTAATTGCTTTTATTTCTGTATAGTGTTATAATAATAGACAAAATAATACATAATTCATAATAATAAGAGGTTCAGATGGATAACTGGGAAACACTAAAAAACCAATGTCTTAATTGCACAGACTGCCCCCTTTGCCAGACGCGAACCAATGTAGTTTTCGGGGCCGGCAACCCCGAGGCGGAGGTGCTTTTCATAGGAGAGGGCCCCGGGGAGCAGGAGGACCTCACGGGTGAGGCCTTTGTAGGCCGGGCAGGCAAGCTGCTCGACGATATGCTTGCCATTATCGACCTTGATCGCACTAATATTTTTATTGCGAATATAGTTAAATGCCGTCCCCCCAAGAACCGGGACCCCCTTAATACGGAGCAGGAGGCCTGTATCAAATGGCTGCGCAAGCAGACGGCGCTTATAAGACCTAAAATAATTGTCTGCCTGGGGCGCGTTGCCGCAATGCGCATTATCAGTCCTGATTTCAAGATTTCTGTTGATCACGGCTCTTGGTACGAATCGAACGGGGTCAAAATGATGGCGCTCTACCACCCCGCCGCGCTTCTGCGCGATCCGCGCAGAAGGCCCGAGACCTTTCTCGACCTGAAGGAACTTGAGCGCATGATTAAAAAAATATGCATACATACCTATAGCTAAGGAGCTTTTTTGTGATTAATTTTAAACCTGTAAAACTCTCGGATAAGGCGTGGATGGACAAGCACTTCATAGCCGAGGATTCGAGATGCTGTGACTTTAATTTTACAAACATATTTATCTGGGGAGATTCCTACAAGCTGACCGCCGCTGAAGTGGCGGGGATGCTTGTATTTCGAACGGTGGTCAACAAAATTATCTACTATTCGTTTCCCATAGGGCTTGGCGATGTAAGGGCCGCGGTATCGGAGCTCTTAAAGCATTGCAGAGAGAGCAAAGAGCCTTTTAATCTCCGGGGCATTACCGAAAAAAACGCCGAAAAAATTGACATACTCTTCCCCTGTCTTTTTGATTTCATTCCGGAGCGCAGCAGCTTTGACTATGTCTATCTAGCCGAAAAGCTGGCAACCCTCTCCGGTAAGCGCCTGCACGCAAAGCGCAACCATATTAATAAGTTTATAAGCAGCTATAACTGGACGTTTGAGCCGATAACCGCGGAAAAGGTGGCGCTTTGCGCTGCAATGAACGAGGAATGGATACGCCGCAACAGGGGCGCAAAAGGCAGCCCTACCCTGGACAGCGAGCAGGAGGCCCTGAGCAAGGCCCTGTCTAACTACACCGCCCTTGGTCTGGAGGGTGGAGCTTTGTTCGTAGACGGGGAGATGGTGGCCTTTACGATAGGCGAAAAGCTCAATAGCGATACCTATGTGGTGCACTTTGAAAAGGCCTTTAGGGAAATAAACGGGTCCTATTCGATGATAAACCGTGAGTTCGTCAGATATGTTATGCAAAACCATCCGGAAATCGTCTATATAAACCGGGAGGACGACACGGGCGCTGAGAACCTTCGCCGCGCGAAGCAGTCCTATTATCCGGAGTTTATGGTGGAGAAGTATATTGCGGTGCCAAGTAAACAAAGGAGTGCGTATGACGCGGTTTCGATTTTCTCAAGAGCAAGACAGACCTAGGCTTAAAGAGGTCTGGAAAATCTCCTTCGGCGATTCGGACGAGCTTATAGACCGCTTTCTGGACCATTTCGGAGTTAATGCCGGCATTGTGGGAGAGTGCGGCGGGGATATTGTCAGCGCCGCCTATATTCTGCCGACCGACGGACTTGTTATGAAGGACAATAGCAGGCGTAGTTGCTCCTATCTCTACGCCATATCCGTTCTGCCCGATTATCGGGGCAACGGTCTGGGCAAGGAGATAACACTGGCGGCGGTTGAGTATTCATCCAGACTGGGTTATGAATATACTGTCCTGAAGCCCTCTGATGAGGGGCTGTTTGATTTCTACGCTTCTCTGGGATTTACGGAGTTCTCCTATGCAAATGAGCTAAGCTTTAGCCCGTCGGGGCAGATTTCAACCGAAAATAATCTTAAATTATTACCCATTTCACCGGAGGAATACGGTAGAATCCGTAAAAGAAACCTCGATGGAAGGACACACATCGCTCTTTCGGATAAGGCTGCCGCCTATCAAGGCAAGCTGGGGGCACTTTATTGCCTCTACCACGAGGGAAATGAGTTCTGCGCCGCAGTAGAAAAGAGCAATGATACCCTGTTTATAAAGGAGCTGCTTGTTCCCGGCGATTTGGTTGTTCCCGCTGTTTCTGCACTATCGAGAGAAATACCGGCAACCAATTGCCGTGTGACTGTTCCGGTTTTTGATGAAAAAACAGCGGTGAAAACGGGGATGATATTTCCGGCCGAGGATTTCACGAGTGATTTGCCCTTTTTATGCCTGGCCTATGATTAAAAATGTACTGAAATGAGCGTCTCGAATTTGAGACGCTCATTTTGTTATCTATCTTTTTTCCTGGAAATCACAAATAGGGACAGGGCGTAGAATACTGCCGCCGTTACCAGCAAAACGCCTATACTGGCTCTTGGAGAGAGAATTGTATCTCCGATTTTATATGTAATCCCCAAAAAATTCGTAAAATCATCAACTGCTGCCTGAGGCGCGCCCGCAAAAGTTGCGGCCAGTGGTGCCGCAGTCAGCTCCTGCCTCAAAAGCGCGGCTGCATGTGAAACCGGGAAAAGCTTTATCGCCCATTGCACCCCGGCCGGCAGTTGGCCGATTGGCAGATATATGCCGGTCAAAAAACCTATAACGGTTCCTATTATGGTGCTCGCTGTGGCAAATGCATTCATGCTGTTGAACAAGGAAGTTATGAACAATACTATGGAGGTGTTTGTAAATGTCGACAGCAGGATAAGTCCGATAACCTTTACCAAAGCAGCAGGGCTTATTAATTCCCCGCCATAGGCTACTACATAAACCTCCGCTAGAACCAATGTCACAAGACTCATTATAACTCCGATTATAAAGGAGCTTAGCGTATATCCTCCGACTATGCTGCTGCGCCTGAGCGGTGAGGCCGAAAAATCCTTTGAGAGCTTTTTCACCCTGTCCTCTACCATGGTCCCGAAAGCGCCCATGGTGGTTGTTATGGAGGTCACTGCTAAAAGTCCGGCTATAATCCACGAATCCATCAGGTACCTGACGCCCGTCAACCCCTCAAAGCTCTTCACCCATACATCGCCCAGAAAAAGAGCGTAGAGTCCGATTATTATGAAAACAGAGAGGAGAGAAAAAAATACGGCAGTTCTGTCCTTAAAGAAAACCTTGAGGTTTCGGATTGCAAATCCGCTCATTCCCTTATCCCCTTTCCGGTAATGGCGATAAATGCATCGTCCATTGTACCCATCAGAACTTCAAAACCTGAGATGCCGTCTCTGCATTTGTCTACTATCGGCAGAGCATCAAATGTTGATTTAAGCTTGAGAATGTATTGGTTTGCAACCTTTTCGTAAGTAATGCCGGACGAGCGGAAGATTTCCTCAAGACGACTTTCGTCCCTGCTCACAAGCACCAGCTTATCGCTGGTAAACCTCTCCTTCAGCTCGGAGGGCGTTCCCTTCGCGGCAATTTCACCCTCATCTATGACTATCACATAGTCGGCGCCTGCTGCCTCTTCCATATAGTGGGTAGTTAAAAAGACGGTCATACCGGTCCTTTTTTGCAGCTCTATTATTGTTTCCCAGACATTTTTTCTGGTCTGAGGGTCAAGTCCGGTGGTAGGCTCGTCAAGGAAAAGGATTTTCGGGGTGTTCAGGAGTGCCCTTGCTATATCGCACCTTCTGCGCTGCCCTCCTGAGAGCTTACCGTAGGGGCGTTTTAGCAGCTCTTTAATATTTGTAATCTCCGTGACTCTGCTTACCGCTTCGTTTAGCTGCGCGCCCTTAAGCCCGTAAAAGCTGCCGCGTATCTTAAGGTTCTCCTCGACGGTCAGCAATGTGTCAAGCAACCCGTCCTGGAATACGACACCAATAACAGAACGAATGTGGTCATCATCCCTTCCTAGCGAATGTCCGTCGATTATGACCTCTCCCTCATCCTGCTTTAAAAGTGTGCATAGTATGTCTATCGTCGTGGACTTTCCCGCTCCGTTCGGCCCGAGGAAGGCGAACAGCTTCCCGCTTTCGACATAGAAGTCAATTCCCCTGACCGCTTTTACACTACCGTAGGATTTGTGCAGATTCTTTACCTCGATCATCTTAGTTCCCAAGCTTATCACGCCCCTATAAAAACTTGCTAAGCCTTTTTCATGTGCCGGCTGGCAGTGTTGCGCATCAGGCGCTTTGTGCCCGCGCCCTCGAAAGCTATCTCCATAAGAGCGTCGCCGCCCATGGGCTGTATCGAGACTACAAGTCCCCTGCCAAAGGCCTTATGCTCTACAGTATCCCCCTTCTTATATGCCAAGCTCTCCGTAGACATGGGTTTTGCCGGCGGTGAGTAATCGAGCTTTGCCGGCCTGTACTCAGGTATGGGCTGTACGGCTTTCGCAAAGCGGCTCGTTTCGTACAAGGCCTTGGCTCTCGGCTTCTCGATATAGCTGTCGGGTATTTCATCCACAAAGCGCGACAGCCTGTTCGTGGAGGTTTTGCCGAAAAGCATCCTGTGGTGGGCGTTTGTTATATATAGTCTCTCCTTAGCCCTTGTCATTGCAACATAACAAAGCCTGCGCTCCTCCTCCATCTCAGCTGGTTCCAGCATTGCTCCTGCGCCGGGGAATATGCCCTCCTCAGCGCCTACAATGAACACAGTCGGAAACTCCAGACCCTTGGCGCTGTGCATGGTCATCATGACTACCGAGTCGCCCTCCGGGTCAAGCTGCTCAAGGTCGGTATAGAGCGCTATCTCGTCTAAAAACTCGGACAATGTGCCATTCTCGCGCTCCTTGAGAAAGGCAATAATGTTTGTCTTAAGCTCCTTGATGTTTTCAATCTTTGCAGTGTTTTCAATGGTATCCTTCGCCTCAAGCATAGAAAGATACCCTGTTTTACTCAGCAGAATGTCGTAAAACTCGTCCAGCGGCGTGTTTGAGACAAGGCTTCTCAGGTCCTCTATCAGTTCGACAAAGACGGCCAGCCTTGCCGCCGACTTCTGCAGGTCGGGCAATTGACTAGCTTTCTTCATTGTCTCAAAGGCGGATATGTTCTCTAAACCCGCCACCCTGGTCAGCTCCTCAATCGTCCTGTTACCAATTGCTCTGGCTGGAACGTTTACAATTCGCAGAAGACGAAGGTCGTCGCTCGGATTATTTATGACGCAGAGGTAGGCCAGTATGTCCTTAATCTCGGCCCGGTCAAAAAAGCGTGTTCCGCCTATGACCCTGTAGGGTATTCCGTTTCGCTTAAAGGCGTATTCAAGCTGGTTTGACTGCGCGTTCATACGGTACAAAACCGCAAAGTCCCGCCAGTTCTCACCCCTGGAGTAACCCTCAAGTATTCTTGAGGCCACATACTGGGCCTCATCTGTTTCGCTCGCCGCCGTGTAGAGTGTAAGCAGGTCGCCACGCTCGTTATTCGTCCACAGCTCCTTACCCTTGCGCTCGGTATTATTTGAAATCACCGCGTTTGCAGCGTCGAGTATGTTGCCTGTTGAACGGTAATTTTGCTCCATCCTAATACTACGCGCGTTTTTGTATTGGTTTTCAAAATCCAGAATATTCTTAATCGTTGCACCGCGGAACTTATATATGCTCTGGTCATCGTCGCCGACGACGCAGATGTTCTGCCACTTTCCCGCCAGCGTGCTGGCAAGGAGGTATTGCAGATTATTGGTGTCCTGGTATTCGTCAATAAGTACGTATTTGAATTTTGTCTGATAGTATTCCCGCACCTCATCGTTAGTGAGCAGGAGCCTGACCGTAAAGAGAATCAGATCGTCAAAGTCTAGGGCATTGGCCTCCTTAAGACGCTTTGAATACTCGCAATAGACCTGACCAATTTTCGCCTTTCTGAAATCATTCCTCTTTTCATCCTCCCGGAGATACTCCTCAGGCGAGAGCATAGAATCCTTTGCCGAGCTTATCTGAGAGAGCACAGAGCGCGGGGGTAACATCTTCTCGTCCATGTCCAAATCCCTTATTATTCGCTTGACAAGGGTCTGGCTGTCGGAGGTGTCATATATCGTAAAGCTCCGGGAAAAGCCGAGATGCTCGATGTCCCGGCGAAGTATGCGGGCGCAGGCGGAGTGGAAGGTGGACGCCCAAACATCAAGCGCTGCTTCGCCCAGCACCCTTTCCAACCTCGCCTTAAGCTCGTCCGCCGCCTTGTTGGTAAAGGTGATGGCAATGAGCCTCCACGGCTCTACGGGCTCGAGCTTCATCAGCGGGTATGCCTTTTCATAGTATTCCGGACTCGGGTTCTCTATGTAATCCTCTAAAATTTTGAGGTCATTTTCGGTAATATTAGCAGGCACGTCCGCACTGTCCGAACCGCGCCCGTACTTTAGCAGGTTTGTTATACGGTTTATTAGGACCGTAGTCTTTCCGCTGCCCGCACCGGCAAGTAAAAGCAGCGGCCCTTCCGTTGTAAGGACCGCTTCCCTCTGCTTTTCATTAAGATGTAAAAAGTCCTTTTCTATCGCGAGTCTCCGCGCAGTAATAAATCTTTTCTGTAATGTCATGTTTCCACCAGCCTATGTTGATACTCGATTATACCACAAAGGCGAAGCCTTTCGTGGTATATGGCATTATCGGCGGTCCACCCGCAGGGCGGGAGCCGATTGCGCCGTCATTCCGGTATAATAATTAGCTTAGCAATTATCCATAGCCGCACAGCGGCTTGGAGTATGTCATCGCCGCCGGTTGCCCCGCAAGGGGCGAGGCGGTCGCGACATATATGGCCACCGGCCTTCCGCCAAATGCGCAACCGGCCGGATGTTACTTATCATAATTGCACCTTAATTATTATAACATGGACACAGGCTTTTTTAAAGGATATTTTTCCTGAGCAAATACTCTTGAAGGCTCTGTTTATAACAATTTTTCCCTCAAAATTTCCATTGCACGCTTTTCAATTCGTGAAACCTGAACCTGCGAGACCTTCAGCACCTTTGCCGTAGCTTCCTGCGTCATGCAACGGAAATACCTGAGCAATATTACCTGCTTCTCGCGCTCCGGAAGGGACTCGATTGCCTCCTTAAGAGCCAGCTTTTCAAGCATCTTCTCCTCCTGAAGGAAATCGCCGAGCACACCTTCAAGCGTCAGCCCCTCCTCCCCCATCTCACGCTGTAACGACTCAGTAGTGGCTGTGGCGGTTTCGGTGGAGGCAATTTCCTCGGCGGTGAGGCCGGTTTCCGCCGAAATTTCGGACAAATAGGGCTCCCTGCCCAATTTTTGTTCGAGCATGAGCCTTGCGCTTTTTATAGAATGTGCGCGTTCCTTAACGCTTCTGCTTACTTTGATTGCTCCATCATCACGCAAAAAACGCCGAATCTCACCGGCTATTTTAGGCACCGCATAGGTTGAAAACTGGGTGCCGTAGGAGCTGTCAAAGCCTTGTATAGCTTTAATAAACCCCATACAGCCGAGCTGATAGAGGTCGTCACTCTCAACGCCCCGCCCGAAAAATCGCCTCACAACGCTCCATATGAGGGCCGAATTTTCGTTTATCACCCGCTCCGCGGCGTCTCTGTCACCGTTTTTCGCGGCCTCTAGAAGCGCCACGTCAGGCCCGCTCATCGTATATTGCCCGCCCTGTAAGAGAGCCTGCGCCGCATGGTAACGGTCGTGCCCTTGCCTTCCGTTGATTTTACTCTAAGCTTGTCCATAAAGCTCTCCATAATAGTAAAGCCCATTCCGGAGCGCTCGTCTCCGCCCGTCGTATACATGGGTTGCATTGCCTGTTTAACGTCGCTTATGCCGCGCCCCCAGTCCCTTACGGTTATCTCAAGCGTGTTGTCGTCAAATATCTTCCCTTTGATGCTAATTTTGCCAATTGTTTCGGGGTAGGCATGAACTATGGAGTTTGTGACCGCTTCGCTGACGGCTGTCTTTATGTCGTTTAACTCCTCCAGCGTGGGATCGAGCTGTGCAGCAAAGCAGGCAGCGGCGGAGCGGGCCAGGCCCTCGTTGGTTGATTTGCTGGGTATTTCAATGTTTATGTAGTTCACAGTTATCATGCTTTTACCTCCTCCATGTTTACAAGCCTGTTTATGCCTGATATATCAAGCACCTTACGGGCGTGCTTTCCAAGGTTTCTGATTATTACCGTACCCCCCAACTCCTTCATTCTTTTATAAATTTTAAGTATTACTGCTATTCCTGAGCTGTCCATGAAACCGACTCCCTTCATATCAATGAAGCAGGACAATGGCAGACATTGGTCTATTTCCCTGCAAACGGTCTCAATAATGTCCTTAGCTACGTGGTGGTCGAGCTCGCCATTAAGCCAGACTGTAAGCCGGCCATGCCGGTATTCCGTTGTTATCTTCATGTTTTCCCCCTTCAGCCAAAACAAAAACATCGTGTATCGGGTCAGTTTTCCCAATACACGATGAATTATACGTTATATAGTGAAAATAATTTGTCGGAATTAGTTAAGAGCTTTAAGACTGTCCTCCAAATTTTTGATAAGGGCTTGGAGCTTCTCGGCGCGCTCCCTCTCGGCGGCCACAACTGACTCCGGTGCCTTGGATATAAAGCCCTGATTGCTCAGCTTGCCCTTAGTTCGGCTTAGGTTTTGCACAGCGGTTTTAAGTTCCTTTTCTATGCGCTCGCGCTCCTTTTGGAGGTCAACCAGCTCTGCAAGCGGCATATAGAGCTTTGCGTCATTTGTTACAACTCCGACAAGGCCCTCCATGTTTTCCGGGGCTGCGTCCGTAATTGTCACCTTTCCCGCGAAGGCCAGCTTGGATAGATATATAAGTCCCGCTTCAAAGAGGTCCCTTTTTTCCGTTACGATAGTAAGATGCGGCTTTTTTGAAGGCGGTACGTTCATCTCGGCACGGCGCGCACGCACAGCGCGTACTGCGTTCATGATGATTTCAAAACTGGCCTCGTCCTCGGGGAAGCTAATATCCTCCGAAAACTCCGGATATTTTTCAATCATCAGAGCCTCGCCCTCATGGGGCAGCGCCTGCCAGATTTCCTCGGTTATAAAGGGCATGAAGGGGTGCAGAAGCTTTAAGGTTTCGGTGAGGACATAGAGCAGGACCTTCTGGGCGCTTATTTTTGCCGCTTCATCCTCGCCATTAAGACGCGGCTTTGTCAGCTCGATATACCAGTCGCAATAGCTGTCCCAGATGAAGTCGTAGATTTTATTCGCAGCGATGCCCAGCTCAAACTTATCGAAGTTTTCATTGACTTCCTTGGCAAGATTGTTAAACTTCGACAGTATCCATCTGTCCTCAAGCTCCAGCTTCTCCGGCAGCTCGTTTTTGTCGATGGTGAGGTTCATCATCACAAAGCGCGAGGCGTTCCATATCTTATTTGCGAAGTTGCGCATTGCTTCGCAGCGCTCGTCGTAGTAGCGCATATCGTTTCCGGGGCTGTTGCCCGTAATTATATTGAAGCGCAGGGCGTCGGCACCGTAGGTATCGATGACTTCAATGGGGTCCACGCCGTTTCCAAGGGATTTGGACATCTTTCTGCCCTTGTCGTCGCGTATAAGGCCATGGAATAGCACAGTCCTGAAGGGAACCTCCTTCATGTGCTCCAGCCCCGAGAAAATCATGCGCGCGACCCAGAAGAATATGATGTCATAGCCCGTCACCAGGACGCTTGTGGGGTAGAAATAATCGAGGTCGGGCGTCTTGTCCGGCCAGCCGAGCGTTGAAAACGGCCAGAGCGCACTCGAAAACCAGGTGTCCAGAACATCCTCGTCACGAGTGATACCGCTGCTTGCGCACTTTTCACATTTGTCGGGGTCTTCCCTGCTGACTGTGATATGTCCACAATCTGAGCAGTACCAGGCGGGTATCTGATGACCCCACCAGAGCTGGCGAGAAATGCACCAGTCATGGGCATTCTCCATCCAATTGGTATAGATTTTCACAAAGCGGTCGGGAACAAAGCTAATTCTGCCGTCCCTGACAACCTCAAGAGCTTCTTTCGCGAGCGGCTCCATTTTGACGAACCACTGAGGGCTTGTCAAAGGTTCAACGATGGTGTCGCAGCGATAGCAGGTGCCAACGCTGTGGCTGTTCGGCTCTATCTTAACAAGCTGGCCGAGCTCCTCAAGGTCCTTTACAACTTGCTTTCTGGCCTCGTACCTGTCCAGACCCTCGTACTTTCCGCCGTTTTCGTTAATTTTGGCATCCTCGTCCAAAACCAGAATCTGTTCGAGGTTGTGGCGCAGCCCTATCTCAAAGTCGTTCGGGTCGTGGCAGGGCGTCATCTTGACGCAGCCTGTGCCTAAATCCTTGTCTACATATTCGTCGGCGATAACGGGGATTTCCCGGTTCATAAGGGGCAAAATTACTGTCTTGCCAATCAGGTGCTTGTAGCGCTCATCCTCCGGATGCACGGCAACGCCGCTGTCGCCCAGCATTGTCTCGGGACGGGTGGTCGCAACTACGACGTACTCGTCGCTGTCCTTCACAAAGTACTTGATATGCCAGAAGTACCCGGAATGATCCTCGTGCTCCACCTCGGCATCTGAAAGCGCCGTGCGGCAATCCGGACACCAGTTTATTATACGGTTGCCCTTATAAATAAGACCTTTTTCATAGAGAGATACAAATACCTCCCGCACGGCCCTTGAGCAGCCCTCATCCATTGTGAAGCGGAGCCTGTCCCAATCACAGGAGGAGCCGAGGGTCTTAAGCTGCTCAACTATCCTGTCGCCGTACTGGTTCTTCCACTCCCAGACCTTCTCAAGGAATTTCTCACGCCCAAGGTCGTGGCGGCTGATTCCCTGCTCTCTCAGGTATTCCTCAACCTTTATCTGAGTGGCTATGCCCGCGTGGTCCGTTCCCGGTATCCACAGCGCAGAATAACCCTGCATCCTCTTTACGCGTATAAGAACGTCCTGCAGCGTTTCGTCAAAGGCGTGACCCAGATGCAGCTGCCCCGTTACGTTAGGGGGCGGTATAACTATTGTAAAGGGTTCTTTTTCCGGGTCTATCCTGCCCTTAAAATACCCACCCTTAAGCCACATATCATAGATTTTTGACTCTACGGCCTTAGGGTCGTATGTTTTCGGTAACTCTTTCATTTGTACATCCCTTTCAAACGCCTGTGGGCGTGTAAAGATTTAATAGTATGTTTCAATAAACCGGACTATATCGCCCTCATAGCCATCCGCGTTTATCCGCTTTAAAAGTCTGAGACTGCTTTTATCGCCCTTTGTTATGACATTTACGCCATCTTTGATGCCCAAGGTAATATCATAGCCAAGGCTTTCGAGCAGCTTTTCAGTGATAGGACTGCTCTCACCATAGGGGTAAGCAAACACGTTCGAGCTGTCCCCAAGCTTCAGGCGAATCATCGATCCGATCTTCTTCAAATCCTCAACAAAGGCTGCAATATACTCCCCATAGCTCTCGTCCGGCCGCTTCAACACCCCGACGCGCGAAACATTTGCGTCCGATGAGAACTCGTGCATGTTGTAAGAATGCGGGTGTATCCGTATTTTATCCGATCTGACCATCTCCGAGGCCTGTTCCCAACTGAAATGCGGTATTATCTTCTTGCCATCCTTATCCCTGTCCAGTCCGGCCGACCAGCCAATTACAGCTATGTCCGCCTTCATCCCAAGCTCCCTGATTACAGGCCACGCGTATTGG
>JAAYOL010000002.1 GCA_012520395.1 Clostridiales bacterium
CACTCGACCGGTTTCTTGACATAAGCGGCTTTATTGCAGAGCTGGTTGAGGCTGCGGGCCTGTCCTCCGCGGTGGTGTCGCCTGTCGTAAAAACGGTGGGCATAGGGCTTATCACCAAGCTCTCCTCCGATATATGCAAGGACGCGGGGCAGAACACCGCCGCCACGGTGGTGGAATCAGCCGGCTCCATTGCGGCAGTAACCGTGGCGCTTCCACTTATGAAAACAGTGTTCAAAATGATAAGCTCCCTGATTTAAAGACAAGGCCCTGACGGTCGTTGCTTTTAGCTTACTAAAGGAATGGTTTTATGAAGAAACTGCTGATATTTGTCCTGTTACTTATCGTCTTACCTACGGCGGCGAGGGCGGCTGAGGCAGATATAATCGAAAGTCAATACGAAGCGCTCGGCGGGGACGAGCTTAAAAATGCGCTCACAGGCGACGGGGCGGAAATGCTGGAAGGCATAGAGATTAAAGACGGCTCAAATTTCACCGAGGGCTTTAAAAAAATCCTAGGCAGTGTGGGAGCGAGACTCGGCGAGATTCTGAGAAAAGGGATATCAAGCGCTGCGATACTTATTGTAATAGCCATACTAACAAGTCTGTCGGAGACTGTGTATGAGAGCCTTTCTCCCGGCTCGGCCCCAAATTACATACCTCTTATCGGTACAATAGCGATAGCCGCCATAGCGGTCAGCGACGTCGGCTCCTTCCTGAGACTGGGCAGCAATACAGTTTCCGAGCTGAGTGCTTTTTCCAAGGTACTGCTGCCGACGCTGACGGCCGCGGCGGCAGCCGGAGGGGCAGTTACCTCGGCGGCTGCCAAGTATGCGGCGACGGCGCTCTTCCTTGATATACTGATTACCGTTTCCGAGAGGGCGCTGGTGCCGCTGATTTATGCGTATACCGCCTCGGTGGTGGCCAGTGCCGCCATAGGAGGCGAGGGGCTTGCAGGGGCTGTGAATGTCCTGAAATGGGTGGCAAACGTTGTACTGACCGCAGTAGTGCTGCTTTTTATCGCCTATCTGACCATAAGCGGCATAATCACAGGCACAGCCGACGCTCTCACAACGAGGGTGGCCAAAACCACTATTTCAACGATACTGCCGGTTGTGGGCGGCATAATATCGGACGCCGCCTCCTCAATTCTGGCCGGGGCGGGCATGCTCAGAAATGCCATAGGCATATATGGACTGCTTGGTGTAACCGCAATGTGTATCATCCCGTTTTTAAGGCTTGCCGTTCAATACCTCTGCTATAAATTTGCAGCAGGAATAACGGCGGCGGTATCGGGCCAGAGAATTTCAAAGCTCATCGGAGGGATAGGAACAGCCTTCGGGCTTATGATGGGCGTTACGGGCAGCACTGCGGTCATTTTGTACTTTAGCATAATCTCACTGATAAAGGCGGTGGGGGTGTGATAGGGTTTATAAGGAGCTGGATACTCGGCTTAACCGCGGCCTCAATAATAGCCGCTGTACTGATCTCCCTTTCGCCGCCGGGCAAGTCACGCAAAATTACGGCCTTTGCCGCTGCCTTTATGCTGATTGTCGCCATGGTCAAACCTATTTTGAGCTTCGATTTTGGCACGTTTCAGAGTTCGGCGCTGCAATACGGAGTCATGGCCGAGGATTACGCGGCGCTTCTTGAAGAAGAAAATTACAGATTGATGCGGGTTATCATAGAGGACCGGTCAAGCGCATATATATCGGACAAAGCGATAAATTTGGGGATGGAGGATATTACCGTCACGGTACTGACGCAGAAGGGGGATGATGGATATCCGTATCCGAATGAAGTTTTTATAGAAGCTGAATGTACGGCGGCGCAGAAAACGAGTCTTTCAAACTACATCGAGAGTGAGTTCGGAGTGCAAAAGAGCAAACAGCATTGGAGCGTCAGAAATGGAAATTAAGGATTTCTCAAAGAAAACTAATGGAATGTTCACAAAACTGAAGAAAAACGGTCTGATAGCGGCGGCGCTTGTCCTCGGTGTCGTACTGATTCTTGTGCCGACCGAGAGCTCTGATTCGGGCGCTCCGGACAACATGTCCGGTCTCAGTGAGCCGGTATTCTCGCTTTCGGAGCAGGAGAGAAAAATGGAGGAGGCTCTTTCGAAAATCTCGGGAGCGGGCAGGGTGAAGGTCGTTCTAAGCCTCAAAAGCGGGGCGGAGCGTGAGCTTGCGTCAAACGAGGAGGTTTCCGATTCGCAAAGCAAGGTCACATATGTGACCGTACAGACGGGCTCCGGCGTACAAACGGTTGCAGTACGGTATAACTACCCCATATACCAGGGGGCGCTCATAGTGTGCCAGGGCGGAGGAAGCGCGGCCGTAAGGCTGCAGATAACGGAGGCGGTGGCCGCCCTCACGGGACTGACCACGGACAAAATAACAGTATCAAAAATGGGAGATTAGGAGGATCGGCAGTGAAAGTATTTAAAAGGAACGCGGTAATTTTGACAGTGATAGTATTCGTATGCGCGGCGGTATATCTCAATTGGGCGTACAGCAAGAGCAAGGTGGCCAATGCACCTATTCCGACGGTCCCGGTCGGCGGCGTAGGAGATTCGACCGGTCTTTATTATGAAGGCGAAGCGGTCAGTGTCTCAGACTATTTTGCAGTTGTTAGGCTTGACCGCCAGCAGGCAAGGGATACGGCGATGAGTACAATTAACACGGCGGTTGAGACAATGAGCATGTCACAGCAGGCTTTAGACAACACGATGGCGGAAATAGTGAACATATCAGAGCTTTCCCTAAATGAAACTGAAATTGAGAGCATGATTAAGGCCAAGGGCTTTGCAGACTGCGTTGTATTTTTAAAGGATGAATCTGTTTTTGTGGCGGTTTCAAGTCCGGAGGGGGGGCTTACCGACACGTCGGTTGCTCAAATAGCTGATATAATAACTCAGGAAACGCTGATGAGCCTTGATCAGATAAAAATAGTCGAGGTTAAGTAGAGAAAAATACTGCGCTCCGGGCAGGATAGACTGAAGCTCGGAGCGTATTTATTTTTTGGGGAATTTTTATTATGCAAGCCCTGAAAGCTCTTGATAGCATATAAATTGCTTTATTTTTTCTGAAATATGTGGTAGACTAATATTAAAATGAAAGGAGTGTTTCAAGTGGGTGAAAACAGGGAATATATCACACGCTCCGATGAAAAGGGAAGCATAAATATTTCGGAGGATGTTATTTCTATTATAGCCGCGGCAGCGATACAGGATGTGCCGGGCGTTGACGGAGCTCCTAATACCCTCGGAAACGATATTGCGGGTTTCTTGGGAAAGAAAAGCGCTTCAAGGGGCGTCAAGATTCGTATAGATGAGGAAGCGATTGTAGTTGACGCTTATATAATGGTCCATTACGGCTATGTTATAAGCGACGTTGCAAAGGATGTTCAAAACGCCGTCACTAACTCCGTGGAAGCCATGACGGGACTGACTGTACCCGAGGTCAATGTCCACGTCTGCGGGATAACCTTCGACAAGGAATAGTGATTTAAGGGATTTGACGAAAGCCCCAACGCAGACGTCCGGGAAATCAGCTTCGGGCGTAAATTTTGTCTGCGTATCAGAGGTGCGTTTATATATTGTGGCCATGGCGGGACTTGCCGAATGGCCATGGTACCGTCGCTGCAGGGGTTATTTTTGTATCAGCATAAGATAAGAGAGGTAGTTTTCTTTGAAGAGAAGCACGGCGAGGGAAATAGCGGTCCACATATCCTTTGAAATGGCGGTGAACGATCTCCCCGCCGCGCAGCTCCTGTCTGATTTCTTCGACAGGGAGCACTACGCAACTCTTGCGGAAGAGGCCGACATATATGAGGAGTACCCCGACGAAAGACAGATGGAATATATAAAAAGGCTCGCTAAGGGTGTCACTGAGCATGCGGCGGAGCTGGATATGTATATTGAAAAATACTCAAAGGATTGGAGCATATCCCGCATTTCGCGCGTTGCCGCAGCCATTATGCGCGTTGCGATGTTTGAGATACTTTACATGCAGGATGATATCCCCCACCGGGTCGCTGTCAACGAGGCAGTCGAACTCGCCAAGAAGTATGAGGAGAGGGAGACTGTTTCGTTTATTAACGGTATCCTAGGCACTTTTATTAAAAAGGAGTTGACGATGGGTGAATAGGATAAGCCTTGCATTTGATACCAGCAATTACACCACCTCCGTGGCATGGTTTGACGGAGAGCGCGGTGAAAATGCGGGGAGACTTCTGGATGTACCCGAGGGAGCGCTCGGGCTCAGACAGAGCGAGGCGCTGTTCTCACACGTCAAGAGACTGCCCGAGGTCACCCAGATGCTGGGGCTTAAAAGAGATTCGGGAATTGCGGCGGTCGGAGCAGCTTCAAAGCCCCGTGAGGGTGAGGACTCCTATATGCCCTGCTTTCTGGCCGGCCTGTCACAGGCATCATCACTTGCAGCGGCGCTCGATTTGCCGCTCTGCTCATTTTCGCACCAGCAGGGACATATAGCCGCGGCCGCCTGGTCTGCTGGAAGAATTGATTTGCTGGGTACAAAGCACCTTGCCTGGCATATCTCCGGAGGAACAACCGAGCTTCTGCTTGTAAAGCCGCACGATAAGGGCATAAGCTGCACTGGCATCGGCGGTACGACGGATTTGGCCGCAGGTCAGCTCATAGACAGGGCGGGAGGACATCTGGGTCTGCGCTTCCCGGCGGGAAGAGAGCTTGATGAGCTCTCGCGCAAGTCGACGAGGGAGGACTTTTTTGCGCCAAAGGTAAACGGATTGACATTCTCGCTTTCGGGCGTTGAAAACAAGGTGCAGGAGTATTACTTTGACACAAAAAGCAAGGAGAACACGGCATGTTATGCCCTGCGCTCCGTAATCTCAGCAATCGACCGCGCCACTAAGAACGCCAGGGAGCAGTATGGTGACCTGCCCATACTCTTCTCGGGAGGGGTGGCCTCAAACCGGCTTTTGAGGAGCATGGTCAAGGGAGTATATCCCGAGCCGCGTTACGCAAGCGACAACGCGATAGGAATAGCCGTACTTACGTACAGACAGGTGTTTGGATGAGCAGGAAGATATATGGAGTTAGTGAACTCAATAACAGGATTAAGGCATTAATAGATTCGGACACGGAGCTCGCCTCGGTTTTTGTACGGGGCGAGCTGTCAAACTATAAGATATATCCCTCCGGGCACCACTACTTCACGATGAAGGACCAGGAGGGTACGATTCGTGCAGTAATGTTCAAAAGGGAAGCGTCGAGGCTGCGTTTCCGACCCGAAAACGGCATGAAGGTGATAGCCTTCGGCAGAGTCTCGGTCTTTCCGAGGGACGGGCAGTACCAGCTCTACTGTTCAGAGCTCTCACCCGATGGCGTGGGCGAGCTCCACATAGCCTTCGAGCAGCTTCGGGACAGGCTCCATAAGGAGGGCTTGTTCAACAGAGAAAGAAAAAAGCCGATTCCGATGTATCCGGAGAGGATAGCGGTAATCACCTCGTCCGCGGGCGCTGCGGTGCGCGATATAATACGTGTGCTCGGCAAGCGTTATCCCTGCGCCAAGGTGATTATCCTGCCCGTCAGGGTGCAGGGGGCGGAGGCGCCGCCAGAGATAGTGGGGGCGATAAAATACGCAAACCGCTATAAGGTGGCCGACCTCATAATCACCGGGCGGGGCGGCGGCTCCATAGAGGACCTGTGGGCCTTCAACGACGAGCGGGTCGCCCGCGCGATTTTTGATTCGGAAATACCTGTAATCTCAGCCGTGGGGCATGAGCCGGACGTGACGATAGCAGACTATGTGGCCGATTTGCGCGCGGCAACGCCCTCGAACGCGGCGGAGCTTGCCGTACCGGACGCATCTGAAATCCGCGAGGCGCTTCTCGGCATGAAGATACGCTCGGTGCAGGCGCTAAAGCGTTCGCTGTCGCAGCGCCGCGACAGGCTCACCACACTATCCGAAAAGCGGGTAATGAAAAGCCCGCTCAACTATATCGAGGACAGGCGAATGTTACTCGACCACGCGCAAAAGCACTTCATTTCGGCGGTTCTAAGGAGTATATCTCAGAAGAAGGAGCGCTTTGTTCACCTCGCGGCCTCTATGGATGCGATGAGTCCGTTAAAGGTTCTCGGACGCGGCTACAGCCTTGCCCAGAAAACCGACGGCAGTGTGATAAAGTCTGCCGCGGATGTGCAGTGCGGTGAAGCGATAACCCTTCGCCTTAGCTCCGGGGCCCTGAATTGCGAAGTAAAAGAGAGGTTGGAATAATATGAATGAAGAGTTAACCTTTGAAAAGTCCATGGCGAGGCTTGAGGAGATAGTAAAGCTCTTAGAGCGCGGCGACGCACCCCTGGACACCTCCCTTAAGCTCTTTGAGGAGGGCACGATGCTCATCCGCTGCTGCGGGGAGTATCTTGACAGGGCGGAGCAGAAGGTAGTAAGGCTGATGAAATCCGAAAATGGTGAGCCTGTCGAGCTCCCCTTCGAATCAGAGGACAATTAATGCAAAGGCTTTACGAAAGATATAAAAACCTGGTTGAATCAAGGCTGGGGGAATACTTTTTGCAGGACGTGCCCCAGAAAAAACTGCTCGAGGCCATGCGTTACAGTCTTTTGGCCGGTGGCAAGCGGATACGCCCTGTGCTGACGCTTGCCTTCTGCGCAGCTTCAGGGGGAAGGGCGGAGGATGCCCTTGAGTTCGCCTGCGCTGTTGAGATGCTCCATACCTATTCGCTTATACATGACGACCTGCCCTGCATGGACGACGACGATCTGCGGCGCGGCAGGCCGACGAACCACATTGTTTTCGGTGAATACACGGCCGTTATTGCGGGCGACGCACTTCAGTCGGCGGCCTTTGAAACGATACTGAAAGCTCCTCTGAGCGCCGAAAAGAGGGCGGCGGCGGCGCTTACGCTAGCCGAAGCTGCCGGAGCATACGGAATGTGCGCAGGGCAGCAGCTGGACATGGAGGGCGAAAGCAGGCGGCTTAGCGCCGACGAGACGGAGCAGATAAACAGGCTAAAAACCGCAGCGCTGATAAAAGCTGCCGCAGGCATGGGCTGTATCGCAGCCGGCGGGACTAAGGCTCAGCTTATAGCCGCAGGTGAATATGCCGAAGCCCTCGGCCTTGCCTTCCAGCTGCGCGACGACCTTCTGGATATGGAAAGCACTAGCGAGGTGCTCGGCAAAAGCATTGGCTCCGATAAGGAGAGCGGGAAATCGACCTTTGTTTTGCTCCTCGGCGCGGACAGATGCCGGGAGCTTATACTTGAAAACACTGAAAAGGCCAAAGCGGCACTGAAACCTGAGTTTCCCGACACCGCGTTTTTAGAGTGGCTGGCTGAACTCCTGGCAGGGCGAGACAACTAAATAAAAAAACCCCCGGCCGTGGCCGGGGGTTTCAGTTTGCAGTATGCTTACATCATTTCGAGTATGTCCGCGCCGTTGACTACATAAGCGGGACGGTCGACAAGTGCTTTACAGGAATACTCCCTGGGTTCGGCGGAGCCGAGCGCGGAAGCAAGCTCCTCGAGTGTCGTAAGGTTGGAGATGCCCTCAAACGCCTGTCTGACTTCCTGTGTGATTCCGAATACGTTGGTGAAGGTACCGCTGTTTTCAGCGAAGCTGCCCAGCGGCAGAACCACGTCGGCCAGCTTAGCGGTCTCAGTGAGGAAGAGGTCACAGACGACGGTAAACTTCGTCTTATCAAGAATATCTCTGCCCTTGCCGTAGCCCACAGGGTCCTCGCCCCAGATAATTAGGCTCTCAGCGCTCTGAACGAGGTCATTTTCAACGTCCAGATACTTTGCGACACCGCGGCTGTTGCATCTTATCGCGGGAATGAGAACCTTGGCGTCCAGCATGGCGAGATAGGGAAGCAGATCCGGGTCAAACACGGGGCCGAGCACTACGACCGGCTTTTCTGCGGCGGAAATCGCGTCCTTAACCTCTTTGGTGACAGCGTCCGCCATAATATACCCGGCACCCTCACGCACAGCGCGGCGGATGGCCGTCGCCTGCACATAGGGGTTGCCGAAAACGTCGCAGTTTATCGCCACGAACAAATCGGCGGCCTTAATCTCGTCATAGCTTGTGACAAGTTTGTCGGAGCAAACAGTGTAGAAGGACTCCGCAGCGGGGTCTACACCGAAGCTTGCGGTCTTGCCGCCCCTTTTCGCTGCAATAGAGGCGAGCGCCCTTGCCTCCTCATTGGTGGCCTTCCCGGAAATATAGACAGCAAGGTCGTCTGTTATTCCCGCCTTAATGGCCTTAATCGCCTCGTCCATCGTGCAGGGCACAAGCTCACCGTTTTTGCGGATGAGGGGAGTCTTAAGGCGGTTGTTGCTGTTTAAAAGGCTGGTTCTGAAGCGTCCGCTCTCGCAGAGGTTGCCATTATTGATACACTCTCCGGGCACCGAAGTTGTCCGTACAATCAAATTGCCAACAGTGCGAAGCTGTACTGAGCAGCCCGCGCCGCAGAAGGTGCAGACGGTGTCGGTGATTTCCTCGACAAAGGGTCCGGGCTTGCGCTGTGAGCCCTTTTCCGTGAGGGCACCGACGGGGCAGGCGGAAACGCACTGACCGCACTTTACGCAGTTTTCCACATTGCCGAAGGGCTGGCACAGCTCCGGCTGGACGGTTACGCCGTAGCCCCTGTCCACAAAGCCGAGTATGCCGAGCCCCTGCACCTCCTCGCAGATACGCACGCAGCGCCCGCACATGATGCACTTGTTCGGATCCCTCTCTATGTGGGGATGGCTGTCGTCTATCGGGTGATTGTTAATAGTGCCCTCAAAGGCATACTGCTGCACGCCATACTCAGTTGCGTACTCGCGCAGCTTACACTCGTTAACGTCCTGACAGCCGCATTCAAGGCAGCGCAAGGCCTCCTTCACGGCCTGGTCCTCGCTGAGGCCAAGCTCAACCTCGTCAAAGTTCAACTGGCGCTGCTCCTTGTTGAGCATCGGCATCTTGACGCGCTCCGCGCGCTCGACATCCTCAAATTCGGAGGGGTCAAGCTCCTTGTAATTCACAGCCTTCGTGTGGTTGTAGTATTCCTTTTCGGGGACGATTTTTTCGCCATTCATGTACTGATCCATCGCAAAGGCGGCCTTTCTGCCGGCGGCAATCGCCATAATGGCGGTTTTCGGGCCGGTTACAGCGTCGCCCGCGGCAAATACGCCCTCGAGATTGGTCACGCAGGTCTTCTCATCGGCAACAAGCCTTGAGCGGTTTACGGATACGGGGCAGTCCTCGCCGACAAAGCTGAGGTCCTGGGTCTGGCCGATGGCGGAAATGATATAATCTGCCGCAAAGTCAAAGTCGGAGCCTGCAATCTCCATGGGGGAGCGCCTGCCGGAGGCATCGGACTCGCCCAGTTCCATGCGCGCAAGCGTGGCGACGGTCTTGCCGTTTTCCTCTCTGACTGCCTTGGGGTTTGTGAGCATGGAGAAGACTACGCCCTCGTACTCGGCCTCTTCTATCTCAAATTTATCGGCGGGCATTTCGTCCTTTGTGCGGCGGTAGACGAGGGTTACAGACTCGGCACCCAGGCGCAGGGCGGTGCGCGAGCAGTCCATGGCGGTGTTGCCGCCGCCCACGATCATCACATTCTTGCCGTTGAAATCGGGGGCATTGCCCTCTGTTACGCTTCCTAAGAAATCGACACCGCGCAGGACATTGGGGCAGTAGTCCTCGCCAGCTATGCACATCGCCTGTCCGACCTGGGAGCCGACTGCAAGAAGCACGCTGTCGTAGCCCTCGGCCTTCAGACTCTCAAGGGTTATGTCAGTGCCAAAGTTCTTGCCGTATATGATATCGACGCCCAGCGATTTTATGATATCGACCTCGCGGTCAAGGGTTTCGCGCGGCATACGGTAGGCCGGGATGCCGTAGCGGAGCATACCGCCCGGCGCTTTGCGCCTTTCAAAAATCGTGACCTCATGCCCCATTGCCGCAAGGTACCATGCGGCCGAAAGACCCGCGGGGCCCGCTCCGATTATCGCGGCCTTTTTGCCCGTGGCGGGTGCCTTCTCGGGCAGATAGGGGATGTCCTTTTCCAAATCAAGGTCAGCGACAAAGCGCTTTAAGTAGTCTATTGCAACGGAACCGTCTACGGCATTTCTGCGGCACTCTGTCTCGCAGGGGCGGGTGCAGATGCGTCCGCAGACGACCGGCAGAGGGTTTCTGTCCTTAATGAGCTTTAGGGCTTCTTCGTACTGTCCGTTGGCTATATGTGCGATATAACCCTGAACGTCGATATGCGCAGGACAGGTAAGGGTGCAGGGTGCCTTGCAGTCGCCACGGTGCTGAGAAACGAGCAGCTCCATACAGACTTGACGGGACTTCCGAACCGCATCCGTATCGGTACGTATGACCATGCCCTCGGTGATTTCCGCTCCGCAGGAGAGCATTGTCCCGCGTGAGCCGTCGACCTCGACTCTGCACAGCATGCAGGAGCCAAAGGGCTTCAGACGCTCATCGTGACACAGGGTGGGTATGTCTATTCCGTTATCGCGGCAGGCCTGGAGTATAGTCTGGCCGGCCTTCGCTTCATAATCTTTTCCGTTTATATTAATTCTCATTATATTATCCTCCTCAATCCACCGAAATTGCGCCGAACTTGCAGGCAGACAGGCAGGTGCCGCATTTAATGCACTTGGGCTGGTCTATGACGTGCGGCGATTTGAGGCTTCCGGATATTGCGTCTACGGGGCATTTCTTCGCGCAGACGGTACAGCCTATGCACTTTTCCGGGTCAATTTCGTATATGATGAGCGGCTTACACTGATGGGCAGGGCACTTTTTGTCCCTTATGTGCGCCTCGTACTCATGGCGGAAGTAGCGTAGTGTGGTGAGTACGGGGTTCGGCGCCGTCTGACCGAGTCCGCACAGGGCGTTCCTTTTTATCTGGTCGGCGAGCAGCTCAAGCTTCTCTATATCGCCCTGTTCGCCCTGGCCCTTCGTAATGCGTTCGAGAATCTCCAGCATGCGCTTTGTGCCGATTTTACAGAAGGTGCACTTGCCGCAGGATTCCGACTGAGTGAAGTTCAGGAAGTAGCGCGCGATATCGACCATGCAGTTGTCCTCGTCCATGACAATCATGCCGCCGGAGCCCATAATCGCACCCGTCGCGGCCAGCGTATCGTAGTCGATGACGGTATCGACGAGGTTTGCGGGGATACAGCCGCCGGAGGGGCCGCCCATCTGCACGGCCTTGAAGGGCTTGCCCGAGGAGGTGCCGCCGCCTATGTCGAACACGACGTCCTTAACACTGGCGCCTATGGGTATCTCGACAAGGCCGCCGTTTTTTATTTTACCGGCGAGGGCAAAAACCTTTGTGCCCTTGCTTTTTTCTGTTCCGATGGAGGCGAACTTCTCCGCGCCGTTAAGAATAATCCAGCCTATGTTCGCAAGCGTTTCGACGTTATTTATGTTAGAGGGCTTGGCGAAAAGGCCCTTGTTGGCCGGGTAGGGCGGACGCATACGAGGCATGCCGCGCTGTCCCTCTATGGACGCTATGAGCGCAGTCTCCTCGCCGCAGACGAAGGCGCCGGCGCCCTGCTTGATGTGGAGATGGAAGCTGAAGTCTGAGCCCAGGATATTATCGCCGAGGAAGCCGCGCTCCTCGGCCCGCTTTATAGCTATCTCAAGGCGCTTTATTGCTATCGGATACTCGGCTCTTGCGTATATGTAGCCCTCGGTCGCACCGATGGCATAGCCGCCTATCACAAGACCCTCTATGACGCTGTGCGGGTCGCCCTCAAGTATGCTTCTGTCCATAAAAGCACCGGGGTCGCCCTCGTCGGCGTTGCAGATAATATATTTCTGATCAGAGACCGGGGCCGCTGCAAACTTCCATTTCAGACCCGTGGGGAAGCCCGCACCGCCGCGCCCTTTTAGACCTGAGGCGAGTACCTCTTCAACTACTTCGGCGGGGGTCATTGTTTTAATCGCCTTTTCCAGGCCCTTGTAAGCACCCATCGCCATGGCCTCGTCCAGAGATTCGGGGTTTATCCTTCCGCAGCGGGAGAGAACTATTCTCTGCTGCTGTGTGATGAAGCCGGCCTCCGGGCCGCTGCCGTCTCTTTTCATGACAACATATTCCTCGACCGGAGCGCCGCCTATAATGTGCTTCTCAAAGATTTCCTTTGCTATTTCAGGGGTGACGCCCCCGTAAACCGTACCGAGACCATCGTCGTCGATTAGCTCAATCATGGGCTCCTTATAGCACATTCCCATACAGCCGGTTTCACTGAGAATGAGATTGATGTCCGGATTTTCTTTGGCCATGGCCGAAAACGTGTCCTTGACCTTCAATCCGCCTGACGCGATACCGCAGGAGCCGAGTCCTATCATTAGCTTCATACGGCCTGTGCCTCCTTTTTAAAGTTTCGAATGACCTCGCGCACCTTTGTGGGGGTCAGACGTCCGTAAGCCTCGTCATCTATCGTAATGACAGGTGCCAGCGAGCAGCAGCCCAGACAGGCAACGGACTCAAGAGTGAATTCGCCGTCTTCGGTCGTTTCACCCAGAGCTATGCCGAGCTCGTCGCATATAGCCTCGGCAATTGTTTCAGCGCCGATTACATGACAGGCGGTGCCGAAGCAGACTTTTATGGTATGCTTGCCGGAAGGCTTGAGCTTAAACTGAGAATAAAAGGTCGCCACGCCCAAAATCCGACTAATAAATATACCCGTCCTTTCGGACAGACGCCTGATTATATCCTCAGGCAGATAACCATAAGCATCCTGAAGCCTTTGCAGTATCGGAATCAAGTCGGGTTCTTCACCTTTGAACTCCGACAGCACGGTTTCAAACGGCTCAAAATACTTACTGTTTTCCTTGCCGCAGTTACACATTCAAATTCCTCCAATTGTTTTTTGTTTCTGTTGAACAAGCTTACAATTATAATAAAGGTTATTACGCATAAATTCAACAATTATATTATAAAGGAAGCGGGGGTGAATGTCATTTCCAAAATATATTGCTAAATTCCCAAATATATTGTATAATTTCCAAAAGAGTTTTATCTCTGGGGGTATGTGCCTGAACGATAGTTTTTTTCACAAACCCCCTTCAGAACAGCCAAAAAACGACAGATTATACAATGGATTTTTTAATCCATTGTATAATTTTGAAACATATTCGCGAAAGAAGGCGTGCAAATGCGCATTGTTGTAAAGGTCGGTACATCAAATATTATAAGGGCGAACGGAAGCGTCGATATCCACTCCATGGACCTCCTTGCGAGGGCCTTATCTGATATAAAGAGTATGGGCAATGAGATAATACTGGTCAGCTCGGGCGCGATAGGCGTTGGAACAAGTAAGCTTAAGCTCCCGTCCCGTCCACAGGAGCTGCGTATGAAGCAGGCGGTGGCGGCAGTCGGGCAGTGCGAGCTGATGCACCTTTATGATAAGCTTTTCGGGGAGTACGGCCAGATGGTTGCGCAGATACTTCTGACGGGTGGGGATGTCGAGAGGAAGACCAGCGCAGAGCATCTCAGCACAACCTTTGAGGCCCTGCTTGAGCTCGGAGCCATTCCCATAGTAAATGAAAACGACTCAGTCTCACCTGCCGAGATAGAGACGGGCAAGGACAAGGTGCTCGGTGATAATGATACACTCTCATCCATAGTAGCGGTGCTATGCAAAGCGGATTTGCTTATCTTGCTCTCAGATATTGACGGCCTGTACGACAAGGACCCCAGATGCCACTCCGATGCAAGACTGATTCCCGAGGTTCTCAGTATTTCTGACGCCCTCAGAGATGGCTGCGGGGATGCGGGGCAGTGGGGAACGGGAGGTATGGCAACCAAGCTCGACGCTGCTGCAAGGGCTATGGAAAATGGCATTGACATGATAATAACCGATGGCTCAAACATTGAAAACCTTTATAAAATAGTGGGCGGTGAGCCCGTTGGAACAAGGTTTATTTCCACAAGGAAGGAGGCGGCAATATGACAGAACTGGAGAAAAAGGGTCAGCTGGCCAGAAAAGCGGCCATGGCGCTGATGACGGCTGACACAGCTTCTAAGAACGGGGCGCTATCGGAGATGGCGAAGGCGATTTCGTCCCGCGCAGGTGAGGTGCTGGCCGCGAACAAAAAAGATACGGACGCTGCCGTACAAAGCGGTATTACAAAGGCACTGCTTGACAGACTGACGCTTACCGAGGAGAGGATTAAGGGCATTGTAGACGGCATAAACGAGATTATAGCCCTGCCCGACCCGGTCGGGGAGGTGCTGGAAAAAACCCTCCGCCCCAACGGTCTGGAGATAGAAAGGCGTAGTGTGCCGCTCGGCGTAATAGGCATTATTTATGAAGCAAGGCCAAACGTCACAGTGGACGCGGCGGCGCTCTGCCTGAAGGCCGGCAATGCTGTTATATTGCGCGGCGGCAAGGAGGCTTTTAACTCAAACCTCGCCTTTGTGAGCATTATGCGCGACGCGCTGGAAAAGGCCGGACTGCCGCGCGACTGCGTAGCGCTCGTCGAGGATACGAGCAGGCAGAGTGCGATGGAGCTTATGCAGCTTTCGGACTACCTTGACGTGCTCATCCCGAGGGGAGGGGCAGGTCTTATTAAAAGCGTGGTCGAGAACTCAAAGGTGCCGGTTATTGAAACGGGCGTCGGGGTCTGCCATGTCTATGTGGACCGGGACGCCGATCTTGAAAAGGCGGCGAATATAATCTTCAATGCCAAATGCTCCCGCCCCTCGGTCTGCAATGCGGCGGAGACACTCCTCGTCGATGAAACTGTGGCAGAGAGGTTCCTGCCGATGGCAAAGGCGAAGCTGGACACAAAAAACGTGGAGCTGCGCGGCTGTGAAAGGACTAGGGAAATTCTCGGGGATGGTGTCATACCCGCGACGGACGCCGACTACCGCACCGAGTTCGGAGACTATATACTGGCGATAAAGCTCATATCGGGCCTCGACGAGGCGATTGACTTTGTAAACGAGTACGGCACCGGTCATTCGGAGTCCATTGTGACCGAGAACAAAGAAGCGGCTGAGAAGTTTCTAAACGGAGTAGACGCGGCCGCCGTATATACCAATGTATCGACGCGCTTTACAGACGGCGGAGAGTTCGGGCTTGGAGCTGAGATAGGAATATCAACGCAGAAGCTCCACGCCAGAGGGCCGATGGGCCTCAGGCAGCTTACGTCCAGCAAGTTCGTAATCCGCGGAGACGGCCAGATAAGATGAAACACCGGCCCGGACCTCCCTGGTCCGGGCCGTGAAGCTTTAAAGCGGCGTTCGTATCGCCAAAGGCTGAGCTGCTTCATTTGTAAGAACAAAAATTTCCTTTTCAACTTTAATCAAAAGGTCTTGAATTAGCGCAGTGCTTCATGTTAAAGTAATCGGAAGATATACTGAAAGGAACGAATAATGAAGCCGCTTAGAATAGCTTACATAATCGTTACCATAATTGCGGTCGCCGCAGTTTTTAAGTACGCGGGAAACGCAGGAAGCCCGACAGGGAGCATGGAGCCTGCCCCCACCCCCAGCCCGGCTTTGACATCTCCACTTGACATGGAGGAGTTTCTCCCGGTGATAATGCCCGCGCTGACATTTCCACCCTCAAAAGAATCGGTCTTGGAAGAGGCGACACCTCCGGAAGAACCGGACCCAAGCCCTTCGCCCAGACCCACGCAAAGGCCCGTACCGACACCTGCCCCCACATACAGCCTGGAAGTTCCGAGAGTTCTGAGCAGTGTCGATTATGACGGAGATGGGGTGGACGACTACACCGACCTGCTTCTTGGCGCGAGGGCGGAGGCAGAGCGACACCCCTTATACGACAATACGTACTACGTAGGCGGGTACCCGCCTGATGATATCGGCGTCTGCACCGACCTTATCTGGCGTGCGTTTCGGGACGCGGGCTATAATCTCAAGGAGATGATGGACAGAGACATCAGGAACTATACCTCAGAATACCTGACCGGGCCTGACGACTACTATGATAGCAATATAGATTTCCGCAGAGTGGCCAGAATGGAGGTTTTCTTTGCGCGCTACTGTGAGCCGCTCACACTCGACACCAGTCTCATAGAGGAGTGGCAGCCGGGCGATATAATTCTGTATGACGGGCATATCGGAATAGCCTCGGATATAAGGCGGGCCGACGGACTGCCCTATCTGATACACAGCACTGACGAGCTGTTAACTGACAGCATGGAAGAGGACGCTCTGGACAGCAGGGAAATATTAGCCCACTACCGCTTCGACGCGAGCGTTATACCCGAGGATGTGCTTATTCCCTGGGAATAAAAAATATTAGCGGCGCACTGTTAGGGTGCGCCGCTGTTTGTTGCTATGCTGAGGTTTTCACGTGCCACGGAAAGCATCAGTTTGATGCGGTTTTCCTGATTTACCTTCGTAGCCCCCGGGTCGTAGTCTATGGGGACTATGTTGGCCGTGGGCCTAAGGGCGAGAATTTTCCGTATCATGCCCTTGCCCACGATATGGTTGGGCAGGCAGCCAAAGGGTTGGGCACAGATAACATTCTCAAAGCCGTGGTCGATAAGCTCCATTATTTCCGCTGTAAGCAGCCAGCCCTCTCCCATCTTGCAGCCGATGCCTATGACCGGCTCGGCGAGCTTCATAAGCTCCTCAACTCTGGAAGGAGCGATGAAGGAGCCCGCTGCCTCCACAGCCTCTATCAGGTAGGTCTCGAACTTCGTAAGGTATTTCAGCAGGGTTTCAAGCACTGCTTTCTTTGCCTTACTTCCGCCGTAGAGATTGATGTCGTTTATGTTGTTTATAAGGCAGTAGAACATAAAGCCGAGAATTCCGGGGACCATGACCTCACAGCCCTCTGAGGCTAAGAATTCCTCAAGATTGTTATTGCCGAGAGCCGAGTACTTGACGTATATTTCGCCGACTATGCCCACTCTTACCTTGGGGGTCTTTTTTAGCTCAATAGCCGCATAGGATTCGACGATGCGCTTAAAGTAGCTTTTTATCTCCCTCTGAGAATAGGCGCGCCCCTGCGCAAATTTATCCGAAATAAAGTCTATCCATTTAGAAGTTATTTCATAGCTTTCGCCCTTGTTGACCTCGTAGGGCTTGGTCTGGTTGTTGAGTAGCATCAGAAGGTCGCCGTAGGCCAGGGCGGCCAGGGCTCTCCTCAATAACGGCAGGGTTATCTTGAAGCCGCTGTTTTTCTCAAGACCGGCGACGTTTACGGAAATTACGGGCACCTGTCCCATGCCGGAGTTCTTAAGAGCCTTCCTGAGAAGGTGGATATAATTCGAGGCGCGGCAGCCGCCGCCGGTCTGGGTCATAATAACGGCTGTCCTGTTAACATCGTACTTACCGCTTTTCAGGGCGCTGAGCATCTGCCCGATGGTCAGGAGCGCAGGATAGCAGGTGTCGTTATGGACATACTTTAGCCCCTCGTCTATGACCTTTTGGTCGGTGTTGGTGAGCATCTCAATATCATATCCGTAGCTTAAAAATACTTTTTGCAGGATTCGGAAATGTATATCCGCCATATTAGGGAATAGAATCTTGTAAGTGTCCTTCATTTCCCGGGTGAACTCAATCCTGTCCTTATTATCTATCAATACGATCCCTCTTTTGCTGCTCGGCCGCTGCAAACAGGCTGCGAAGCCTTATTTTGACCGCGCCGAGGTTCGTAATCTCATCAATTTTAATCTGGGTATAGATTCTGTTTTTAGATTCGAGTATATGCCTTACCTCGTCGGTCGTGATGGCGTCGACACCGCAGCCGAAGGACACGAGCTGCACAAGGTTCATATCGGGGTCGTCGCTGTCGGCAATATACTTCGCCGCCGCGTAGAGCCTTGAGTGATAGGTCCATTGGTTCAGGACCGTGGTAGGGAAGGGCTCAACCTCGTCGCTTATTGCATCCTCGGTAATGAGCACAGCCCCGCAGTCGCAAATGAGCTTGTCTATGCCATGGTTGATTTCGGAATCAAGGTGATAGGGGCGTCCGCACAGTATGATTACAGGCAGGCCATTTTCGTGTGCGACTCTTAGGAACTCTTTGCCCTTTGCCCTGATTTTCGACATGAAGCGGAAGTATTCATCAAAGGCGGCGTCCGAGGCTTTTTTGACATCCGAAAGCGGGATTTTTCCGAACTCGCGCTCCAGCACTGCGTGAATCTTCTTTGGGAAGTCCCTCCTGCGGTGCAGACCAAGGTAATCATAGATGTATTTTTTGTCCTTTAGTGCCGTAACATTCGCGCCGATAACCTCGGGGTAATAGGCCACCACGGGACAGTTATAATGGTTGTCGCCCAGCCCCTCGTCGAGGTTATAGCTCATACAAGGATAGAAGATGGCGTCAATATCTTCCTCAAGCAAATGCTCAATGTGCCCGTGCAGAATCTTTGCCGGGTAGCAGACCGTATCCGAGGGTATGGTGTGCTGACCTCTCAGATACAGCTTTCTTGTAGACTCGGGCGAGGGTACAACTCCGAAGCCGAGTTCCTTGAAGAAGGCGTACCAGAAGGGATATAGCTCAAACATATTCAGACCCATCGGTATGCCGATTGTCTCACGGCGGCCCTTAAAGGGCTCATAGGAGGCCAGAAGCTCCTTCTTGTAGTCGAACAAATTATACTTCTTGGCGCTGTTTTTAAGCGCAAGCGGCTTTTCACACCTGTTGCCGCCGATAAATCTGCCGCCGTCGTCAAAGGTGTTTACCGTCAGCCGGCAGTTGTTTGGGCAGCCCTTGCAGGTTATTGCCTCCACATGATGCGTAAAGCTATCCAGCCTTTCCGCCGATATTATACTGCTTTTTCCCGGAGCGTTCTGCTTTGCATAGAGAGCTGCCCCATAAGCGCCCATGAGCCCTGCTATGGGCGGGCGGGTGACGGAGCCGCCGATTTCCTGCTCGAAGGCACGCAGTACAGCGTCGTTTAGGAATGTGCCGCCCTGCACCACAATATGCTTGCCGAGCGACTCTGCGTTGGCCACGCGTATGACCTTGTATAGGGCGTTTTTTACAACGCTTATCGACAGACCCGCCGAGATATTGTCAATGCTGGCGCCGTCCTTCTGCGCCTGCTTAACAGAGGAGTTCATAAAAACAGTACAGCGTGAGCCAAGGTCAACAGGCCTGTCTGCAAAGATACCCATATTTGCAAATTCCGATATCGAGTAACCCAGAGCGCCGGCAAAGGTCTGCAGGAAGGAGCCGCAGCCCGAGGAGCAGGCCTCGTTGAGGAAGATGTTATCAATGGCGCCCATGCGTATTTTAAAGCATTTTATGTCCTGGCCGCCTATGTCGATAATAAAGTCAACCTCGGGGTCGAATCTCTTGGCAGCTGAAAAGTGTGCAATAGTTTCAACCACGCCCATGTCGACGTGGAAGGCGTTTTTTATTATCTCCTCACCATAGCCTGTGCAGGCAGATGAGACTATATCTATGCCGGGGAACTTCTCGTAGACCTCGGACAGGAATTCATGCACAATAGGCACAGGGTTTCCGCTGTTCTGAAGGTATTTCGAGAATACAATTTCCCCGTTATCGTTGAGCACCACGGCCTTGACGGTAGTGGAGCCAGCGTCGATGCCTATGTAAGCGCGTCTGTCCTTGCCAAGCTCGGAGTAGGTTACCCCTGTCTTATGGCGCTGCTTAAAGGCTGAATAATCGGCCTCGTTCTCAAACAGGGGCATACAGCTTCTAAAGCTGCCCGAGCTGGTGTAGTTTTTTACCCTGTCCACGGTTTCCCGGAGGTTTACCGTCGAGCCGTCGTTTAAAAGCGCGGCGCCCATTGCGACATAATAGAGCGAATTTTCCGGGCAGTTGCCCTTCAGGAGCAGGGCTTTGTCAAAGAACTCACGCAGCTGTGAAAGGAAGGTCAGCGGTCCGCCGAGATATACGACATTGCCGTGTATCTCCCTTCCCTGGGCCAGACCCGCGATGGTCTGGTTCACGACAGCCGCGAAAATGCTCGCGGATATGTCCGATTTTTGAGCGCCCTGATTTAAAAGCGGCTGTATGTCCGACTTGGCAAAGACCCCGCAGCGGGAGGCGACGCTGTATATCTTTGTGTGCTGCTTTGAAAGCTCGTTCATCTCGTCCGGAGTAATATTCAGAAGGGTTGACATCTGGTCAATGAACGCACCGGTACCGCCCGCGCAGGTGCCGTTCATACGGACCTCCATGGCGCCGGAAACGAAAAGTATCTTAGCATCCTCTCCGCCCAGCTCAATGACCACATCCGTATCAGGAAGCAGCTTCTTTACAGCAACGCGGGTGGCATAGACCTCCTGAACGAAGGGAATACCCATCTGCTCGGCAAAGCCCATGCCAGCCGAGCCGGAGATGCAAAGACCCGCCTCGCTCTCATTAGGGAAGGCAGCGCAGATATCCGAGAGCATATTTGCCGATTTCTCGGCTATCTGTGAGAAATGCCGCTCGTACCTTTTGTAGATTACCTCGTCCTTCTCGTTTAATACGGCGCACTTCAAGGTGGTAGAGCCCACGTCAAGTCCTATTTTCAGCATAGTTACTTCCTTCATAAAGTCCTAGTAATTCAGAATTATATCACGCTTTATGACATTTGTATATCTTTCTACATTTAAATTAGCTGACAAAAAACTGGGAGGGGGAGGAGGACAAAAAACAAGCGCCCGCATTATCGGCGGG
>JAAYOL010000078.1 GCA_012520395.1 Clostridiales bacterium
AACAGCGAGGCGCGTTACTACAACACGACCTATATGCAGTATCTTGGCTTTAATATGAACGGGGGCTTTTTCTCCGACCCCGATATGCGGCGCGCCCTGACCTATCTGATAGACCGTACTTATATAGCCCAAACACTGATGTCGGGCGGGGCGGAGAGCTTTGTGCCGACGGTGGTTAAGTCGGAGGCTTCAGCTGCGGTTGCCTCGCAATTTTCTTATTCTCCCAAGAAGACAAAGGAGATTCTGGATGCGGCGGGAGTTTCTGATTATGATAAGGACGGATGGGTTGAGTATCTCTCCGGCAATGTGCCGGTTGAGTTTACCGTCAGGTTTATAGCTAACAAGGACAATCCGGCAAAGCTCGCGGCTGCCGAGAGCATAGCGCAGGCCATGAGGGGTCTGGGCATAAATGTTGACTTTCATGAGCTTTCCTGGGAAGATTATTTGAGCGCGCTTGAGCGTGGAAACTTTGATATGTTTTATGCGGAGGTAAAGCTTACAGCGGACTTCGACCTCTCCGAACTGCTTTTCAGAAACGGAAGCCTTAATTACGGCGGCATAAACGACAATGCCTATGAGATATTGCTCAGCGCCTATCTTTCCGCGGACGACAGCCTCCGTGAAACGGCCGCCGAGGCGCTCTATAACGACATCGCAAACACAGCGCCCATTGTGCCTGTTGTGTTCAGACGCCAGGCCATGCTAACAAAGCGCGGAATTGTTTCCGGGGCGCAGCCCTCTGCGAGCGGAGTGTTCAACGATATTGCAAGCTGGACTGTAGATCTCGGCTGAAAGGACAGGCTATGGTAGAAACAATCAGGGCGCTATTTAAAAAATACAAACGCTTTATAGTATTCGCCATTATTGGGTGCATAAATACCGGGGTTGATTTTCTGGTGTTCAAGGCTACCGGCGCCTTGACATCGCTCGCTGTGGAATACTGTCAGGCAGCGGGCTATACGGCGGGCATAATATGCAGCTTCATTCTCAATCAGACCATTACCTTCCGGGATTCCGAGAAGGGGAAAACGGCCTTCAAAGTTGTGAGGTTTCTTGTAGTCAACGCAGTTACCCTCGGCGTGAGCATGTACGGCATAAAGCTTTTGGTCGGCTCGGGTATCAATGAGAACATAGCAAAAATTATGATAATCGGACTTACCATGATTTTGAACTATATCGGCTACAAGCTGTTTGTGTTCAGAGTTAAAGAAACATAAAAGGGAGAAGAGGATATGACCGACAGAGAACTTATAAATATGGCAATTAAAGCATCTGAGTTTGCCTACGCGCCATATTCCGGCTTTAACGTAGGCGCAGCCCTCGAATGCGAGGACGGCCCGCTTTATACGGGCTGCAACGTTGAAAATGCCTCCCTTGGCAACTGCATCTGCGCCGAAAGGACGGCGCTGGTAAAGGCTGTAAGCGAGGGCAGGCGGCGGTTTAAGAGAATGGCTGTTTTCGCAGATACTGACAAGTACTGCATGCCCTGCGGCACCTGCCGTCAAATGCTTTATGAGTTTTCCCCCGACATGGAGATGCTCTGCGTCAGGTCGGGTGGCACATATGTGAGCTATAAGCTCCACGACCTTTTGCCGAATGCCTTCGTGCTCAGATAAAAAAACACACCGCGGAAACGCTTCCGCGGTGCAAATTTATGTACTTTTCAGCCGGAGCACATACAGCTCGTAATAAGGCAGGCTATCTCGTCGGCGTGCCCCGCCTCTTCCGCTGACAGGCAGGTATATAGCTCTGAAAGTCTCGGATCCGCTGTGGCGGCCGCGGCGTCGAGATATATTTCGGCATCCCTTACCTCGCCGTGGTAGAGTTCGCGCAGAGCGTCGAGAAAGTTGCAGGGGATATTTACGTTGGCTACGCAGGGCTGGAATTTCGAGCCTGTAAGTATGTAGTATTCCGCCTGCAGTCTGCACAGGTGGCAGGCTTCCTCGCGAGACATCTGCATCAGCAGCCCTGCCGCGGCTTGAGAGCATCTGCGGCGCGCAAGATCGGCACAGTACTTCGCGTCGTAGGCTTCGTCGTACATAAGCTCCTTTAGGGTTTCTATATCGGAGGAAAACTTGGATTTCATTTCCATAGGTATCGTCATTCCTTTCAGGTGGCTCCGGTTTATATTATGCATTATAATATTGACTGGTTACCAGATGCGAAAACAGTTGCTAAAAAGCTGAAATTTTGTTATCATAACAAGCGACCCATAAAATATCCGCTGGGAGGGAAACGATTGCCCAGATTTTTTATGGCCGGCGACATCTCCGGTGACCTAATTCGTATTGACGGGAAGGACGCCGAGCATATCAAAGTGCTCAGAATGCGGCCCGGCGAAGCGCTTACCATCTGCGACGGCAAGGGCACAGATTATACCTGCCGCCTGCTCAGTACGAAAGGACAGAGCGTGGAGGCGGAGATAATTAAAACCGCCCCGTCGGAAGGAGAGCCGACGGTCAGTTGCACCGTCTACACGGCCTTCCCAAAGGGCGATAAGGCGGAGACCATCATTCAGAAGTCGGTCGAGCTGGGAGCCTGCGCAATAGTATTTTTTCCGTCGGCGAGATGTGTTTCCCGACCCGAGGGAGCGGCGCTAACAAAAAAATGCGCGAGATGGCAGAAGATATCGGAGGAGGCCGCAAAGCAGAGTGGCCGGGGAATAATACCTGAGGTCTCGGTGCTTGCGAGCTTTGAAAGTGCCCTCGCTAAGGCGTCAGAGGCTGAAATGCCACTCTTTTTCTATGAGGGTGAGACCGACTACACTATTAAGCAGGCGCTTGAAACAAAGAGCTTATATAATACTGTCTCCCTTGTCACCGGGTCAGAGGGCGGATTTGAACCCTCTGAGGTTTTGCAAGCAAGGGAGAGCGGGATGCTGATATCGAGTATGGGCAAGCGGATTTTGCGCTGTGAGACAGCGCCCCTTTGCGCGCTTGCATCTGTGATGTTCCATACCGGCAATTTATAATATACTAGGGGGCTTATCTGTGGCATCAAACAATTCGATTAAGGCAAAGGCAAAGCTTGACCAGAGAAAAAAGGAAGACACGGTGTTTTATAAAATGCTGGCAGCCTTCGCGATCGCTCTAATACTGGAAATTACGATTGTTTCGCTATACAGGCGGTACAGCGGCGGAGCAAACTACAGGCCGGTGCTCAGGCTCATAATGTGGTCCTTCCTATGGCTCACCGCAGCCGACGGCGTGGCCTTTATAGCTGCGCTTGTGACAAAAAAATTCAGATATCTGAGAAGTCTTTTTGCGCTGGGGGCCTTCCTGTTCGGCAGCGCCGTATTCCTGCGCCTGATTAACACTACCGGCATACTGGCACTCAGAATCGGTTGCATTGCATGTCCGATAATACTGCTGCTCTACGTCTGCTATCTGATCTATCAGACAGAGTTTTTTATGACCTCGCTCATATCATCACTTGGGATTTTTACCATTTGGATAACAAGGCGCGTATATTACATAGATTACTATAACCACCTCTGGGTCATGCTCGGAGTGTCGCTGTTCATTTTGGCCTCGGCGATAGTAACCTTTGCAGCAATGAAAAACAAGGGCTTTATAGGAAAAGGGGAGTGGCGCCTGAGAGTTTTCGCACCCAGGACCTCATATCTATCGCTATTCATCACATACGGCTCGGCGCTCGCCTTGTTTGGCCTGTATCTTATTTTCGGGCCTCCACTGTTTTACCCGGTAATAATCGCATTTTCGGGCTATCTTTTCGTATCGGCAATTTACTATACCGTCAAGCTAATGTAACGATAATTTAAAAAAGCCGCTGTCTTAATTAAGACGGCGGCTTTTTGAATAATTTGACAGGGTGTATATTAACGAAGCCAGGATAAATACTAAAGCCGGACAAAGCTGAAGGAGGAGAAAAATGAGCAACAGAGAAATAAAAGAAAAGCTGAGGCAGCTTAAAATCGAAGCGGCAAATGAAATCGGCATGATTCAATATATAAAAGAGAACAACGACCACTACAAGGGCGATGTCCCCTCCAAAATCAACGGGCAGCAGGGCGGGCCCATAGGCGGACAGATGGTCAAAAAGATGCTTAGCTCCGAAATGAACAAGATGTCCGGAATGCAGTGAGGTGCGCTAATGAACAATGCAGACTTAACGAAATATCCTGAGGATGAGGAGTTTGTAAACAGGATTCTTGAATCGAGGAAACGCAGCAATAAAGAAAAAGCCAAATCCGCCGCGAGAGGAAAAAACAATCCTTGGCCGGAAGACGCGGGCTTGGAGATGGACGGCGGGGTTATGCTGAAAACCTCCGAAATATTGGATTTTGCCGAAGGCACGGACTCCGATTAAGACTGCCGGTACAGGGTAAAGCTCACACTCCGTTTTAAACGTAGTGTGAGCTTCCTGTTTTTGGAGTTTTCGACTATGCCGCACTTAGTTATATGTATTAACGGTTTTAGCAATTTTTTTGTAGCAAAGAAACGGGTCTGGAATATAGTGTTATTGAGGTGATGGCGGTGGACAGCAGAGAGCTTCTTGCAAGAATGATAAAATGCGAAGCAGGGGGCGAAGGAGAAGACGGCATGAAGGCGGTCGCGACCGTGATTATGAACCGGGTGCGCGTGCCCTATGGAGAATACCAGAGAGTGAATCAGGGTGACCTGCGTAAGGTGATGGAGCAACCCTACCAGTTTACCTGTATGATGACAAAGGTTTATGGCGAGCCGAATCCGCAGAATGTATGGGTGGCAACTCCTGAAACCATCCATTTCAGAGTGGCCGACTGGGCCATAGGCGGAAACATTTTTACCGGTGTGGGCGCGGATTCCCTATGGTATATGAACCCCTTTAACCCGCAATGCCCGAACTTCTTTCCCTATAACAGAACAGGATACTGGTACACGAGATTAAATCAGCATTGCTTTTACAATCCAACAGATGCATATGCTGATACTTAATAAATATTAGGTGGTTGATTTATGAATAAAAATACTATTAATTGGACGGACAACAAGGTGGCAAATACGAATTCACAGCAAAGACCAAACCAAATGGCAAACGAGCAGTTTTTTATGGATACGATGCCTGCCAGAAACCTGCCAAACATGACTACATATGGCGACAACGTACAGGGTGCTCAAAGTAACACCCAGGGAACACAGGCTGCGCAGCCGGCTAAAAACAAGCAGGCACCCATGTCAAATCAGATGTCCTATCAGGATAAGGCCCCTATGACACAGGGGACAAGAAGCGAGTATTTTATGAACGCCGAAAATGTGCAGAACTCACAGGGAACACAGGGGGTGCAGGCGGCTAAGAACAGGCAGGGAATGCAGGCGCCCATGTCAAATCAGATGCCCTTCCAGGGGACGGAGCCAATGATGACAGAGGGAATGAGAAATGAGCTTTTCATGCCCCCGATAGCTTTTGAGCAGGGTCCACCACCCGTTATGAACCGAGAGTATATAGCCGGTTACCTGACCACCCTCATCGGGAAAGGCGTCAGGGCAGAATTTGCAATTTCCACGGGACTTTTTCTTGATAAGGCGGGCATATTGAGAGAGGTCGGAGTGAACTATTTCGTTCTTGAGGACATGATTACCCGCGCGCGCATTATGTGCGACCTCTATTCGGTAAAATTTGTTACTACTCTGTAAGATTTAGTGGGCTGGGTGGCTGCTGTTTGTGTCTACCTCCGAGGCACCGCCACTGCCTTGAAGAAGCGGCATCCCCTCCGCCCGAGGCAAACAGATGAAGACAAGATGTAAAAAAGCCGCAGAAAATCTGCGGCTTTTTAGGTTGCCGAGAAGTCGGCGGCCTTCGAAGGGACACCCAATACCCCTTCGAAAAAACCCCGGTTTCGCGGCAACTCGGCCGCAAAACCGGGGTATATTTCCGACGTACACGCCGCCGGAAATATGATTTAACTGTTTTTCTGCCTCCGGCAAAGCTCCGTGAGGCTTTTTCCGTATGCTGTTGTAATTACTTCAGCTCGACAGTTGCGCCGACTTCAACAAGCTTTGCCTTGAGAGCCTCTGCATCATCCTTGGAGAGGGCTTCCTTGATCTTGGCGGGTACGCCTTCGACAAGAGCCTTCGCTTCGGCAAGGCCGAGGCCGGTGATTTCGCGGACAACCTTGATGACCTTAATCTTCTCGGCGCCAAAGCTTGTCATGACGACGTCAAACTCGGTCTTCTCTTCAGCGGCAGGTGCAGCTGCGGGAGCGGCGGCGACTGCTACTGCTGCGGGAGCGGCGGCGGATACGCCAAATTCTTCTTCAAGGGCATGTACAAGCTCGGAGAGCTCAAGAACTGTAAGATTTTTTACTTCTTCGATAAGAGCTGTAATTTTTTCGCTAGCCATTTTATTTTCCTCCAATAATATTAAGTTTGTTTAATGGTTATGCGGACTTCTTCTCGGCGATTGCGTTGAGAACAACGGCGAGACCGCGGATATTTGCGTTGAGAACGTTTGCAAGACCGCTTATCGGAGCGATCATTGTACCCAGAACCTGTGCCAAGAGGACATCCTTGGGCGGAAGCTCGGCGAGGGCCTTGATTTCCTTGTCGGAAATAAGCTTGCCGTCGACAAAGCCGACCTTGATCTTGAGTGTGCTGTCCTTTTTACTGGCGTATTCGCTGATAATTTTTGCCGGCGCCACCGGGTCCGTCGCGCTGATAGCGAGAGCTGTCGGGCCGTTTAGGAAGGGATCGAGAGCTTCAAAGCCAACCTTGTTTGCCGCAAATCTGGTAAGGGTGTTTTTGACAACCGCGTACTCAACACCGGCCTCGCGCATAGCGCGGCGCATCTGCGTATCGACAGCAACGCTGGTTCCGGAATAGTCTACGAAAACACCGGCACAGGAGCTGCGGAGCTTTTCGGCAAGGTCTTCAACTATGGCCTTTTTCTCGTTCAGCACTTTTTCGTTAGGCATACTGTATTTCACCTCCGAGATATTTGTCGGCGTCCAAAAATAAAAACCCCGTGCCCAAATAGACACGAGGATATAAAGCTGCCTAATAATAATAATTAGATAGACCAGCCCCTCGGCAGGAATATTATGGCTAAAAAGCCCCCTGCTGTCTTTGGAACGCCAAAGCAGTATATCAGGCGATTTGCCGATTGTCAAGCAGTTTTCAAAATATATCTTGCCTAATTATCATAAAATTGATAAATGGAATGTATTGACAAAGTGCCGTGGCAGTTTTACAATTATATATGCAAATGCAAACCGTTTGCATATATAAGCAAGGAGATTTATTATGAAAGCCAAACTACTATCCCGGGCAATAACTGCCCTCGCAATTTGCCTGTTCATGCTGGCGGGCTGCGGAAAAAGACAGGCGGGTCAGGTCTATTCCGACGCTCCGGGAGGGACCGGCGGGCATACGCAGGCCGATAAGCCCATCATTGCTGTGACGATCGTGCCTCAGGAGACATTTGTCAAGGCGGTGTGCGGGGAGCTTGCCGAGGTCTTAACCCTTGTGCCACCCGGGAACAGTCCCGAAAACTATGAGCCGACGCCCACGCAAATGGAGCAGCTCAGCGCCGCATCTCTCTATTTTACCATAGGCGTGCCGGTGGAGTCGGCGGACATTATCGGCAGCGTGGGCGAAATGAAAACCATTTCGCTCCGGGACGAGGTTGCGGCTCTGTATCCCGAGAGAAGCTTTGAATCGGGGGGGCGGGACCCGCACATTTGGCTGTCGCCCAAAAGGGTAATGGTGATGGTGGAGGCAATAGCCCGGGAGCTTAGTGCGCTTGATGACGAGAACAAGGAAACTTATCAGGCCAATGCCGGGGCATATATACAGCAGCTTGAGCAGCTGGATAAAGAAATCACATCTGCGCTGGAGGGCGTGAGCAACAGGAAGTTTATAGTCTACCACCCGGCCTTCGGATACCTAGCGGAGGACTACGACCTGACCATGTATTCATTGGAGGAAGAGGGGAAGGAGGCAACGCCGCGGCACTTAGCCGATATGATAGACCTTGCAAAGAGCGAAAATATCAAGGCAATATTCTACCAGGAGGAGATTGATAGCAGCCAGTCGAAGGCCTTTGCGGAGGAAATTGGGGGCAGGACGATACAGCTTTCCCCTTTGGCGGCGGACTATATAGAAAACTTGAAGGCCATGGCTCAGCTTATGGCGGAGGTTATGCAGTGAGTGTCAAGGCAGTTCATATTGATAATTTGTCCGTGTATTACGGACAGACCCCGGCAATTACCAATGTCTCTCTTGACGTTGAGCAGGGGGAGTACCTGGGTCTATTAGGCCCAAACGGCGGAGGAAAGTCCACGCTACTAAAGGCCATTTTGGGTCTGGTTCCTGTTTCCTCAGGAACTGTGCGGGTCTTTGGCGGCAAGCCGTCCGGGAACAGTGCCCATATTGGATATGTGCCCCAGTTTGCCTCAATGGACAGGAGGTTCCCGATAACAGTGCTGGAGGTAGTTTTAACCGGGCGCATGAAGGCGGGGATAAGCCCGTTTTTCCGCTACTCCCGGGAGGACAGGCTTATGGCTCTAAACCTCCTTGAGAGGGTTGGTATGGAGGGGCTTTCCGGACGGAGAATATCGGAGCTGTCGGGGGGCCAGTTTCAGAAGATGCTGATTGCAAGGGCGCTGGCGGTAAATCCCTCGCTGCTACTCTTAGATGAGCCGACCGCCAGCGTGGATGCGGCCTCGCGGGAGCAGATATATTCTCTGCTTGAGCAGCTCAGCAGGACCATGACGATTATTCTCGTAACGCATGACCTCTTGGCAATCTCCACGAAGGTGCACAGACTGGCCCTCTTAAACGGAAGTCTGGTCTATCACGGGGAGCCGGAGCTGTCAGAGAATATTGTAAGCAGTCTATACGGCTGCCCGGTTCCCCGCGACTTGACGGGCAGCGGGGGAATGGAGAAAGACGAGGGAGAGAAGAATGCTTGAGGCGCTTTTAAAATACAGATTCTTGCAATACGCGGTGGTCTCGGGAGTTCTTGCGAGCATTGTCTGTGGTATTATCGGCGTTATTATCATTGAGAAAAAGCTTGTTATGATGAGTGGCGGCATCGCGCACACCTCGTACGGTGGCGTGGGACTGGGCTATCTTATGGGCTTTGAGCCGATTATAGGCGCTTTCATATTCTCCCTGCTCTCCTCCCTCGGCATAGGCTATATAAAGAGGAAGGGCGGGGAGCGCTCAGATGTGCTTATCGGTCTTTTCTGGTCGCTCGGAATGGCGCTTGGGATTTTGTTTATTGCGCTAATGCCCGGCTACCCCCCGGATCTTAGCTCCTATCTTTTCGGTAGCATACTGTCGGTCACAAAAGCTGATTTGTATCTGATAACCGCTATAACCGCAGTCGTGACGCTGCTTGTGGTCTGTCTATATAATAACTGGAAAGCCTATATTTTTGACGAGGAATTCGCCGCCGTTATCGGCTTGAATACCGCCTTTTTTGAGTACCTGCTATTGATTCTGATCTCCATGACGGTGGTCGCCTTAATACGGGTGGTCGGAATAATACTGGCCCTTGCCCTGCTCACCGCCCCCGCCGCCACAGCGGGCATACTGACCGCCGATTTCAGGAAACGAATCATATATTCCATCTTGCTTGGCTGTGTTTTCTGCATTGCGGGGCTATGGCTTTCGTATGAGCTGAATATAGCTTCGGGGGCGATGATTGTGATTTTATCGGTAATATGCTATCTTCTTGTATACGCGGCGAATTATATAAATAAAGCGCTGAAAAGAAAAAAGGCCCTGTCCGGCAGGGCGCAGGACTGATAGTTGGTGGTGATAACATGAAGGATATGAATTTTGGACGCGATTTGGCGAGGAAAGGGCTTAGAAACACAAAACACCGTGCCGCCATTTTGAGCATTCTCGAGCAGAGCGAGCAGCCGCTTACAGCGGAGCAGGTTTTTCTGGAGCTTAAGGAGAGGGGAGAGCCGGCAAATCTCTCCACTGTCTACCGGGTTCTGGATGTTTTCACTGATAAACGCATGGTAAAGAAGCTTAACATTACCGGTGGCGGCAGGAGTCTATACGAATATGACCGCATGGTGCACAATCACCACCTGCTTTGCCTTGGCTGCAAAAAGATACTTGCGATAGGCAGTTGCCCACTCGGCGATTATGAGAAAATTCTCGCTGAAAAGACGGATTTTGCGATAGAGGGCCACAGGCTGGACATTTACGGCTACTGTCCCGAGTGCAGGAGAGAAAACTAAGCGCAACAGTCTAACCTGCGTTAGCATAATAGTACAGACTTAGAATCACTTATCCCAATGTAAAGCACATCGGGGAAGCTGTGTGAAGCATTAGGTTTACAAATGATTTGGCCGCATTCCGGTTGGAACGCGGCCTTCACTTTTATTGCATCTGACCCTGAAAGTTTTGCTGCTGCTGAGAAATTATGGCCTGCCTGCCCTTATCAGTCTGCTCCCCTTCGTTGGGGCACAGGATAGTAAGGAGCTGCTGAAGTTCTCCCACATGCTGTTTCTCCTCATCCGCGATATGACGGAGAACCTTCTTAGCCCTTTCGTCGTCGGTGGCCATAATATGGGCCTCGTACACGATTATGGCCTCAAGCTCTCCGGCGATATCAACGCGGAGGGCCTGTATAAGCTCGTCGGTTGTCATCTGCTTAGAAGCATTTCCGACAAAGGGATTCCCCAAAAGTGCCACTTAAACACATCCTTCCAATAGTATACGAGTATTCTCCGCTCTTTTCACGACTAATATACATACAAACAGGGGCGTCTCGCAATAAGACGCCCCTGTTAATAAAATAGCTTTAAGCCGGGTATGTAATGAGCTTCGCCTTCCTCAGAATATAGATAATAACGGGAACAAAAACGAGCTGGATTATAATACCGGGCAGGGATGTGACAAAAGAGGCTGTAAGCCAAATGCTGAAGGTATAGCTGCCGGCACGGAATATGAGTGCGTTTAAAAGCCCGAAGAACAGGCGCCCTGCTATCATGGCGCACAGGAGCGGGATATAGATGTCAAGAATTTTCAGGCCGGTATTAATCTTCCGGGAGAGAAGTCCGGTTACAAAGCCATAAGCCGCAAGCTCACAGATCATACTGGGGAGTATCGCCATGGGAGGCATTCCCGTGAAAAGGCTGGATAGCAGAGGGCCGAGTATACCGCAGGCAAGGCCGTATGGCCAGCCGCAGGCCATTCCGCACAGAAGGACAGGAAGATGCATCGGCAGGAGTATCTGTCCGGCGTTTGCGACTGAATGGAGCGCAATTGGCAAAACCACGCAGAGCGCCACAAACATAGCTGAGATGGTGAGGGATTTTGTCTTGGTCATATTAACACTCCAGATTCATAGTATTTTCTTTGTGCCGGACACGACGTAAATTTCGTCGCTGTCGACCACGGTGTCTACATCAAAGAAGGGGGCGAAGATAAGCGCCAGCTCATCGGCGGGCATGAGGCCAAGAGAAACCTCGCTTGCTCCATGTCTGTGTCTCTCGTCAATTTTATCCCTGCCGTCGCCGTGCGCGATGGTAAGTCTTCCGCCCGGCTCAAGATTTCCGCTCAGCGATTCAATAAGGCGCAGGGGGTCCTCAAAATGGGGCAATGCGTTATAGACGACGCAGCGGTTAAATGGGGGAAGGGTGAGCTGCTCCACATCCCCTGTAATAAGCTCTATGCGAGGGTCGTCAAACTTCGCCCTTGCCCTGTCGATCATGCCGGCAGAGAGGTCAACTCCCATTATCTTACGCACATTTCGCTCAAGGTAAAAGGGAAAAAGAACGCCCGTACCACAGGCAACGTCAAGGACGGTGCTGCTGCTCTCTATTCCTGCGTAGTCAAGTATTCTGCGTATCCGTCTATCGCAATTCTTGCAGTCAGAGTCCCAGTTGGGCGCGAGCTTATCAAAAAAAGCGGCCACTTTAGCTTTATTCACAGTACGCTCCTTTATAGTTTTCATGACAATAAAGTAACATGAGCCAGCCCCGGCTGCAAGCCTCCCTGGGGGATATTATTTTGATAAATCGTCAAAAAAGCCTGATATTTCGCTATGCCTAATACTGTTAACCAAAATGACCGCGCAACATACTATATAGTATAAAGCCATGAGGCTTAGAAAAAGGAGATAGTTACATGATCATAGTTAACGAACCCGGGGTCGCTAATGAAGGCTGCATCCCCCAGGAAACTACAATTACCGATGTGAAACTGGCGCATGCGTATGTACCAATTCAAAAATTTTGCAAAACCTATGCGCCCCTGACAGGCCTGACAAAGGGGACGATTTTCCCTGCCCTGTCCGGACTGTACGACGTATACTGGAAGAAGATGAGGGAAATGAACGATGAGTAGAGATGAACTGCTTAAGAAACTCACTGCTGTGGACTTTTACTTAATAGACCTGCAGCTGTACCTGAACACGCACCCGACGGACTCAGAGGCACTGAACATTTACAACAACATGGTTAAAGAGGCAAAGGAGCTTAGAGAAGAATATCAGCGCATGTACGGCATGCTGATGGCAAACAACACAAGCAAGATGCCGTGGCAGTGGATTGAGAACCCGTGGCCCTGGCAGTATAGCTTCAATTTTGATTTGGCGGGGGAGAACGGTTAAATGTGGATTTATGATAAGAAACTAGAGTTTCCGGTAAAAATCAGGAAGGCTGACCCAAGGATGGCAAAGGTAATAATTACACAATATGGTGGACCGGATGGCGAATTAGCGGCCTCTCTGCGATACCTCAGTCAGCGCTTCTCGATGGTAACACCCGAGGCTAAAGCTACACTGAACGATATTGGGACAGAGGAGCTTGCTCACCTTGAAATGGTTGGCACCATGGTTAAGCAGCTTACCAAAAACGCAACCATAGAGGAAATTGAAAAGAGCGGGCTTGCGCCCTACTACTCAGACCATGACAAGGCCGTTTACCCTGTAAGCGCTTCCGGCGTTCCCTTTACCGCCGCCTATATCCAATCGAAGGGTGACCCCATTACCGACTTGACCGAGGATATGGCTGCCGAGCAAAAGGCCCGCTCGACCTATGAATATCTGATTAACCTTGCCGACGACCCTGACGTGATTGAACCGCTTAAATTCCTTCGTGAAAGGGAGGTAGTTCATTTCCAGAGGTTCGGCGATGCTTTAAGGCGCGTTCAGGACTATCTTGCGGAAAAGAGAGTATTTACAATGCCGGACATGTCCCGTGTGCAGGGCATTCGTTATACCCCCAACGCCCAGGTTTCGCCCTTTGCGCAGAACGCACCCAACGCCCAGGTCTCGCCCTTTGCGCAGAATGCGCCCAACGCCCAGGTCTCGCCCTTTGCGCAGAATGCGCCCAACGCCAGAGTCTCGCCCTTCGCGCAAAACGCACCCGACATACAGACTATGCCCTCAGTTAGAGACTCAAACATACCGGCTCCTAATATGCCAAGCAATGTCCAAGGCGTTCCCGATATGCCGAACATGAACAACAGGTATGACAACAAGTACGACAACAAGTACGACAACAAGTACGAGAACAAATACGAGAGCAAATACGAAAACAGGTACGATAATAAATATAGAAGATAGCACTCTGTTAAGTGCGGAAACGTGGCAATAAGCCTGTTTCCGCACAATGATTAAGTATGGGAGAGGTTTTATGAATCCTAACAGACCCGGGTACAGCCCAATGGCATCGCAGGTAAGCCGCCCCGGGCCAAACTTGGAAAGGCGCAGGTTCGTTTCACCGGACAGTCCCGTCACAGGCAGGAGTGTGGTTGTTTCCGAATCCCCCTCTATTCCTGTTGTACCAATGGTGCCTCTGGTTCCGGCACCGCGCCGTCCGGCACCGATGAATCAGAACCCCCGCTGTCTCACCGAGCTATTCAACAGCTATAAGGGAAAAACCGTTAAAGTGACGATTTCACCCGGTGCAAGGGGTGAGGTCATTGAAAAGACCGGCGTGCTTATTTATGCAGGCCCAGGCCATATAGCGCTCAGGGAATTAAACGAGAGAAACCTCATGGTATTTGATATAAGCCTGATAAAGATTGTAAACATATATGATGCCTTTTAAGCCAGCCCCCCGTCTATCGATTCAGTCGGGGGGCGGTATTCATGGTACCCATCCTAAACACTTCAATTATGTCAGAGCAAGATACGCGCTGCTTTCGCATATTAAAAATCAGCCGAAACCTGCGGACAATGTCCGCAGGTTATTTGAAATATTACCAGCGTCCTCCGCCGCCTCCGCCGAAGCCTCCACCGGAGAAGCCCATTCCCCCAAAGCCTCCACCCCCGCCAAAGCCGCTTCGGGCAGTGACCGGACGCGCGGTCATTGCGCTATGCATCGTCGCCAGTGAGTTGAATATCAGAAGGTTAAATAGGAGAGGGGTAAAGGCTCCGCTGTAACCCGTATACCAGGAGGGCGGCCTTACAGCAAGCTCTTCAAACTTTTTCGCCCACTTTTCACTGACCCCGAAAACATAGGCATAAGGCAGAATGTCGTAAAAATAGGAGGGGTTGTCCTGCGACAGAAGCTCCAGGCGCTCCTTTTCAGCGACCTCCAAGAAGTTCTTGAAGCCCAAAATCCTGCCCAGAAGATCGCTTCCCCGCTTGGTACGCTTGCGCATATATACGCTGATTATCCCTAGAAAAAGGACGGCCCCCGAGATGAAAATCGAGCCGAGGAACAGGCCTTGTGAGTACATAAAGGCGGCGTAAGCCGACAGCAGCACAACCGAGCCTATAAGGCTTCCGGTAAGAAGCGCTGTCCGTTTGCCGCGCCCTTTACCGTGCCACTTGCTGAGGCTTTGACTGAGCGATCTGATGGGCAGCATGATAATAAAAGCGCCGACAAAGGAGTAGATAAGCGCGGTTTGCGCGGAGTAAAAAAGCCTGTATAGGGCAATAAAGAGCGAGGCCATGACAAGAAGCCATGCGGAAAATAGTGACAATTTACCCATATAGAGGGAAAGCGAGGTGTAAAGCCGTTTACCCTTACCGGAGTAAAGCGGGGGAATCTGTAATTTTACGCTCTCGACCTCATTGTAAATATTTTCTCTGAGCTTTGAAATAAGAACAGATTCGCGACCGTTAAATATTGCAAAGAATAAGGTTTTTTCGTATTCATGCGTATTATCTGTAAGGTCTTTCAGCTTTACAAGTTTGAAGTCATTTTTGCCTGTCTGTTCTATGCTAATAAAGCCCTTTGATGCCCAATAAATGACAAGTGAAACCACATCCTTATCGTCAACTGAGCCGCTTATGATGTAGGCTGCCTCGGCAGGCGTAACGCCATCCGGCGGGTAGAATTCCACGGGCCTTGGCAATGCGCGATCGCGCCCGAAAAGCAGAAACAGGATGAGTGCGGCCAGCACCAGCGCCAATGATGCCGCGATGAAAACGGCCTGCCAGGGAAACTCCGGCGGAGCATCAAAGTAGCCCTCAGGCAGATCGAGCTGCATTGTCAATCCTTCGCCGGGGCGCAGGGTCTTCGCCAGTTCTCCTGTGATCATATTGTCGCTGGTGCTGTACTCAACCGGAGCATTTCCCGCCGAGCCGAAGGCCCCTGAAAAGAATCTTAAACTGTCGCCATCAAAGTCCTTCGGCATTGTCACTGTGAAGGATATGCCCGAAATACTGCAATCCCAATACGTTCCGATGAGGTTATAGTAGACAAAATCACCCTCATCAATTTTGTCATCCCCCAGGGCGTGGTCGTAGGAAATATCATAAACTACCTTTCCTGTATTAAATTTGTTTGGGTCGCCGACTTTTATGACCATATTTCCGTTATCTATATAGGTATCAAAGGGAAAGTCCTGCACACTTACTGAATCAATTTTTGTGTTGTAGATAACGCGCTTTGTATTATCCTCTGTTTTCCACTCCATTTCCTGTCTCAGTGGGATATAACGATATATACCGCGGCTCGGAACATGAAAATCCGCAGTTATTGTCTCGGTTACATGGTAGACATTGTCTTCACCTATATTAATAATTATATCGTAAGCAGTTATATCATAGCCGGCATAGGCGGCCCGGGCACCCGGAAGCAGGCAAGTCAGGCATATCAGAAAGGTAAGCAAAATACCAGACAACCGAAAAAGCTTTTTCAATGCAGGCCCTCCAAATCCTTTTTGGCAGCGAAAATCAAAACTGCACCCTTACGTTTTCTCGCTCTCCGGCTTCTATTTCGAAAAGCGGCTCGTGTTTAAAGCCAAATATTGAGGCCACTATAACGCTCGGGAAAGACTGCGTTTTTGTGTTATACATTCGCACAACCGAGTTGTAGTACTTTCTCGAGTTGGCGATATCGGCCTCGACACTCTGGAGCTGTCTCTGCAGGTCGAGAAAATTCGTGTTTGCCTTCAAGTCCGGATAGGCCTCTGCCAAGGCAAACAGTGACCTCAGCGTACCGGTGAGGGCGCTCTCGCCTTCTAGGCGCGCCTCAAGATTTGAAGCGCTTGCCGCCGCGTTTCTGGCGGATATGACCCTTTCAAGGGTTGCCTGCTCGTGACCGGCATAGCCCTTTACAGTTTCCACAAGGTTCGGTATCAGGTCGTACCTTTTCTTCATATATACGTCCATTGTGGAGAAGGCCTCGCGGACCATGTTCCGAAGCCTGATAAAGCCATTATAGGCCGCTATAAACCATATAATAACAATAGCGATAATGCCGAGTATAATCCAAATCCAAAACATAATTACTGCCTCTCTGAATCATATTTCTTTACTTAATAGGTATTGTTACACCTGTCGTCAAAAATAGTTTGGAAAATACCACCGAAGATTTTCGCTGCCGTTTGACTTTGAGTATTTATTGGATTAAAATAGTAATAAAGTATTTTTTAAGTGAGGTGCCGGGATGAAGCAGGCTAAACTAAGGCTGGCAAGGCCGGCCGATGCCGAAGGTGTTCTTAAGGTTTACGCCCCTTACATAAAGGAAACAGCCATCTCCTTTGAGTACGATGTGCCCACTCCGGACGAATTGGCGGGGAAAATCGAATCAATAGGTGGGCGCTACCCCTTTCTAGTCTGCGAGCTGGAGGGGGAGATAATCGGCTTTGCCTATGCCTCGGCGCATATGACAAGGTCGGCCTGTATGTGGAATGCTGAGCTTTTGGTATATATAGATGAGAGATACCTCCGGCGCGGCATAGGACATTCGCTCTACTCGGCGCTCATGGAGATGTTAAGGCTCCAGAATATCCAGAACGTTTATGGGGCGGTAACGATTCCCAACGAGAGTAGCGAGTGGCTGCATAAAAGCATGGGCTTCGATGTTGTGGGGACATACAGGAAGGCTGCCTTCAAGCTCGGCAGATGGCACGATGTAGTATGGTACGGAAAGCAGCTTGGAAGCTATATCACGCCTCCACGGACGCTAATTCCCATCGCTGAAATAGACGATGACCAGATTACCGAGATATTAAAGAAAAACGGAAAAATGGTGAGGTTTTCGGGCAGGTAATGGATTCGGTTGCCGCCTTTGAGATTTTTCGTCCATTTTCGGAAAATCAATCGCTCCGTACAACTGCAAATGATTTCAAAGTAAAAAACAAAGACGAAATTCTCTTTTTTTGATGCCTGCTTAAATTTACTCACGGGCTTAGCGCCGCGCCTTTCAGATAAATAGAGGATGACCTGCTTTGGCCATCCTCATTATGTTTATGGAACACTCCATATTTGATTAAAAATGGCCATAAGCTTGTTTGAATCATCATTTTTAACAAAATGGATCAAATACTATTGGCATTTTATCCAAATATGGAACTATCCCCTTGAATAATCCGAGGAGTATGATATTATTAATAAAAATCTTGCAAGATATATTATGCAAGATTATTTTGAGGAGGAATGCCGATTGAAACAACTCATGACAGGAAACGAGGCGGTTGCCCGCGGAGCATGGGAATCCGGAGTGCATTTTGCGTCCGCATACCCTGGAACGCCGAGCACCGAGATACTCGAAAACATCGCCAATTACGGAGAAATATGCTCCGAATGGGCGCCGAACGAAAAGGTTGCGCTGGAAGCCGCCATAGGCGCGTCCTTTGCCGGAGGAAGAGCAATTGCGGCTATGAAGCACGTTGGACTTAACGTCGCGGCGGATCCTCTTTTCACGCTTGGCTATACGGGCGTAAACGGGGGACTTGTGGTAGTCAGTGCGGATGACCCGGGCCTGCACTCGTCTCAGGATGAGCAGGACAATCGTCACTACGCGCGCGCTGCCAAGATAGGTATGCTTGAGCCTGCGGATTCGCAGGAGGCCAAGGATATGATTAAGATAGCTTTGGAGCTCAGTGAGGAGTATGACACCCCGATACTATTTAGGATGACCACACGCATCTGCCATTCCAAGAGCATAGTTGAGCTTGGAGAGCGCAGCGAGAGGACCGTCATCCCCTACGTAAAAAAGGATAAGTTTAACCCTATTCCCGCAATATCTAGAGGTTTGCACACCAAGGTTGAGGAGCGCATTAAAAAGCTTCAGGCTTTTTCCAATACCACAGAGCTCAACTATATAGAGTGGGGCAAGGAACGTAAAATAGGAGTAGTATCCGCCGGTGTCGCCTACCAGTATGCCAGGGAGGTATACGGAGACAGCGCCTCATACCTCAAGCTTGGCTTTACATACCCGCTGCCCATTGAGAAAATCCGTGACTTCGCCGCACAGGTGGATGAGCTCATCGTCATTGAAGAGCTTGACCCCTTCATGGAGGATGCCATAAGGGCAGCCGGAATCGCCTGCACCGGCAAGTCCAAGATTCCCATTGAGGGCGAGCTTAACCCGGATATAGTCCGCATGGCCCTGCTGGGCGAGGAGCGCGAGACAATACAGTACGATAGCTCCGTAGTCGCAAAACGCCCGCCCGTACTCTGCGCGGGCTGTCCGCACCGCGGCTTCTTCCATGAGCTTAACAAGTTCAAGGATGTGATAATTACCAGCGATATAGGCTGCTACGGCCTTGCTCCAAAGGATATTGCCATCTGCATGGGCGGAGGCTTCTCCGTGGCACACGGCGCTCAGAAGGTTTTTAACATTGCAGAAACAGGCAAGCGCTGCGTCGGTGTAATGGGCGATTCAACCTTCTTCCACTCGGGCATGACAAGTATGCTCGAAGCAGTCTACAACAACTCGAACGTCTTACTGGTTGTGCTTGACAACCGTATAACGGGAATGACAGGACATCAGCAGAACCCCGGCAGCGGCCTGACCCTCTCTGAGGAAGCGGCAAACATCACCGACATTGCCGAGGTTGCCAAGGCTCTGGGCGTGAAGCACATAAGGACGATTAATCCCCTGAAGCTGAGCGAAGTCAAGGAGGCAATTGAATGGGGCCTCGGCTTTGATTCACCTGCTGTTATCATCACCCGCTGGCCCTGCGTGCTCAAGAGACTGACTGAGGATGATATGAAGGAGTTTGGCCATTACAAGGCAATAAACAAGGTCGATGCCGACAAGTGCATCGGTTGCAAACTCTGCATAAAGACCGGTTGCCCGGCGCTTGAGTACCACAGCGATACCAAGAAGGTTACAATAGACAGAAACCAGTGCGTCGGCTGCGATGTCTGCGTCCAGGTATGTCCTAAAAACGCAATAGCAAGGGAGGGCAATTAATATGGCTGAAATCAAAAACATACTGCTTTGCGGTGTCGGCGGACAGGGAACCATTCTCGCCAGCCGCATACTTTCCACGGCCCTCGTATCGGCTGGTTACGACGTAAAGATGAGCGAAATCCATGGCATGAGCCAGCGCGGCGGCAGCGTTGTCACCCAGGTGCGCTACGGCGAAAAGGTATTTTCACCCATCATAGGCAAGGGCAGCGCCGACATTCTCGTCTCCTTTGAGGCGATGGAAGCTCTGCGCTATTTAGGCGACCTCTCGCCCAAGGGCCATGTTGTTGTAAATAGCCACATGATGCCGACTGCAACCACCCTATCTGGTGCAGAGGAGTATCCGAAAGACGTAATAGAGCGCGTTAAGGCGGCGGCCGACACCAAGGTGCTTGACGCGGCCAAGATAGCAACAGAACTCGGTAACGCAAGGGCCATGAATATTGTTCTGCTGGGCGCTCTTGTTAAGCTCATGGAGCTTGAAAACCTGGATTGGGAAGCGGCCATAAAAGAGTGTGTAAAGCCCGCGTTCGTTGAGCTGAATATTAAGGCTCTGGCCGCCGGGATGGCAACCGTGGCATAAACGAATCCGGAAAGGCTTCGCCCGATATCAAACGCGGCTGCCTGCGCCGCAGGCAGCCGCACCCGCACCCGCACAACTCCTGATAATTCAATAGTCACTTGTGCTTTAGTACAACGAAAGGAAGTCAAAACATGGCGTTTAGGAATTTTGATGAGCTAATCGCGGCCGTGAAGAAGGCCCCCGGAGTAAAACGCGTCGCCGTCGCCGCGGCCGCTGACGAGCACACTCTGGAAGCAGTTTTCCGTGCTAGCAGGGAGGGGCTTGTAAGTCCTCTGCTCGTAGGGGAAATGAGCGAGATAAAGGCAGTGCTGGAAAAGCTCGGCGAGACGGTGCCGGAGGAGAACATTTTTGACGTCTCCGGACTACCCGAGGCGGCTGCAAAGGCCGTGGAACTTGTTCGCGAGGGCAAGGCTGACGTTCTGATGAAGGGAAAGCTTGACACCTCTGTTCTGCTCAAAGCGGTGGTCAACAAAGAGACCGGCTTAGGCAAGGGGGGGCTGATGTCCCACTTCGGTATGTTTGAAATTCCCGGCTACAAAAAGCTTGTCGCCTCCGTAGACGGTGGAATGGTCACCTACCCGACGCTGGAGCAGAAGAAGGCGATTATAGAAAACACCGTCGGAGCACTGCGCGCCATGGGTTACGATTGTCCTAAGGTCGGCGTTCTGGCCTGTGTGGAGAAGCTAAACCCCAATATGCCCGAAACAGTTGAGGGCGACGCACTCAAGAAGATGAACCAGGCCGGCGAGATAAAAAACTGCATAGTCGAGGGGCCCATTTCCTACGACTGTGCGCTCGACGCTGAAATAGCCGAGCTCAAGGGCTTCAAAAGCCCTGTCGCCGGGGATTGCGACGTAATCGTTGCGCCCAACATCCACGCCGGGAATATACTCGGCAAGGCACTCACCGTCACCTGCAAGGCGCGCATGGCCGGCGTAGTTGTCGGAGCAAAGTGCCCGATAATTCTGACCTCCCGCGGCTCTACTTCCGACGAGAAGTATCTCTCGATTGTAATGGGCGCCGCCGCGGTACTTTAAGGAGGGGCATATGGAAAGACTTCTTATACTCAATCCCGGCAGCACCTCCACCAAGATAGCAGTTTACGACGACGAGACCCCCGTTTTCACAAAGTCCATTGACCACAGCACCGAGGAGCTCAAGAAATATGCGACTATCGTGGATCAGTTTGAGTTCCGTGAGGAGCTGATAGTGAAAACGCTTAAGGAAGAAAACGTGCCGCTTGAGTCCATCACCGCCATTGTATCGCGCGGCGGGCTTTTGCCCCCCGTTGAGGCCGGAGCGTACACGATTAACGAAGACATGGTCTGGCAGCTTCGCAACAAGCCCCACCATGAGCACGCCTCGAATCTCGGCGCGATCATAGCCTATTCGCTTATTCAAAAACACCCCGTGCCCGCCTTCGTCTACGACGGTGTGACGGTGGACGAAATGCTCCCTATACTGCGTATCACCGGACTGCCCTCGTTGCCGCGTCGAGGCATAGGTCACAACCTCAACATGCGCGCAGCCGGTATGCGCTATGCCAAGGAACACGGCAAGGAGTTCAGTGACTGTTCACTCATTGTCGTGCATCTCGGCGGCGGAATCTCCGTCTGCGTACTGCGTGACGGCAAGATAATCGACATCATAAACGACGGTGAAGGCCCCTTCTCGCCGGAGCGCACGGGCGCGCTGCCGATGCACGAGGTAATTGAGACGGCATTTTCGGGCAAGTACACCGAGAAATCGATGATGAAGCTAATCAAAACGCAGGGTGGACTCGTCGCTCACCTCGGCACTGTAGATGTTCGCGAGGTCGAGAAGATGATACAGGGCGGCGACGAGCACGCGAAACTTATACTTGAGGCTATGGCACTCAATGTCGCTAAAAATATCGGTAAGGAGACCCCTGTCGTTTCGGGTGATGTGGAGGCGATAATTCTTACCGGCGGCATCGCATATTCAAAATACTTTACCGGGCTGGTCGAAAAGTATGTATCCTTTATCGCCCCCGTCATCGTATATCCGGGCGAAAATGAGATGGAATCCCTCGCCCTCGGCGGCCTGCGTGTACTCCGCGGCGAAGAGTCCGCCAAGACCTTCAAAAGGGTAGAATAATTGATTTTGCAGACTCGAAGAGTACGGAAAGTTCTTTAGTAAGAGAGGATTATTCAATATGTCAAAGTTCATTTTTTTAGCGGCATATGTACTATTTATCCTGGTTATCGGTATAAAATCAAAAAGGGAGAGCTCCGCAGGCGGGGAAGACTATCTGCTCGGTGGCAGAACTCTTGGGCCCGTCATTACCTCCTTTTCCTTTGCGGCAACCTACATATCCGGAGTCTGCATAGTTAATGCGGGCATGATAGGCTGGAAATGGGGCATAGGGGCGATTTATAACGCACTCGGCAATGTCCTGCTCAGCATTATGTTTATGTGGCTCATTCTGGGACGCAGAAGCCGTACGATGAGTGAGAAGCTGGGCGTACAGACTCTTCCGGATTTTCTCAGAGTCAGGTACAATTCCGACTTCTTCAAGGTAGCTGGAAGTATAATTATTTTTATTTTTATGGTTCCTTACACCGCAACGGTGTTTTCAAGCCTGAGCTACCTGTTTGAGAGCGTATTTGGCCTTCCCTATACTCTGTCTCTGCTCGCTATGGCGGCTCTGGGGGCCTTCTATCTCGCCATAGGTGGTTATAAAGCGGCGGCAAAGATAGACGTCGCACAAGGAGCGATAATGCTCATCGGCGGCTTGGTTATAGTATATTTCACACTCAAGTCCGACGTGGTCGGCGGATTATCCGAGGGTATAGCGAGACTTAGCCGTATTGTAACCCCCGAGGAAGGCGCGATAGGCCAAAATCTGGTCTCATTGAATCTTGGCGGCAGTTGGACGCTTCTTGCGGGACTCATTCCCTTTGTTCTGATGACAAGCTTCGCCCCAAACGGCCTGCCCCAGTTGGTCAGTAAATTTTTTGCCATCAAGGACGCAAAGCAGGTCAAAATCGGCGGAATTGTCTGCTCGGTGCTAGGCCTTCTCATTATAACCTCCGTCCATGTACCGGGCTTCTTTGTAAGGCTGTTTTATCCCGATCAGGCGGCAGTCGACGCAGCCGGTGGGTTCAACGTTCTGGTTCCGCAGATTCTGGTGAATATTATGCCCGATTTCTTCCTGTCGATAATCCTGCTCCTGGTGCTCTCGGCTTCCATGTCCACGCTTGCGGGTCTGGTGCTCACCTCCAGCGCCGCACTGGGGATGGACTTCATCAAGGGCT
>JAAYOL010000079.1 GCA_012520395.1 Clostridiales bacterium
AACCTCGCCCGAATAGGCCAGTTCAAAGTAGGGGCTGTCCTCAATAACGGGGACATTATACTGCACCGACAACTCGTAAAGGCGCCTTCTGCGCTCGGGCGTCATCGTGACTCCCATGGGATTCTGGAAGGTGGGTATGGTGTAAATGAGCTTTACATTTTTTTCGGTTTTGAGGGCGTTTTCGAGGTGCTCTATGACCATGCCCTCGTTATCCATGGGAATTCCGGCTATATTTGCCTTGAAGGAGCGGAAGGTGTTGAGAGCGCCGATAAAGCTGGGGTTTTCCGCAATAACAGTATCCCCCTCGTTAACAAGGCACTTTGTTGCAAGGTCGATTACCTGCTGCCCTCCATGCGTCACGAGAATCTCGTCACCCGGAGTATCTATGCCGTACTTGGTTTTAAGGCGCTGACGTATCTGCTTTATAAGGGGGGGATATCCCTCGGTTTTTCCGTATTGCAGAGCAAGCCCGGCATCATTCTTCAGCACGTCAGCCGTTACCTCAGCCAGCTGCTTGGCGGGAAACAAATCAGCCGATGGGTTTCCGCCCGCCAATGATATGACTGTAGGGTCGGAAATATATTTAAGCATTTCGCGTATCGTAGATGGCTTTAACGACTCCATTCTTTCGGAGCATCTGAAAATCATAGGTACACCTCTTTTTTTATTTTGAACCTGCCGGGAAATATATCACCGCAGAGAAGTCGTATCTCAGGGTGTCCGTTTATCACAGTATTGTATCACATTTTCCTCTATTTGAAAATAGTTTTTTGCCTTTATGGGAAATGCGCGACTGTTGCCGGGCCCAAGAGTTAGAGCCCTACATGCCATGCAAAAAGCTTATGGTAGACACGCTTGACATTACTTGCACAATAAAATAATATAGAGTATCGAAGGCAGGAAATAAAGTCATTAAGTGTTAAATAAGTATAAACTTTATTTAAATAAAGCGTTTTCCCTCTCCGGCAAAACGCAAAAAGCCGGGATATGACCTTTTTTGGTCATCCTGCGCCTCCAGAACAGTGAAGGGTATGGTCATAGTATGAACATTAGTAAAGCTGATATATGGTTTGATGAGATGGAAAAGCGCATCCCCCGCGGAGAGGTGCGCACCCGCTTTGCGCCGAGTCCAACCGGTTATATGCATGTCGGAAACCTGCGCACAGCGCTCTACACCTACCTCATTGCCAGAAAGCACGGCGGCAAGTTTATTCTCCGAATTGAGGACACCGACCAGGAGCGCTATATTGAGGGCGCAACAGATGTGATATACAGCACCATGAAGGGCTGCGGCCTTGCCCATGATGAGGGGCCGGATGTCGGCGGGCCGGTGGGCCCGTATATCCAGACCGAGCGACGTGAAATCTACGGGAAATACGCGGAGCTTTTAATCCAAAAAGGCGGTGCCTACCGCTGCTTCTGCGGCAGGGGCGATACGGAGGAAAGCCCTTCTGACGATAAAGGCATAAATAAATACGACGGCCGCTGCAGCCGCCTTTCAGAATCCGAAATAGAGCGCAGGCTGGCCGAAGGCTGCCCCTATGTTATCCGCCAGAAAATTCCCGCAGGCACCACAAGCTTTACCGACATGGTTTTCGGGGAGATAAGTGTCGAAAACGACACGCTCGACGACAACGTTCTGATTAAATCCGACGGGCTCCCCACCTATAACTTCGCCAATGTCATCGACGATCATCTCATGGGCATCACCCATGTCGTGCGAGGTTCGGAATACCTTAGCAGCACACCTAAGTACAACCTGCTCTACAAGGCCTTTGGCTGGGATGTGCCGAATTATATACATTGCCCGCCCGTTATGCGCGACGCTCAGAATAAGATGTCCAAGCGGCACGGAGACCCCTCCTACGAGGATCTTTTGGAGCTCGGCTACCTCTCAGACGCTATTTTGAACTATGTCGCGCTTTTAGGCTGGAGCCCCGGCGGAGAGCGTGAGATTTACAGACTCAACGAGCTTGTGGAGGCCTTCGATATAGGCGGCATTTCAAAATCTCCGGCGATATTTGATATAGTTAAGCTCAATTACTTCAACAGCGAATATATACGCAGCATGAGCCTTGAGGATTTTCACGCCCTCGCCCTCCCCTATATCCGTGAGGGGGTAAAGAATCCTGACATTGACACCGTGGCTGTCGCGGAAATACTACAGCAGCGCTGCGAAAAGCTCAGCGACATTCCCGAGAAGCTTGACTTTCTGGACAAGCTGCCCGAATATGACACCGCCCTTTTTGTCCACAAAAAATCCAAGACAGACGAGGCCGTCTCTCTCGAAATGCTCAAGGCCGTGTTGCCCGTGCTCGAGGGCATTGACGGCTGGACCCAGGAAAATGTCCGCAACGCCCTGTTCGGCCTTATTGAAAGACTCGGTATCAAAAACGCGCTCCTGCTCTGGCCGCTTCGCATAGCAATTGCCGGAAAAACCGTGACACCGGGCGGTGCTGTCGAGATATGCTACATCCTCGGAAGGGATGAAACTATTGAGCGCGTGAGGCATGGAATCAAAAAATTGACATGAGTTTCCCGGAATTAAATCACCCATTTTCGGTAATTATATCCGCAAAGGGGTGATTTTTTTGCGCAAAAAAACCATAATTCTGACCAGTTATCTCATTGCCGCTACGCTCGCACTAGGAGTTTCGATGTATAGGCATTCAAAAGACCTCGCCGACTACGACCTGTTTATAAACAATGCCTATCAGCACTCTTTTTCTGAGCTGGTCACAGCGGTCAACGAGATTGATACCGCTCTTTCGAAGAGCGTTTACGCCACTTCCCCATCGATGCTCAACTCCGTCTGTACTCAGATTTTCGGGAAGGCGATGTCTGCCCAGATGTCGCTGGGTGAGCTTCCGTTTTCAAACTATGAGCTGCATGAGACCGCCGGATTCATAGCGAAGGTGGGCGACTACGCCTACGCCCTGGCGGTAAAGACAGCGGGCGGCGATATGCCGGTGGACACCGACATCGATAACCTCAAGGCGCTGTCGGATACAGCCTCAGCCCTCTCCTCGAAGCTGATTGAGCTGCAAACGGAGGTCGGCCACGGTTCAATTTCATTGCAGGAGCTGAAAACTGCCGAGAGCGAGCTTGAAATGACCGAGAACCGCCAGCCGAGTACAATGGGCGAGAGCCTGCAAATTGTTGAAAGCGAATTTCCCGAGATACCTTCTCTTATTTACGACGGTCCCTACTCGGAGCATCTGGATGACAAGGTTCCCAGGCTTATAGAAAACTCCGCGGAAATCGGCGCCGAGGAAGCGAAAAGCATTGCTGCAACCTTTATGGGCAGCGAGCCTGACAAGACCAACTTTCTCGGAGAGCGGGCAGGCAATATCCCCTGCTATATTTTCTCCACGGAAACGGACTGTGGAGAGATTACTGTCCTTGTCACGAAAAAGGGCGGGGCTGTGCTTGACGCCTTCAGCAGATACGAGGGCAGCGAGGCGAAAATAGAACCCGAGGAGGCTGTGGAAAAGGCGAAGGCTTTCCTCAATGAACGTGGCTTTTCAAATATGGTCGAGAGCTATTGGACGGTTTACAACAATATCGCGCTTGTGAACTTCGCTTATAAGCAGGACGATGTAATCTGCTATCCGGATCTGATAAAGGTATCTGTAGCCCTCGATTGCGGAGATGTAGTCGGCTTCGAGGCCCTGGGATATATCACCAACCACCACCCCAGAAACCTCCCACGTATAGAGGTCTCCGAAAGCGAGGCGAGGGAGCTTGTCTCCGACCAGCTCGAGATTTTGTCCCATCAGATGGCCATAATCCCGACGGAGGGAGAAAACGAGGTGCTGTGCCATGAGTATAAATGCCTTTCCCCCGACGAAAAGCACTATATAATCTATGTCGACGCTCTCACGGGCGAGGAGGAGGACATTCTGATACTCATCGAAGATGAAAGCGGTACGCTTACCCTGTAAGAAAAGTGTATAAACTGATATATTTACGAAAAAGACGGTGCACTCACTGAGCGCACCGTCTGTCTATTAATCTTATTTCAGTGTATTATCAGCTTCCTGGTTTTCCATTTGCCGCTGAAATAGTAGATTCCGCCTATAATTCCGGTCATAAAGCTTGCCAGAGCGCTTCCATACCAGAAACCCTCGATCCCCATGTTAAAGGTAATACCCAGAAGGAGCGACAGCCCTATTCTTGAGACAACCCCGTCGACAAGGGCAATTACCAGGCTCAGCCCCGCAAAGCCTATTCCGTTGATAACCGCATTAAAGGGCGACATAACCGAAAATGACATAAAAGTCAAAGCCAGCGTCCACATGTACCGCGGCGCCCAGGCCAGAACCTCGGGATTTCTGTCGAACAGGCTGAAAATCTGCTTCGGGAACAGCAGGAATATACCCGAAACGAGTATGCCCGCACTCAGACATATGATACTGGCGGTACGAACCATTTGCTTTACACGATCGGGCTTGCCGGCGCCCATATTCTGACCGACCATAGACGAGCCTGCCGTAGCAATTGATCTTGTGAAGATTGACATTACGTTCCTGAGCTTGTTGCCAATTCCCGTAACCGCCGAGGCTATAAGCCCATAAGAGTTGATGTATGAATTGACAAACAGCATTGATATGGATATTGCCGCAAACTGGAGGGCCAGGGGAAACCCAAGCTTAATCATCGGTTTAAGCTTATCCCAGCGCAGTGCAAAGCTTTTGAGCTTGAAGTCGAAGCCGAAGGCCTCCCTCTTTTTATAGAGATATATGATCGAAGCGATAAAGGAGAAGGCCTGCCCGATTATTGTCGCAAGAGCGGCGCCAAAGGCTTCCATGCCCATTACCGAGATGAAGAGTAAATCGAGCAGGAAGTTTATAACCGCGGCAATGGCGATAAAAATAAATGGGCGCATTGAATCTCCCATACCCCTTAGTATGGCGCTCACTACATTATAGCCGTATACAAAGAAGAGTCCGGAAAAACATACTATGGCATAGTCCCTTGCCTGTGCATAGGCCTCAGCGGGCGTTTTCATCCAGCCAAGAAAAGTGTCGGTCATGAATATCGTAACGACGGACAGCACAAGCGAAAATGCGAGTATGGATGTAAACATGGTCCCAATTATTGATTTAACGGCTTCACGGTCGCCCTTACCGGTGAACTGAGATATCATGATTTGACCTGCGCTGGAAAACCCGATGCAGATCATTGTGCAGAAGGCCAGCAAATCTCCGCCGATGGAAACAGCGGAGAGCCCCTCGCTTCCTACTACCTGTCCTATTACGATCATATCCACTACATTGTATATTACCTGCAGCAGATTAGACAGCATAAACGGATAGGCAAATACCATAAGCTTCTTCGGAACGCTGCCTGTAGTCAGATCCCTTGTCATAGTTTTTGTGTTTGCCATACAGCGCCTCCGGGCCTGAAATTATTTACCTTAGTAACCATAGCATTTGTTGGAATAGAATGCAATGTATACTTTGTACAAAAACTTCTAAAAAATCATTTCCTGTACTCAAACTCAAGGCCGTAAATGCTCACTGTGTCACCCTCATCTATACCCATTTCCTCAAGACGCTCGAAAAGACCCGAGCCTCTCAGCATGCGGTCAAAGTACATTCGCGATTCGTGATCAGAGAAGTTGACAGAGTTCATAAGTCGCTCAATCCAGGCGCCCTCTATCGAGTACACATCGCCGGACACGGTGATTTCCAGGTCCTCCACAGTCTCGGGGACAATCTCAGGCTCCACGTATTCAGGTGCGAACACGTGGACAGGCGGTAGATGCGACAGCTCCTCCGCTATGGCCATGACCAGCTCACGCGTGCCCTTATGTGCCGCCGCCGAAATTTCGAAGTAGCGGTAGCCTAGAGCCTGAACGTAGTCCTTCAGTTTCTGCGGCAGGGCCGGGTCCTGGACAATATCCAGCTTGTTTGCGGCGACTATTTGGGGGCGGGCAGCCAGCTCAGGGCTGTAATTTTTAAGTTCTGCGTTTATCGCCTCAAAGTCCGCGACAGGGTCTCTTCCCTCGCTGCCCGATACGTCCACAATATGGACGATGAGCCGGCAGCGCTCTATGTGGCGCAGGAAATCGTGTCCGAGACCCGCGCCCTCGGATGCCCCTTCTATTATCCCCGGTATGTCCGCCATTACAAAAGAAAGACCTTCCCCTGCATAAACCACGCCGAGATTCGGATAAAGAGTTGTGAAATGATAGTTGGCTATTTTGGGGTGCGCCTTGGAAACCACCGAAAGGAGGGTTGACTTTCCCACATTTGGAAAGCCAACCAGACCGACGTCGGCAAGCAGCTTCAGCTCAAGCACTATTTCACGGTGCTGTCCCGGCAGCCCCGGCTTTGCAAAGCGCGGAGCCTGCCTCGTCGGAGTGGCAAAACGGCTGTTGCCCCAACCGCCCCTGCCGCCCCTTGCAATCACGAAGCTGTCCTCCTCCGACATATCCTTGATTACGGCTCCGGTCTCTTTGTCGAGCACAAGCGTGCCCCTTGGCACCTTCAGGTAAAGGTTTTCACCGTCCCGCCCGGTGCAATTGCGCCCTGTGCCGTCGGCCCCGTTTTGTGCAACATATTTTCTCTTATATCTAAAGTCCATAAGAGTTGACATATTGTCGTCGGCGACAAGGATAACGTCTCCGCCCTTTCCTCCGTCGCCGCCGTTGGGGCCACCCGCCGATATATACTTTTCGCGGTGGAAGGAGACGGCCCCGTTTCCTCCCTTGCCCGCAATTACCGTTATTGCGGCCTTATCTACAAACATAATAATCTCCCTTCTGCCGCTAACGCTTCAGCACAAATCTTGTATAATCTCACAAGTGAGGTTATTCTGTGCCATCTCGTTTGCGGCGGGCGATAGGCTATACTGTGGAGCTTTCGTAATTTTCCAGCATCCGTTTCACAGCTTCGTTTATTATGCCTCCATTTAAAGAAAGCAAACAAAAAGGCGGGCATTGCCCGCCTTAAAAGCTTATTCAGCAGCTTCCTCGTAAACGGAAACAGCCTTTCTGTCTTTGCCGAATCGCTCAAAACGGACACGGCCGTTTGCAAGAGCAAACAGTGTATCGTCTTTTCCGCGGCCGACATTCAGGCCGGGATGTATCTTCGTGCCACGCTGTCTGACGAGAATGTTGCCTGCCAGAACGAACTGGCCGTCGGCCCTCTTAACGCCAAGACGCTTTGACTCGCTGTCTCTGCCGTTCTTACTGGAGCCTACACCCTTTTTATGTGCCATGGTTTACACCTCCAAAAATCTAATTAGCCGGGATTTTAAAATAGTGCGGATTAAAGCGTTATCTTGTTAATCCGAACCTTGGTATAGGGCTGTCTGTGACCCTGCTTTCTGCGGTAATTCTTCTTCGGCTTCATCTTGTAGACGATAATCTTCCTGGCCTTACCGTTCTTGACAACCTCTGCCGTGACCGATGCCCCTTCTAAAGTGGGGGTGCCGAAGCTCTGAGTGTCCTCGCCAATAACGGCAAGGACCTTGTCAAAGGTCACCTTATCTCCGGCCTGCGCGGACAGCTTCTCGATAAACAGAACATCGCCCTCGGCAACTCTGTACTGCTTTCCGCCGGTTTCAATAATTGCGTGCATTATGCCTTGTACCTTCCTTAATTACAGTCTCGCTATAGGGGCGGAAGCCCTGAGGCTTCGCTTTGTTAAGGGCCCGTTCAAAGCGGCTTTGAGAGTATATCATCGGGAAATGGAAAAGTCAATACCGGCCTAATAAAATTTCGGCAAAAAGTGTGGAAAACCGGCTTTTTATCTGGCTTCGATTAGGTTTTTCGTATCCCTAGCTATCATCAGCTCCTCGTTTGTGGGAACAACGAATATCTTGGCGCTGGAGCCCTCGCCGGTGATATCAGCTTCTTTACCCTTAAATTTATTTTTTGACGCATCAATCTTAAGTCCGAAACCATAAAGCTGATTGACGATGCCCTCTCTGGTCTCAGGGCCGTTTTCACCGACGCCGGCGGTAAACACAAGGGCATCAAGGCCTCCCAGAGCCGCTATATAAGAGCCAATATATTTGACTATTTCATACTCAAACATATCCAGGGCCAGCTTTGCGCGATCATTGCCCTCGGCCATTGCGTCCTCGATATCTCTGAAGTCGGAGGAAACGCCGGAGATAGCCAGTACACCGGACTGCTTATTTAGAACGTTGATAACCTCGATTGCGCTCATCTTCTCATTCTCAGAGATTATTCCCACAATCGCAGGGTCAATCGAGCCGGAGCGTGTGCCCATCGGAAGACCCTCAAGCGGCGTAAGCCCCATAGTGGTATCGATGCATTTACCGTCCTTTATGGCCGCAATTGAGGAGCCGTTGCCCAGATGGCAGGTAATAATCCTTGTGCCCTCAGTACGTCCAAGCAGCTCAAGCGTGCGAGCCGCTACGAACCTATGAGAGGTGCCGTGGAAGCCGTAGCGGCGGATTTTGTACTTCTCATAGTATTCGTAAGGTATTGCATACATATATGCCTTCGCGGGCATCGTCTGGTGGAAGGCGGTGTCAAAAACAGCTACCTGCGGCACACCGGGCATGATTTTCTCGCAGGCCTCTATGCCCATCAGATTAGCCGGGTTATGCAGGGGGCCAAGGGGAATATACTCACGGATTGCGGCCTTTACCGCCTCGTCAATAATAATCGAGTCCGAGAATTTGTCACCGCCGTGAAGCACTCTGTGCCCTACGGCATTTATTTCGCTCATATCCTTAATAACTCCGCCGTCGGCTGCCGTAAGAGCCTTGAATACAAGTTTAATTGCGGCGACATGGTCGGGCAGGTCTTCCATATATTTTACCGGCTGACCACCCATGGGTTTGTGAGTAAGCGCCGAGCCACCTATACCGATTCGCTCACAAAGGCCCTTCGCTGTTACGAATTCGTTTTCCATGTCGAAAAGCTGATACTTGAGTGACGAGCTTCCCGCATTGATGACCAAGATCTTCATATTCTTCTATCCTTTCACCCTGTATTGATATATCAATTAAAAAACTGTATAATAACAAACAGATTCATTATAATATTAAAAGTGCCAAGAAACAACTCTTTTTTTGTGTTTTATAAGGAAAGTGGGTCAAAAACCTTGAATATTGCAGGTATTGTTGCGGAGTATAACCCCTTTCACACGGGTCACCTCCATCATATCATAAAAACGCGCCAGCTGCTGGGCAGGGAGACGGCAATAGTATGTGTAATGAGCGGCAACTATACCCAGCGCGGCGATTTCGCGATTTTCGAAAAGCACGCCCGGGCACAGGCTGCGGTCCTGTGCGGGGCTGATGCCGTGCTTGAGCTTCCCCTGCCCTGGGCCCTTTCTTCGGCGGAGGGCTTTGCCTTTGGCGCGGTTTCCATACTAAACAGCCTCGGCATAATAACCCACCTGTCCTTTGGCAGCGAGGCCGGGTCTGCCCGGCCGCTTTCAAGGGCGGCGGATTTTCTGATTTCCGGCCGCTACGACGAGCTTGTCAGATGCGAGCTGCAAAAGGGCGTGTCCTTTGCCCGGGCACGTCAGCAGGCGGCCTCACATGTTCTGGGAGAGGACGCCGAGGTTCTAAACAGCCCGAACAATATCCTCGGTGTAGAGTATATTAAGGCGCTCAAAAAGCTGGGTTCATCTATCGGGCCTCTTACCTTTCAGCGCATAGGTGCCGGGCATGACAGTGAAGAACTTGCGGAAACGGCTTCCGCATCAAAAATAAGAGAAATGATTAGAAACGGCGAGGACACGTCTAAATACATACCCGAAGCCGCCGCTGAAGTATTCGCACGCGAAACAATCCCGGGCAGAGGGCCGGTTTTTATTGAAAACTGCGAGCTGGCGATACTGGCCGCTCTGCGGCGCATGAGCGGGAGAGAGCTCTGCGCCTTTGACAGCGGCGCGGAGGGCTTGGGCGACAGACTCTTTAAGGCGGCATCGGCTGAGCCTTCTCTCGCCCTCATCTACGAAAAAACCAAAACAAAGCGCTATGCTCTCTCCCGAATACGCCGACTGGTTATGAGAGCCTACCTCGGTGTCTCCCCCGATTTCCCGCAGGCCCCTCCCTACTCAAAAATACTTGCCTTAAACGAACGCGGCAGGGCGCTGCTGAGAAATGTCTCCGGGGACTTTATGATTATATCCAGACCTGCATCCGGAAAGGCTCTCAGGGGCATGGCAAAAAGGATTTTTGAGCTGGAGGCCCTGTCCACCGATCTGTATGCTCTCGCCTATCCCGGGCAGGACGAAAGATATGGCGGCCAGGAGTACACCTTGGGCCCGAAAATAATCTGACTGGGGGTTGACAAAGCCTGCATGCAGTGATAGATTTTAAGGGAAAATAGAATAAACGCACGGTAGGTGAGGCTACCGCAGGGATTGACCTTTTTCACAAGGTTAGGGCTGCTGCCGCGGAGTGGTGGAGACACTACGAGTTGGTTAGCAGGTGATGTCGAATCAAGGCATCGTCTAATGCAGCTACATGGCCCTGCGAAGCTAAAGCTTGAACGATGATAATTAGACGGATTCTACCTGTCATTGCTCAGGCAATGGCAGGTTTATTTTTGAATCGCTCTTGAAGGAATGTTTGTAATTCTACTGTAAACGCAGATACTAGTCCTTGGCCCTTCCCGGGTAAAGTGAGGACAGCAGGCCGCAGCCGTCGGCTGCCGATTAATATTTTGAAAAGGAGGTACGACGAATGGATGTCAAAGCATTGGAGACCGTTTTCGAGGAGCTGAGGGAGCTGCTGGAAAACAAGCGGATGAAGGAAGTAAAAGCCCGCCTTGACGACATGAACGAGGTGGATGCGGCGCATTTTCTTCAGACCCTGCCCGAAAAAGAAATGGCTATGGTCTTCCGAATACTCTCCAAGGAGCATGCGGCAGAAGTATTTGCCTGTATGGAAATCGATGAGCAGCAGCTAATCATCAATTCCGTGACCGACAGAGAGCTTGCGCACATTATAGAAGAGCTGTATGTTGACGACGCCGTCGACCTCATGGAGGAGCTGCCGGCCAACGTAGTCAAGCGCATAATGAGAAACGCAACCGCAGAAACGCGCGACCTGATAAATCAGTTCCTCAAGTTCCCCGAAAACTCGGCGGGAAGTATTATGACCGCTGAATTTGTTGACCTGAAAAAGGACATGACGGTCAACGAGGCCTTCGACCGCATAAGAAAAACCGGCGAGGATAAGGAGACGATATACACCTGCTATGTCACATCCAAGGATAGAAAGCTCTTGGGTGTTGTGACCGTCAGGGACATGCTCCTTAGCCCGTATGAGGCCGTAATAGGCGACATAATGGACGATAACGTCATCTCTGCCATGACCACTGATGACCGGGAAACGGTTGCTAAGATGTTCAACAAATATGACTTTATTGCCCTGCCCGTGGTTGACACGGAAAACCGGCTTGTCGGTATCATAACCGTCGACGACGCCATGGACGTACTTGAGGAAGAGGCCACAGAGGATATCGAGAAGATGGCCGCCATCACCCCTTCGGACAGGCCCTATCTCAAAACCGGGGTACTGGAGACATGGCGCGCCCGGGTACCCTGGCTGCTGATTCTGATGATTTCCGCCACCTTCACCGGGCTTATCATAAGCTCCTATGAGTCCGCGCTCTCAAAATTCGTCGTTCTGACGGCCTTTATTCCGATGCTTATGGATACGGGGGGAAACGGAGGCAGCCAAACCTCTGTTACCGTTATCCGCAGTATGTCACTCGGCGACATAGAGTTTTCAGATTTATTCAAGGTCGTCTGGAAGGAGGTCCGCGTGGCTCTGCTCTGCGGCCTGACTCTCGCAGTGACCAACTTCGTTAAGCTAATGGTTCTGGATAGAGTGGGGTTTCAGGTTGCGGCGGTCGTATGTATAACTCTCGTGGCAACGGTATTTTTTGCAAAGCTGGTTGGCGGCATCATGCCTATGCTCGCAAAGAAGATAGGCTTTGATCCGGCAGTCATGGCAAGCCCCTTTATAACCACAATAGTTGATGCCTTGTCTCTTATCATATACTTCCGGGTAGCAGCCCTTGTTCTGAATCTATGACCTGTCCTAACCATCCTGTTGAGCGTTAAAAAGGCGGTGCTCCATTGGAGCGCCGCCTTTTCGTTATTATTGTTACTTAAGGTTGTTTTCGTAGCTCTCTATCATCTTTTTGACCATCTGGCCACCGATGCTTCCGGCCTGTCTGGCAGTCAAGTCACCATTGTAGCCCTGCTTAAGAGTTACGCCGACCTGGCTGGCGGCTTCCATCTTAAACTGGTCCAGAGCTGCGCGGGCGCCGGGAACAAGTACCTGATTATTGTTTCTTGCCATTTTATCTTTACTCCTTGAAATTTGTTTTGGGTTTTCCCCTCTATATCTTTACCCCCGCATAAGCTTATATGCCTAGTAAATTTTGAAGCATATTCAAAGCAATTCCATTGACAATGGTGCGAGAGTTATTAGAATTTTGAGCTTTTCTGAGATAAATATACCTGGTTTTTATTGCATTGCGGCTTTATACATAGTTTTATATAATTTTACACAATTTGCTTGAATACCTCTCGTATTGCGTGTAGAATATTAGCATAATTTACGTGTGGGAGGAAGAATTATGCCTTGGACACCCAATCTATCCGTCGGCGTGGATTTAATTGACAACCAACATAAAATGTGCTTTGAGAAGGCGGAAAAGCTTTTTGAGGCAGGAAAAAACAACAGTGCCAAAGAATACATAAGCGAACTGCTCGATTTCCTTGAGGACTATACGAAAAAGCACTTTGCCGATGAGGAAAAATATATGCTCAGCATCAACTACCCCGGCTACGCCGAGCAGAAGAAGGCGCACACCGGTTTTATAGCACAGCTTGCAAAGCTGCGCACCGACTATAATGTCTCGGGCGGAAATCTGCTTGTTATCCTAAACGCCAACAAAATGGTGCTCGATTGGCTTACGCAGCATATTTCCTATATGGATAAGAAAATAGGCCAGTACGCGGCTTCCCGAAAATAGGAATAATGCCAACCTAATATTTAAAGCGGGTGTCTTTTTGAGAAGACGCCCGCTTTTGTCTTATTGTGAATCGACCTTCTCAGCATTTATTATCGAAACTTCATATGCGGTTTTCTCCACCCCGACGCCATTTTCTACTTTTATGTAATTCCGGCTTTGCAGCCTGCCCTCCAGCTTAACTACCGTGCCTACCGTCCATTCACTCGCTTCTGTGGCGGTCTGCCCCCAGGCAATGCATGGCAGGTAATCAGAGCGCTCGTATTTTCTGTTTACCGCCAGCATCATATCGCATATTTCCCTGCCCATTGGGGTTTTTCTGAATGTGGGATTTTTGCACAGCGTACCTGTAAGCAGCACATTATTTTTATCAGGCTCGCTTGTAATGCCCATTTCCCTGACCAGCACCGTAATTACAAGCCTGCTTCCCTTTCCGGTTTTATTGTTAAAAGAGCGCACCTCGCCCTTCACAAAGACTTTATCGCCGTCTGTTATTTCGGTGTTCTTAATAATGTTCTCACCGGCCACAACATTTACCCTGTCCATTGTCCCGGACAGCCTTTCTATCTCAAGCGGAAAAAGGTAAAAGCTCTCCCTCCTGCTCCTGTGTGAATATTCGGGCCTTCCGCAGAGAGTACCCACAAGCTCAATATAGTTGTTTGTCCACAGTTCCTCCATGCTCACCAATCCTTTCAAGGCATCTTCCTGTGGACAGTATATTCGGGTATGTCCGCTCTTATAACATAAACACAGTATATGTTATAGGCCGCAAAAGCGCTTGTATCTGCTCGAAATTGGGTAATTATGCGTACTTTCGGACATAAATCGTATAAAAATCAGAAAAATTCGCCGAGCTTTTCAGGCGGGATTCCTGTGATGAGAAGTGCCCCTACAACCGCCAGAAATTTTTCCACTGGCATATCCTCCGGACGCTTAAGTGCTATTTCCTGCTGCTCCAAAAGGTCGCCGTCGATTGTCGGGAGCTCTCGCTGGATAGAAATTACGGTTTCGTGCTCCGAAATGCTCGAAGGAGTCAGAGTGCTTTTGTCGGACAACCCATAGCTTACGACGCTCTCTGCTTGGTAGAACTGCAAAAGCGCCGCCGCAGTGTCGGGGATAAACAAAATTTTGCATTTTTGGCGATTTTCTTTTTTTTCAAAGCCGTCTTCCCATTTTGGCGGCACAATTATCAGATTTGATTGCAATTTTATCACCCCGGAATAGTTTTAGCTGCGCTGACGCTTTTATTCAAAATATAAAGCAGGGAGCAATTGCTCCCTGCTCAAGCGTTTATTCATAATCTTATTTTTTCGTATTAAGAAGCTTGGCGTTTTTTATAAAATATTCAACGCCCGACCATATAGTTACAATAATTATAAGGAGATAGCAGACTACATCGACGGTAACACCGCCAAAAATCATTCTCCCATGGAAGGGGGTGAGCATAATACAGATGGCCACGATTGAAACGGCGGTTTTTATCTTGCCGGAAATGGCCGCTGCAATCACAAGGCCCTCCGCCGCTGCCACGAGCCTGAGCCCTGTTACCGCAAATTCCCTTGCTATTATAATCATTGCCGCCCAGCTAGGCATCTGTCCGCGTTCGACAAACACCAGTATGGCCGCCGTAACTAGCAGCTTGTCGGCTAGGGGGTCCATAAATTTGCCAAAGTTTGTGCTCTGATTGTATTTACGCGCGACATAGCCGTCTATGCTGTCTGTTATGCTGGCAAGTATGAATATTATAAGCGCCACTATCTGCGCATAATCCACACGCAAAAAAACGGCTATCAGAAACAGCGGTATCATTAAAACTCGCAGCATCGTTATCTTATTTGCAGTCGTCATTCTTCCACCTCACCTGCAAGCTCGCCGTCGATTATATCTGTAATGCGCACTTTAACAAAGTCTCCAAGCCCGGCCTGCGCGTCAAAAAGCACCCTGCCATCCACATCCGGAGAATCCGCAAAGCTCCGACCGTACAGATAGCCTGTTGCGTTGTCAACGCCCTCGACGAGCACGGTGAGGACCTTCCCCAACATACTTTCGTTGAACTCATCGATAATGCGCGACTGGATATCCGTAAGCAGCGCGCATCTGTGCTCGGCAGTCTCGCGGTCGGGTATATCCGGCATCCCGGCCGCCTCGGTGCCCTCCTCCGGCGAATATACAAAAACTCCCCCGCGCTCTATCTTTGTTTCCCGCAGAAAGCTTGCCAGCTCCTCAAATTCGGCTTCGCCCTCGCCGGGCAGACCCGCTATTATGCTAGTGCGCAGTACAAGTCCGGGGATTCGCTCTCTGAGCTTTTTGAAAAGCTCCCTTATCTCCGTCCCCGTTCCACGCCGGTTCATGCGCTTTAATATCCCATTGTTTATATGCTGTATGGGTATGTCAAGATATTTGACCACCTTTTCCTCGCGGGCCACGGTGTCAATCAGCTCATCGTCTATCTCATCCGGATAAAGATAATGGAGCCTGATCCAATCTATACCACTTATATCACAGAGCCTTCGCACCAGCTCGGAAAGCTTCCTCTCGCCGTACAGGTCGGTTCCGTATCGGCTCGTATCCTGGGCGATAACAATTAGCTCCTTTACACCCATTTCCGCAAGCATCCGGGCCTCCCCAAGGATATTCTCCATCGGACGGCTGCGGTATTTTCCACGGAGGCTTGGAATAACGCAGTAGGCGCAGCAGTTGTCGCAGCCCTCGGCAATGCGCAGGTATGCCCAGCCGGGGCCGCTCGTCACTACTCTTCCCGTCTCGGAAATGGGCGCGTCTATATCGCCGAAGCGACAGACCTTATCGCCCTCCATAACGCCGCTTACTACCTCGGCTATCTCGTCGAAGCTGCCGCAGCCGACGAGTCCGTCGACCTCGGGAAGCTCCCGCATTATTTCGTCCTTGTAGCGCTCCGAAAGACAGCCGGCCACAATTATTTTCCTTAGTCTGCCTTCCTTCTTAAGCTCTGCAAACTCCAGTGTATTATCAATGGCCTCGGCCTTAGCACTTTCAATGAAGCCACAGGTGTTTATCACAATCGTGTCAACCTTATCGAGCGGGCCTGTGATATCGTAGCCCGCATCCTTTAGCTTTTGCAGCATCTGCTCACTGTTGACCATATTTTTTGCGCAGCCGAGCGACACCATTCCCACTTTTGTTGGCATATTACCATTCCTTCCCTTGAACCCGAATTACAAAACGACCACGAAAAGGAATAGCCATTTTGCATGTGCTGCGCTTGCTCTCATGGCGATTTGCAAGCACTCTAAAACATAAAATTTATCTCAAATCTGTTACTCCGGGAAATCCTCAATATATTTTGCCAGCGCGTTTTTAATCTCATCCCAGGAAAAGCCGCGCCGGTAGAGCGCATCGGACACCCGCTTTATCTCCCTGCGCTCTGCTCCGTTTTTGAGCCTTGCTTCGATAAAGCGCTGCATGCTGTCCTCATCGGTCGAATATTCCTCCAGAGCCTCATCCCAGATATCGCGTGGGATTCCGCGCTTCCAGAACTCGTCTCTGATTTTCGCTCTCCCGTATCCTCTGGCGGAGTAGTGCCGGACCAGTGTCGAGGCGTACTTCGCGTCGTCTATGGCGCCTATTTCCTCAAGCCATGCAGCCGCGTCCTCAGCATCCCGCTCGGAGCTGCCCTTTTGTATCAGCTTTCTTTTCAGCTCCTGTTCCGACAGGGGACGGGCGCCGACCATGGCGGCGGCTCTGGCCCTTACGTTATGACTTTCAAGCTCGGATTTAAGCCGCTGAAGCTCGTCCTGCTCAAGCTCGCAGCCGGAAAAAAGACTGAATTTAGCAATCAAGGAACCAGCCACTTTGAGCTTCGTCTCGTCTTCAAAGTGCAGCACATATCTGTCCTGGGAGTTCTTCAGCCGCTCTATTTTAGTGATACGAGCCTTCATCCGTCAAAGTCGTCAGCGGTGACGTCTATGGCCCGCCCCGCTGCCTTGGCGGCGGCCTTGGACTGCGGACTCATGAGCTTATGAGCGCCCAGCCTGATTTCCTCCTCAAGCGCCTCGGCTATCTCCGGGTTTGCTTTCAGGAATTCCCTGGTGGCGTCACGGCCCTGAACCCGATTGCCGCAGACAGTATACCAGGAGCCGCTTTTCTCAACAAGGTCAAGCTTTACTCCCAGGTCTACAAGCTCTCCGGCCTTTGAAATACCCTCGCCGTACATGATGTCGAACTCCGCCTCCTTAAACGGAGGGGCGACCTTGTTTTTCGTAATCTTGGCTTTTGTGCGGTTTCCTATCATTTCGGAGCCGCTTTTTAGTGTCTCTACACGGCGCACATCTATACGGACGCTTGCGTAAAATTTAAGAGCGCGGCCTCCCGTTGTCGTCTCAGGATTCCCATACGTCACGCCTATCTTTTCACGCAGCTGGTTAATGAAAATGACAATGCAGTTGGTTTTCGAAATGGAGCCTGCAAGCTTTCTAAGCGCCTGCGACATCAGCCTCGCGTGAAGCCCGACGAAGGAGTCTCCCATTTCGCCCTCTATCTCCGACCTTGGAACCAGCGCCGCAACGGAGTCGACAATGACGACATCAATAGCACCCGAGCGCACAAGTGCCTCGGTAATCTCAAGGGCCTGCTCTCCGGTGTCCGGCTGGGATATGAGCAGACTGTCTATATCCACGCCAAGCGCCCTTGCATATGTCGGATCAAGGGCGTGCTCGGCATCGACAAAGGCAACCTCCCCACCCAGCTTCTGGGCGGAGGCGAGTATGTGCAACGCAAGCGTAGTCTTTCCCGAGGATTCGGGTCCGTATATCTCGATTATGCGCCCCCTTGGAACCCCGCCTATCCCGAGCGCGAGGTCAAGCGAGAGCGAGCCGGTCGGTATTGCCTCCACATTTAAGCCTGCGTTGTCGCCAAGACGCATGACCGCACCCTTGCCGAAGTTTTTCTCAATATTCGCAAGAGCGGTCTCCAGCGCCTTTTTCTTATCCGAGGCGGGGGCTGCTCGTTCGACCGTCAGTTTTTTCTTTTCTGCCATATCCTCACTCCTTAATTATTCAGACCGCTTTTCCTACAAGCACTCTTTCTATGCCCTGTGTGTCCTTTACGGTCCTGTAATGTACGAAACCGCCGTCCGTGATTATGTCCTTTACTTCCTGCGACTGACCAATACCGCATTCGACCGCCAGATAGCCCCCCGGCTTTATGGCTTTGCGCCATATACCGGCAAGATAGCGGTAAAAATCCAGGCCGTCCGCTCCCCCATCGAGCGCTCCGCGAGGCTCATAATCCTTCACTGAAGCGTCCAGCCCCTCTATATCCGAGGTCGGTATGTAAGGCGGGTTGCAGACTATCATATCAAAGGTGCCCAACAGCATGGGCGGAGTCTCTTTTACATCGGCCCGCACGCAGGTAGCGCGCTGGGTTAGATGGTTTTTCAGAACATTCAGGCGGCAGACCTTCAGCGCCTCGGCGGAGACATCGGACAGAACGAGTCTCGCGCCCGGTACAACCTGCGCCAGCGCTATTCCTATGCACCCGCTTCCCGTACACAGGTCAAGTATCCTGACCTCCTGCCGCCCCCTGAGAAGCTCTGTAGCCGTGTCTACCAGCACCTCGGAGTCCGAGCGCGGTATGAGCACGTCGCGGGTGATTGTAAGCGGTATACCGTAAAACTCCCATTCACCCGTTATATAGGCGACCGGCTCTCCCTCCAGCCTTCGTTCTATCAGCTTTTGGATCTTTTCCTCGTATTCAGCAGAGACATACAGGCGCGAATCGCGTATAAATTCCTCACGGGTTTTTCCCGCCGCAGACGAGAGAATAATCCTCGCCTCCAGACTGAACTCGGCTATCCCCGCAGCCTTCAGCCGCCTCCTCGCCTCAAGGTATATGTCATTGTAGGTGCTGGGCACGGAAAACACCTCCGCTTATCTTCCGACTCATTTGCATAGTTCTGTCATCACCGCCGGCTTGCCCGCCTAGTGCGGTGTACGACATTTTTATATCAGCCTCCGCCTGAGGCTGGGCTACACTACACCCTGGAAGCCGGTATTTTACCATTCATCCAGGCCCTTTTCCTCGGGTATTACGGCGGTCAGCGCCGTTATTGCGACTTCAATCATGGAATCGTCCGGCTCAAAGACTGTAAGCCTCTGCAAGGCTTTCCCGGGCGCAGAGAGTATGGTTGACAAAAGGTTGTCGTGACGGCCTGTCCATCGGCTTATTTCATAGCTGATGCCGACAACGACCGGCAAAAGCAATAGACGCAGCCCCATTCTTACGAAGGGGTTGGACCAACTGAACACAGAGAAAACCAGGATGCTGATTATCATAACGATAAACAAAAAGCTGGTGCCACATCTCGGATGGTTTCTCGGCTGTATCCGAACGTTTTCGACCTTGAGCGGCAGATTCTTTTCATAGCAGAAAATGGACTTGTGCTCCGCGCCATGGTATTCAAATACGCGGCGAATATCCCCGATTTTTGATGTAAACCCGAGATATGTAAGAAATATGGCAATTCTGACAAGTCCCTCAACCAGGTTTTTTACTATTCCGGAGCCGATAAAGGGCGCGACCAGGCCGGCCAGCAGCGTGGGGAGCAGTATGAAAAGCCCTATTGAAAACGCTATTCCGAGCACTACCGCGATGGTTATGATCACTTTCTGCGACCTCTCGGCGCCAAACCTCTTTTCAATCCAGAGGTCAAACTTATCCGGCTGATATTCGTCGTCCCCGGCCTGTTCGGCCGAGAACATGAGCGCCTTCACGCCCTTGGTCATACTGTCGATAAAATTAACCGAGCCGCGTATAAAGGGCAGCTTAAGTATGGGAAAACGGTCACCGGCGAGCTTAAGTTCCTCCTCCTGTACTACAAGACCGTTTGGTGTGCGCACGACCACGGCCTGCTTCTTAGGCCCGCGCATGAGTATGCCCTCTATGAGGGCCTGTCCGCCTATACTTGTTCGATAGCTACAAGGTTCTTTTTTCATTATCTCTCCAATCCAGCCCATGTACCCGGGCAAGGATGCTATAATTTAAGCGCGCTACCCGGAGGCGCATACGCAATATAGTGCGGTTTGCAAATATAATAACGGCTTTGCAATTATTATATCATAAACAAAGTTTATGATATAATTTGCCATATGGCGTCTCCGACGCCATGGCTTTTAGTTTAAGCGCGTGCCCTCGGAGAGGGCGTATGCGCTATAATAACCGCTTTGCGGTTATTATAGCATAATCTTTGAAAAGTGTGTAGTCTTTTATAATGAATAAATTAAGCCCCCTTTTCTAAAATTACACTTGAAAACCATGCCCCCTTAATGTATAATTCAATATGTTTCAATACATTTTTCCGTTGCCGGTGTGATGGAATAGGCAGACGTGCGGGACTCAAAATCCCGTGGTAGCGATACCGTACCGGTTCGACCCCGGTCACCGGCACCAAAAA
>JAAYOL010000080.1 GCA_012520395.1 Clostridiales bacterium
AGAGAGGGACACCCTCTCGGCAGGGTCGAGTGGGTCAAGCTGTTTGGTGCTCTTCTGGGGCTTGAAGATAATGCAAATTCTTACTTTAACGAGCAGGTCACCAAGGTCAATAACGTAACGGCTGCAGAAAAAAATGAAAAAAATGTAGCAATATTCTACATGAGCACGGACGCCCAAAAGGTGTACGCCCGTAATGGCGGCGACTATATGGCTCAGATGATAGAACTGGCAGGTGGTACTTATATAATGGCTGATGTTTCGCCGGAAAAGTCGGGGACCACTGCGACGACACTTGAGGAACTATATGCGCGCTGTGTTGATGCGGATTATCTGTTCTATGTGAATTTCGCACTTAAATTCGACTCAATTGATGAAATGGTCAAGCAGCTTCCGCTTCTCGCGGACTTCAAGGCAGTAAAAGAGGGCAGGGTCTATATAACAGCGCCGATCTTTACACAATCTACGGCGGCGATAGGCGGAATTATTGAGGATATGAACTCTATACTTATAGACCCCGGCATTGAGAGCACACAAAGTCTTATAAAGCTTAAATGATTTCTAAGCGGGCCCGGCGGCGCTCCTCTCGCCGCCGGGAAAAGGAGTGAACATGAGCAAATCAAAAATCATAAGATACCAGCTTGTATTTATTGCACTTTTATTCCTGATAGCCTTGGCGCTGGTGCTTAATGTGAACACCGGCAGCGTCAGCATGTCGCCCGTCAGGATTTTTAAAATAATATTCATGCGTTTTGAAGAGGGGAGTGTTGACAGCAACATAATTTGGAGAATTCGCCTTCCGCGGTCTCTGATGGCCGCGGTGCTCGGCGGCGCGCTTTCTGTTTCCGGCTTTCTACTACAGACGTTTTTCCGTAACCCTATTGCCGGCCCCTTTGTGCTCGGGATATCCTCTGGAGCTAAGATGTGCGTCGCCTTCGCAACTATATTCATTCTGGGCTCGTACGGTGGGATGTCAGCCTATCCTCTGGTGTTTTTCGCCTTTATAGGCTCCCTTATTGTAACGGGATTTGTGCTCATGTTTTCGCAGAAGACAAAAAACATGTCCATGCTGCTTGTAATCGGAATTATGATAGGTTACATCTGCTCCGCAGTAACGGACTTTTTTATTACCTTTGCTAAGGATAACCACATAGCCAGTCTTACCTCCTGGTCTATGGGCAGCTTCTCCGGAGCTTCCTGGCCTGCTCTCGGAATAGTTACCGTTGTTGTCCTTGTCGCACTTTTTTGCTCTGTTCTCATATCAAAGCCTATGGACGCCTATCAGTTGGGTGAAGGCTACGCACAGAGCATGGGGATTAACATTAAGCTCTTCCGATGGATGCTCATTATACTCTCCAGCCTTCTTTCGGCCACAGTAACCGCCTTTGCAGGGCCGATTTCTTTTGTCGGGATAGCCGTGCCCCATGTTTCCAAAATGCTTATGAAAACCTCAAGGTCTCTGGTTATCATACCGGCGTCCTTTCTCTGCGGTGCGGCCTTCTGTATTTTTTGTGACCTAATAGCAAGGACAGCCTTTGCCCCGACGGAACTCGCCATAGGGACGGTGACAGCTTTATTCGGAGCTCCGGTAGTAATAAGCCTTATGATTAGGCAGCGCAGAAAGAAACATTAAGGAGGGAATGGCTTGTATTTTGAGGCACAAAAACTATCGGTGGGCTATTCCGGAAAGGTGCTCATAAGAGATATTAGCTTTTCCGTGGAAAGAGGGAAGATTCTGTCGCTTATCGGACCCAACGGCGCGGGAAAATCCACAATACTCAAAACAATAAGCAGACATCTTGAGAAGATTGCGGGCGCTGTTACTATTGAAAAGGACAGCATATTCAGGCTGTCGAACAAGGAGCTTGCCAAAAAGCTCTCCGTGATGCTGACAGAGCGCATAGAACCGGAGCTCATGACCTGCGGTCAGGTGGTGGCAATGGGCCGCTACCCCTATACAAACAACTTTGGCACTCTGACAGCACAGGACAAAGCCCTCGTATCCGAAGCGCTTCGGATGGTACGCGCGCAGGAGCTTGCAGATAGGCCCTTTTCTAACATCAGCGACGGACAGCGGCAGCGTATAATGCTCGCGCGAGCCATCTGCCAGCAGCCCGCTATCCTGATTCTCGATGAACCGACCTCATATCTGGACATACGACACAAGATTGAGCTTTTGGATATAATGCGTAAGCTGGCCTCGGAAAAGAATGTGGCAATCATATTATCGCTGCACGAAATAGACTTGGCCGCAAAAATATCCGACCATATTATTTGCGTCAAGGGAGATAGGATAGAAAATTGCGGGGCGCCGGAGGAGGTCTTTACCGGCGACTTTATCAGGTCGCTTTACGATATAGAAAGCGGCTCATTCAACACTCTTTTAGGCAGCGTGGAGCTCGTCGCGCCGCAGGGTGAGCCCGATGTCTTCGTACTTGCCGGCGACGGGAAGGGCATACCCTTTTATAGGCAGCTTCAAAAGAACAAGCAGGCCTTTTCAACCGGAATAATATTTGAAAACGACGTCGACTACCAGGTGGCGAGTGCTCTTTCCAAATCCGTAGTTTCAGCGGAGTCCTTCAATCCGGTATCGGAAAGCAAGCTGAAAGAGGCAAAAGCTCTGATCGACAAGGCGCGGTATTTTATTGACGCCGGTGCAAAAATCGGCGCCTATAACAAGTTCAACAGGGAGCTGTTGGAGTATGCCAGGGAGCGTGGCAAGACAATATTGCAGAGCCCTGAAAAGCTATTTACATAACTATAAGTCCTCATTTGCGGTATGTATGAGCATCGCAAGCCTCTGCCGGTGGATTTCCCGCCGGGAGCGAAGAATAAAGGGGAAACCATCTTAACAACGGAGGTTCAGCAAGCCTGGGGCGGATGTGTCCCGTTTTGCTGAACCTCTTTTTTGCGCAGTCAATAATAAATATATCCCGGGATTATAGGAGAAATTAGCATGTAGAGGACTTGGTGTAAGGCTATCGAGCCGTGCTTTTAGTGTTTTCGGTCATGCTTCTGCCTCGTGTGGCCATACACAGCACGATAATTATTAAAGAAATCTCATTATTTTCATCTCCAGAACATGTTTTCTAAAATAAAAATGCCCAATAGCGGTATAAATAACCCCCCGGGTAGCTTGTTGAGCATAATTCTCTATGCTACGATGTTTATAACACAGCAATTTGACATTTAGCAGGGGACACCCCTATATATCACCCGGTTTTGCAACCGAAAGAGGAGAAATTAGCATGAAAAAGTGTTTTGTATGTTTACTGGCAGCCATTATGGTTATCTTGTTGGCTGCCTGTGGAAATTCCAGCCCTCCGCCTTCGCCATCAAGCAGTAACCCTGCATTAGTAACGCAGCCCCCGGAGGAAGCTGGAACAAGGCTTATTACAGACAGCGCCGGGCGCGAAGTGGAGATACCGGAGACTGTAAAAAGCATTGTTTGCGTCAATGTTGGGGCGCTGCGCTATACCTGCTATATGCAGGCGCAGGACATGGTTGTCGGCGTCGAGGATTATGAGCAAAAGCCGGGCTTGTCCCGTCTGTATAACCATGTCAATTTTGACATGTTTTCTGCTCTGCCCGTGATTGGAACCAATGGTGAGCACTACCCGGAAGCCATTATCGGAGTAGACCCGGATGTGATTATCATGACCATGGCCTCAGAGGCTGATGCGAATACCTTACAGCAAAAGACCGGTATTCCCGTCGTTGTTGTACCCGGCAGCGACACCACTATGGATGAAGCGGCTTATGAGACCTTCCGCATCATGGGCGAGGTCTACGGCAAGGAAGAGCGCGCCAATGAATTGATTGCATACATGGACAGCGTAAAAGCGGACCTGAATTCCCGCACGGCTGACATTCCGGAGGGGGATAAGCCGACAGTGTATGTGGGCGGAGTATCATATAAAGGCCACCACGGCTTCGAGGGAACAGAGGCCAATTACGGGCCCTTTTCGATTATCCACGCAAGGAACCTGGCGGATGAAACTGGCCATTCCGGCCCTTTCAATATCGACCTGGAAAAGGTCCTGGCATGGGACCCGGATTATATTTTTATAGACTTCAACGGAATGGATATTATTCGGGAAGACTATGCCGCAAATCCCGATTACTACAACAGCCTGAGCGCCGTTCAGGAAGGCCGGGTCTATTCCCAAATTTCCTTCCGCTCCAGTGCCGCCAATCTGGAAACGGCCTTGGCCGACGCCTATTACGCCGCCGCTGTGATTTACCCCGAGCAATTCAAAGATATTGACCCCATTGAAAAAGCCGGTGAAATTTTCGAGACCTTTCTCGGTACCAATCCCTACAATGATTTAAAGGAGGCGGGATATGAATTCAGGACGATTACCATCGGAGAATAATATGCCCGGCTCAGACTACCGTCGCAATCAGACGCGTAGCCAAATCTTTCTGGCGGGCCTGTTTCTCCTACTGGTGGTTGCCATCCTGATTTCTCTGCGCGCCGGCTCTTACAGCACGCCGATTGGCGAACTGCTGCGCGGAATTTTTGGGAAAGCAAGCGACGGCAAAATAAATATTATTGTGAGAAACAACCGCATGCCGCGTATTCTGACCGCCATCATTGCCGGAGCGGGTCTCGGTGTTTCCGGCTGTGTCCTTCAGGCCATTTTGCGAAACCCACTAGCCTCTGCCTCAACGCTCGGTGTTTCCCAGGGCGCAAGCTTCGGTGCGGCCTTTGCAATTATCGTATTAAATGCCGGCGCAATGGGCGCCCTTGGCCGTGCGGCAATCCCGCTTTGCGCCTTTGTCGGGAGCATGGCGGTTGCCCTGATGATTCTTGGCCTATCTAGAATCCGCCGAATTCCTCCTGAGGGAATCGTGCTGGCCGGCGTTGCCATCAGCGCGTTGTTTACAGGTGCAACGACCTTAATTCAATATTTCGCCAACGAGATTCAACTGGCGGCGCTGGTATTCTGGACCTTTGGAGATTTGGGCAGCACCAATTGGACAGACATTTCCCTGATGGGCGGCGTGGTGCTGATTGTCAGCATCTATTATTTTCTGCGCCGCTGGGACTATAACGCCCTGCTCAGCGGAACGGAGACAGCCATCAGTCTGGGCATTAATGTTGGGCGGCTTACCATGTTTAATATGGTTTTGTGCTGCTTTACAGCTTCAACTATCGTCTCTTACATCGGCCTTATCAGCTTTATTGGTCTGGCCGCGCCCCATATTGTACGGCTGGTTGTGGGAAATAACCATGTTTACCTCATTCCGGGCTCCATTCTCGCCGGTGCAACACTTTTATTGCTAGGAGACTTGTTCTCTCGCACCGTTATCAGTCCCGTCATACTGCCGATTGGTGCGATTACATCCTTCCTGGGCGGGCCCTTGTTCCTCTACCTGTTGTTTAAAGGAGGGAAAAAGCGTGCTGACAGTTGAAAATTTGCAGTTTAGCTATGGAAACGGGCCTGATATTTTAAAAGGCGTTTCCTTCTCTCTGGAAGACGGACAGACAATGGCGATTCTCGGCAATAACGGAGCGGGAAAGAGCACTATGCTCAAGTGTTTTAATCGCATACTTTCTGCAAAGCATGGGCGTGTCTGCATGGATGGCCAAAACCTGCTCCAAATGCCGGGGCGGGAAATCGCAAAGCGCATGGCCTTTGTAGCGCAGCATGTGCCGGGCACGCAGATGACCGTCCATGATGTTGTGATGCTCGGGCGAAGGCCCTATATGCGCTGGGGCTTTACGGAGGAGGACCATCGCATCGTGCATGAGGCCATGGAGCAATTGGGGCTTACCCCTCTGCGCGGCAGGTTTCTGTCCCAGCTGAGCGGCGGTGAGCGGCAGAAGGCTATTTTGGCCCGGGCTCTGGCGCAGCAGCCAAAAATCCTGCTGCTCGACGAACCCACCAGCAGCCTTGACCTGCAAAATCAGTATCAGGTCTTGGAAATTGTGCGGGATATCTGTCATAACACCGCCATTACCGCAATCGTCGTAATACACGACCTGAACTTGGCGCTGCGCTTTTGTGACCGGTTTTTGCTGTTAAAGGATGGGCTGGTCTACCGATACGGAGACGCCTCCATCCTCGACCGCACCGCCATACTTGACGTCTACGGCGTCAACGCCGAACCAGTCACCGTAAATGGACAGCGAATAATTCTGGTTGATTAGAGTTTTTCTGACTCAGCCTTTCAGTTCATAAGAGAATTGAAAAAACTATAACGGTCTAGAAGCCTGCCTGTAAACAATGGTGCCCTGTGCAGGCGCAAGCATCTGCAAATACTATTTGAGGAGAAACTCACTATGGAAAAAACGATATGGGAAAAATGCGTGGCATTCCACGGGCATGAATGTGGCGGGCTGACCATTGGATACAAGGCCGCGCTGTATGCCATTGAGCTGCTGAAGCTGGCTGCGGGGGACAGTAAGCATGACATCTGCATTTCCGACGACGAGCAGGTTGTCTGTATCGCGGAGAACGATGCCTGCGGTGTCGATGCTGTTCAGGTTATTCTTGGATGTAGCATTGGCAAGGGAAACCTGCTGTTCCATATGAGAGGCAAGCAGGCCTTCTCCTTCTATAATAGAAAAACGGGGGAATCAGTTCGCTTGGTTCTGAAGCAGATGCCGGACGGTTTGACAAGGGAGGAGTCCTTTAAATACTATCAGAGCTGTGAGCCGGAGGATATGTTCGATGTCAAAGAAGCTAAAATCCGGCTCCCCGAGCCGGCGCGGATTTTTGGCTCTTATGTCTGCGACTGCTGCGGAGAGACGACCGGCGCAAACTGGATAAGACTTCAGGGAGACGAAAAACTGTGCCTGGACTGCCATAGTCCCTATTCCAGATTTGACGTTTAGAAAGTGCCTTGAAATCAGCTTAAACAGGACAAATAATTTTTGGGGGCCTTAGACCGGATAATCGGCATCCTCAGGGCTGCAATAGGCTAAAATTACCATGCAGTACTTAATTTACTGTGATAAATCGTCGACTTCTCTAATTGACATTTTTGGAAACCGAGGATATAATAATACAACCTTTTCTGTCAGGAGGAAAATGAAATGAAAAAAACTCGTCTTCTCTCGCTTGCACTTGTGGTTCTGCTGTGCTTTGCCATGCTTGCAGGCTGCTCAGGGAAAAATGCCACTGAATCTCCGATAAAGGTTGGTATCCTTGGATGCCACAGCGGAGAATATGCCGTTTACGGACTTGCCGTTAAAAACGGCGCCGAGTTGTATATTAAACAGCTCAACGCAAACGGCGGTATCAACGGTAAGCAGGTCGAGCTCATTATCTATGATAACAAGGCCGACAACACCGAGGCAATCACCGCGTTTACCCGTATGGTTGATGAGGGCATCACCGCACTCATCGGAGACGTGCTCACAGGCAATACTCTGGCTGTGGTTGCTGAAGCTTATCCCATCAACATGCCCATGATTACCGCTTCGGCCACCGCTGCCGAGGTTACCTATGACCCGGATTCAGACACCGTGTATTCTAACGTTTTCCGCACCTGCTTTATTGACCCGTTCCAGGGTGAAAAAATGGCAGAGTATGCATCTGAGATACTGGGGGCGAAAACCGCCGCTATTATTTTCGAGACCGGCAACGACTATGCCGTAGGTCTGAGGGATGCCTTTGTTGCCAAGGCTGCCGAGCTAGGCGTAAATGTCGTAGCACAGGAAGGCTTTGCAAAGGGCGACGTGGATTTCAAGAGCCAGATGACTACTATTGCCTCTAAGAATCCGGATGTTGTATTCTGTCCTAACTATTACGAGAACGACGGTCTCATCGTTACCCAGGCCCGCGAAGTGGGAGTGACCGCCCCCTTCCTTGGTGGAGATGGCTGGTCCGGTGTATCTGCATACGCCTCCGCTGCTGACCTTGAAGGTTCAGTCTACTGCTCCGCCTATGCTCCCCAAAGCTCTGACGCTGTCAAGAAGTTTGAAGCGGATTATGAGGCTGAGTACGGCACTGATACGCTGAATATGTTTGCGGCAAACGCTTATGACGCAGCTATGGTACTTTGCAATGCGCTGACTATTGTCGAGGGCAAGGGCCTTAAAGCCGGCAGCGAGGAATATAAGCAGGCTGTAATAGACGCTATCCGTGACAACAGCGGAGATTTAAAGGGAATTACAAGTGACGGATACTCCTTTGACGAATACAATAACCCCATCAAGAGTGCTGTTATCATGCGTCTTAAGGACGGAAAAGAAGTTTACGACCGCATGTTCTAATCATAAACTTTATACAAATTATAGCTATGCAGTGGGGCATAACTCCACTGCATAGCTTTTCTTGTAAGCGGCGGTTGACAGGAGTTCATGTTTTGTTGTAAACTGTTGCTTATAGTAAAAGAACAGGATTGAAATATGACTCGGTATTCCATCCTCCCTAGAGAAAGGATGAAAAAAGAATATGACCCTGATATCTACGATTGTTAACCAAATTATGAACGGACTGCAATCAGGTTCTATATATGCCCTAGTTGCTCTTGGTTACAGTATGGTCTACGGTATTATCATGCTTTTTAACTTCGCTCACGGTGATATTATCATGGTGGGCGCTTATATTGTATGGTATGCCATGACCTCCTTTGCCGTACACCCCCTGATAGCCGCAATCCTTGCTGTGGCCGGCTGCGTCGTGCTGGGGGTTACGATTGAGAAGGTGGCCTATACTCCGCTTCGAAGTGCGCCAAGGATTTCTCTTCTGATAACCGCTATCGGAATATCTTTCCTTCTGGAAAATCTGGCACAGCTTATTATCGGTGCAGGCGCTAAACCAATCCCGCCCCTATTCAGCGGCGCACCCCTTGCTTTGGGATCTATAAAGATAAGCTTCACCGCAATTGTCACGATAATTGTATCTTTGATTGCAATGGCCTTACTCACCTTTTTGGTACAGAAAACCAAGATGGGAAAAGCCAT
>JAAYOL010000081.1 GCA_012520395.1 Clostridiales bacterium
AAGAACAGCCACCATATTATCGAGGCCATGTTCAAGGCGCTCGGAAGGGCGCTTCGCGACGCGCTGCGTGAAACCGGCGGCGGCGTCGCCTCGACCAAGGGGGTCCTTATGTGATTGCAATTATAGATTACGGCGTTGGGAACCTGTTTTCACTGTCCTCAAGCCTCAGCTTTCTCGGCCTTGATTGCCGTGTTACCAGTAGGAAAGAGGATTTGGAGGATGCGGATAAGATAATTCTGCCCGGGGTCGGCGCCTTTGGGGATGCGATGGAAAGGCTTATCAAGACCGGACTTGTCGACACAATCAGAGAGCAGGCAGAAAAAAAGCCGCTGCTCGGCATCTGTCTTGGAATGCAGCTTCTCTTTGAAAAGAGCTACGAATACGGCGAGCATGAGGGGCTGGGGCTAATACGAGGGGTCGTCGCCCCGCTTGCGGCTGATATAAACCCGGATTTAAAAGTCCCCCACATGGGCTGGAACAGCCTTCATATCATTAAAGATGACCCGATTTTTAGGTACTTTAGGAACGGCGAATTGGTATATTATGTCCATAGCTACTATGCAAAAAACTGTAAAGAGAGCACGCTCGGGGTATCGCAATACGATGTGCCCGTCGCAGGACTTGTGCGCTCGGGCCTTGTCTACGGGGCGCAGTTTCACCCGGAAAAGAGCGGCGACGCGGGCCTAAGGCTCCTGCGCGGCTTCGCCGATTTATACTGAAAAGCTCATAAGAAGCGTGCCGCTCGCCCGCGAGCGATAAGCGCTACATATAATAGGGCCTATCAAAGGAGGTTTACATGGAAATATTACCTGCAATTGACCTGCGTGACGGAAAGGTCGTGCGCCTTTTTCAGGGCGATTATGATAAAATGACAGTCTTCGGGGAAAACCCGCTCCAAACGGCGCTTGACTTCAAGGCCGCCGGTGCGGAGAACCTGCACCTGGTCGACCTCGACGGGGCGAAGGACGGAGAGCCGAAAAACTTTGGCCTCATCTCCGAAATCCTTAAATCGAGCGGCCTTAAGGTTGAAATCGGCGGCGGCATCCGCAGTGAGGAGCGCATCGCCGCCTACCTTGAAGCGGGTGCGGAGCGCGTGATACTCGGCACTCTGGCGGTGAGGGACTTCAAGTTCACCGCCGAAATGGCTAAAAAGTATGGTCGGCACATTGCCGTCGGGGTTGACGCGCGCGGCGGCCTTGTCGCCATAAACGGCTGGCTTGAAACGAGCAGGGTGGAGTCCTATGACCTTTGCACAAGGCTCAGGGACGCAGGCATAGAGACAATTATCTACACCGATATCGCCTGCGACGGGGCATCTCGTGGCACGAACCTCGAAGCCTATGAGAGGCTTTGCAAAATCGGCGTCAATATTATAGCCAGCGGCGGCATAAGCTCGATGGAGGAGCTTGGAAAACTCCGGGAAATCGGGGTCTGGGGCGCCATCCTCGGCAAGTCGCTCTATACCGGGAAGCTCGATCTCAGGACCGTTCTTTCCGAATTCGGAGGTGGAGAAGTTGGTAAGTAAGAGGATAATTCCCTGCCTGGACGTGCGAGACGGCAGGGTCGTAAAGGGCGTAAACTTCGAGGGGATACAGGATATGGCAGACCCCGTGGATATGGCGCGCTGGTATAATGAAACGGGCGCTGACGAGCTTGTTTTCTACGATATAACGGCAAGTGTTGAGGGCAGGGCGCTGTTTACGGACATTTTACGCGCAGTCGCCTCGGAGATTTTTATTCCGCTCACCGTCGGCGGCGGCATCAATGCACTCGAGGATTTCGACAGGGTCTTAAAGTGCGGGGCGGACAAGGTCAGCGTCAACAGCGGTGCTATAAAAGACCCCTCGCTTATAGGCGCGGCGGCGAAGCGCTACGGAGACCAGTGCGTCGTCTTGAGCATGGACGTAAAGCGAGTCGACGGCGAGTTCAAGGTGTTTGCCAAGGGTGGCAGGGAAAACACCGGCATAAATGCCATCAGCTGGGCAAGGCGCGGCGAGGAGCTCGGTGCGGGCGAAATAGTCCTCAACTCCATTGACACCGACGGTGTGCGCGGCGGCTTTGATATGCCGATGCTCCGCGCCATAGGCGAAGCCGTGACCATACCGGTTGTGGCGAGCGGCGGCGCGGGCTGTATGGAGGATTTTTCGGAGCTATTCAAATATGACAGGGTAGACGCCGGACTTGCCGCCGGCATATTCCACACGAAAAAGGTGATTATCAGCGATTTGAAGCGCTATCTCGCCGGATGCGGCGTGAACGTACGGCTGGAGGAGGACAAATGGAGCTGAAATTTGACGAGAAGGGACTCATCCCCGCTATCGTGCAGGACTGCCGGACGGGAAAGGTCCTGATGATGGCCTATATGAACGAGGAAAGCCTTAAGATAAGCCTAGAGGAGGGGCGAACCTGCTTCTGGTCGAGGAGCCGGGGAGAGCTTTGGCGCAAGGGCGAAACGAGCGGAAATGTCCAGCGGGTCATATCCATAAAGACCGACTGCGACCGTGACGCCTTGCTCATCAGCGTAGACAAGGAAGGGCCCGCCTGCCACACGGGCAGCGAGAGCTGCTTTTTCAATACCGTTTCCGAGGGCGCGGAGACCTTCAGCTATGAGGGACTGTATGAGCTAATTCGTGGTAGGAAGGAAAGGCCTCAGCAGGGCAGTTACACAAGCTATCTGTTTGAAAAGGGACTGGAGAAAATCCTTAAAAAGATAGGTGAGGAGAGCTGCGAGGTGGTCATTGCCGCGATGAAAGAGGACAAAAGGGAGACGGTTTTCGAGATTGCGGATCTTGCCTACCACATCTTGGTGCTCATGGCCGAGGAGGGCATAACCCCGGACGACATCAGGGCGGAGCTTGCCTCCCGCCATGTGATAGACAAAAAGGTCAAGCAGGAGACTATGAAATAAACCGCCGGGAGGCCTTTTATGCTTCCCGGGGGCTTAAGACAAATCAAGGGCGACGGCTGGCACCGTCGCCCTTGGATTTATTGTAAATCAGATACCGAAGAACTTTCTGTGGATTGACTGCATTGCGAGGTCTGCGTGCTCTTCATCAATCAGCACCGATACCTTTATTTCGCTGGTGGAGATCATGTGGATGTTGACATTGGCATCATACAGGGCTTCAAACATACGAGCCGCAATGCCGGGGCTCTTAATCATGCCCGCGCCGACTATGCTTATCTTACAGACCTTGTCGCTTACCTTAATGTCGTTAAAGCCGAGCACTTCCTTATTTTCATTGAGTGCCGAGACGGCGGCTTCCATGTCGGGCTTTGCAACTGTAAAGCTGATGTCCTTGGTTTCATCTCTGCCGATGGACTGGAGGATAATATCTACGTTTATACCGCTCTTGGCAAGCACTCTGAATATCCTGAAAGCCGTACCGGGTTCGTCCGCAAGTCCCAATAGCGCAATTCTCGCAATATCGCTGTCTTTGGCAACGCCGCTGATTTTTGTGTCTTCCATACTGGTGACCTCCTTAACTATGGTGCCCGGCTTTCTGACATAGCTCGAGAGCACCTCAAGATTGACTCCGTATCTTTTGGCCATTTCAACCGAACGGTTATGTAGAACCTGGGCGCCGAGGGAAGCAAGCTCAAGCATTTCATCAAAGGTTATTTCATCAAGCTTTTTCGCGCCGGGGACTTTTCTCGGGTCCGCTGTAAAGACCCCCTCGACGTCGGTGTATATCTGGCAGAGGTCCGCGTGCATCGAGGCTGCAATGGAGACAGCCGTTGTGTCCGAGCCGCCCCTGCCGAGGGTCGTAATATCGTCGAATTTGTTAATGCCCTGGAAGCCCGCGACAATGACGATTTTGCGTTGGTCAAGCTCTCTGCGGATACGCTCCGCTCCGACTTCCTTTATCCTCGCGTTGCCGTAGTTGGAGTTGGTTCTGAGGCCTATCTGCCAGCCGGTCAGGGAAATAACGGGCAGACCCATCTTCTCAAGCGCCATGGCGCACAGTGAGATAGAAATTTGCTCTCCCGTGGACAGGAGCATATCAAGCTCACGCTTTGAAGGCTTGGGGTTTATTTCGGCGGCCTTTTCAAGAAGTTCGTCCGTCGTGTCGCCCTGAGCCGAGAGCACAACCACAACGTCGTGTCCCTCGCAGTAGGTGTCGGCGATTATGCCCGCAACGCGCCTTATCTTCTCCGCGTCAGCAACGGACGAGCCGCCGAATTTTTGTACAATAAGTGCCATTGGGATTCCTCCAAACATTTCCCCGGGTACATGGTCCCGTTTTTAAAAAAGTCAGTCTAACACTCTGAAAACGGAGAGTGGGGCAAGGCCCTTAAGCAGTGCGTCCAGCGCCGTCTTGCTCATGCTTTCGGTTATGAAGGCGGTTTCGCCTTCTGCCTGTGCGAAGCTGAGCGCAGCAAGGCCGCCAAAAATCTTCTCGGCGGAGTCCATGGCGTCCGCGCACCTGATGTACCAGCGGTTTTCAAGTGTTGCGGAGTCAAAAAGGGTGTCGGGACTTGATTCCATCCAGTCGAGCTGCTTTCGCGCCTTGAAGTGCTTAGAGGCATCGATTATATCCGCAACCACCGCACTGGCGGTGGGGAGCTTTCCGGCACCCGCGCCGTAGAACATCACGTTGCCTATCGCGTTTCCATGCACGACGATGCCGTTGAATACGTTCTCGACGTTAGCAAGGAGATTGTTTTCTCCCACAAGATGCGGGGCAACATAGCAGGTGACCTTGCCGTCAGACCGTTTCACCGTGCGGCCCAAAAGCTTAATCTTATAGCCGGCGCTTTTGGCAAAGCCGACGTCGCTGAGCGTTACCTTAGTAATGCCCTCAGTGGGCACGCTGTCAGGGTATATATGTCTGCCGAAGGACAGGGATGCGAGTATGCAGATTTTCCGGCAGGCGTCGTGACCCTCTATGTCCGCGGCGGGATCAGCCTCGGCATAGCCCTCCTTTTGTGCGTCTTTCAGGGCCTCGTCGAAAGACACGCCGTTCTGAATCATCTGTGTGAGAATATAATTAGTAGTGCCGTTGAGAATTCCGTAAAGCTCATCAATTTCGTTGGCGGCCAGACACTGGCTGATGGGCCTTATTATCGGGATGCCGCCGCCCACGCTCGCCTCGAAAAGATAATTGAGATTGCGCTCCCGCGCAAGCTGCAAGAGCTCGTATCCGTGTGTCGCGACCAGCTCCTTGTTGGAGGTGACGACGCTCTTACCCGCGAGCAGCGCCCGCTTTGTGAACTCATAGGCCGCGCCTACGCCGCCTATTGTCTCGACTACTATTTTGACGTCCGGATCGTTTTCAATAATTGAAAAATCCTTTACAAAGCAGTCTTTGAACGGACTGTCCGGAAAATCCCGTATGTCGAGGATATACTTTACTCCTATCTCCTGTGCCGCGTTATGGGCAATTTTTTCAAAGTTGGTTGAAAGCACCTCGGCCACACCGGAGCCCACAACTCCAAAGCCGAGAATCGCCACGCTTACCATTAAAAAACCTCATTTCATAATATGCTCTTTCGGCGTTTTTAACCTGCAACGACCTCTATTTTTCGCAGTCCGTCAAGCGCCCGCGCTCGTTCCATAAGCTCCTCCGGGGTACCTGACATGCCGGAAATCTCCGCCGAAATGGTAACGGCTGCACAGCCGCCAACCGGTATGCTCTGGTTAATCATCAGTATATTGACGCCGGAATTGGCAAAAATGGAAAGTAAAGAGGATAGAACCCCGGGCTTATTGCGAAGCGTAAGGTTAAAGGTGATTATCCTCCCGCTTTTCATATCTACAAAGGGCGTTATCTTGTCCTTATATTTATAAAAAGCGCTGCGGCTGATGCCCACGGCGGACACAGCCTCGGCAACAGTCTTAGCGTCGCCCGTCTCCAGCAGTTCCTTTGCCTCCGAGACCCTTAGAAAGACCTCGGGCAGGGTGTCGGCAGCAACAATATAATAGCTGTGTTTTGTATCTGTCAATATTGTGTGTCCTCCTGTCAGGGTCATTTGTCCTCGTATAGTGAATACTATCACAGGTTGGCGTCTGATGCAAGAGGTATTTTTGTCAATAAAACATAACTTGTCATGGTCATAATTAAGCGTATTTCACAAACGGGGGGCTGCGGATGGGTGAGAGCAAATATATACGATTTTTAGCGCGCCTCGGGAGCGTCCTGCTAGCGGCCGTGTCCGCCTGGCTTCTATTTACCTATGCGCTGCCCTGGCTGCTGCCCTTCATTCTCGCCATGCTCACGGCAAGGCTCCTGGAGCCAATAGTGCTATACATGAAGAAAAGATTTAAATTTCGGCGCGGCTTCAGCGCGGCTGTGTGCACTATCATGGTGGTAAGCTGTGCCATACTGGCCGTGGCCCTGCTGGCCGGCGGCGTGATAAGCAAGCTTATCGGGCTTGCAAAGGACCTCCCCTCCTATTTTTCCGCCCTGCCTGATTTGGTGGACGGGGTTCAAGGTAAGCTGCAAAACCTTATCATGTCCTCCTCCCCCGAGATGAGGGGGATTGTAGAAGGGGCGCTGGGCGGAATTATGAATCAGGCAAACGAGCTGCCTGCGAGATTCTCCGCCAAGGTGATTAGTTTTCTGACCTCCTGTGCAAGCTGTACGCCTAAGGTACTCATGTTTATTGTGACCTATGCCGTCGGCACCTTCTTTTTAAGCGCGAGCTTTCAATCTGTGGTTAAATTTCTTGTCAGACAGTTTCCGGGGCACTGGCAGAGCAAAATAAAGGGAATGAAATCCGATGTGTTCGGAACGCTCGGCAAGTGGGCGCGGGCGGAGCTTATCCTGATGAGCGTCACCTTTGCGGAGCTTCTTGCGGCCTTCCTGCTGCTCCGTATCAGGTCGCCGCTGCCTGCCGCCCTGCTCGTTGCGGTAATTGACGCCCTGCCTGTTTTGGGTACCGGTGTTGTACTCATACCCTGGGCGATTTTACTGTTTATCAGCGGAAACTACGCCCGGGGCGCCGTCATAGCCGTCATATGGGGCATAATAACCCTGGTTAGGAGCTTTCTTGAGCCCAAGATTCTGGGTGAAAATGTGGGGCTGCACCCGGCTGCGACACTCCTGGCGATTTATGCGGGTTATTGCATTGTGGGAGTAAGGGGCATGATACTTTTCCCCTTTATCCTTATCATTTTAAAGCAATTTAACGATAAGGGCTATGTAAAGTTGTGGAAGTAACAAAAGGGCCGCAAAAAACTCTGCAGGTCTTTTGCGGCCTTATGCTATTTCCAGCATTTTGCTTTTTTCAGGCTGCGCTCACTCGGCAAGCCGAAGCACGGCCTCGCCTCAAATGCCTTTCTTAGATGGTATTTAAAAGCAGGGTAGATGCCCTTCCCCGGGCATATGAGCCGGGGAAAACGAAGTTGATATCACCGGGTAGCCACAGCGAGGGTTTTTGCGCGCTTAGCCTTTGTTTCTGCGCCTTGTAAGATACACTATTAACTGTGCCAGAAGTCCGGCTGCCAAACCGGCTGCTGTGAAAATAAAAAACGTCAAAAGACCGGCGAGATCTGACCAGCCGTCCCTTCCGTTGTTAAACATGCTGAGCATAAACAAAAAGCCCACCAGCAGTCCGCCCTCAAAAAAATAAAAGGCAACACGCGGTCTGAGCATGAAAAGGGCACAGGCCACTATGCCAAAGATGACTGCCATGGCCAGATAGGCTAAGATATTCGCGACACTTGGCACCGAGTTCAGGATGAACCTTATTCCGGAGAAAAAGAGCACAAAGGTTAGCGCCGCTGTAATTATACCGGCCCAAAGCGGGCCGCGTCGTAGTTTTTTTATAGTCCCAACCACCTTTAACAGTAAGCTTGTGATTATAATATAACCTTAAACTCAAGGTCAATTCATCGAGAGACAAAAATGCGCCCCTTTGCCGAATCTGCGGCAAAGGGGGCGCGCTTTAACCTAGTAGCCGAACCAGAGCCCGGGGTAAGGCACATATTCCGTTGGCTGAGGGGTCGGTTCGGGAGTGGGGCTGGGCGGCGGCTGAGGGGTTTCAGTGGGCGTGGGTGTCGGAGGCTCAGTGGGTGTGGGCGTTGGATGAGGACCTGGGCCGTTTGGTACCACTATGGGGTTCTTCCATGAGCCGTCATAGGCTTCTCCGGTATAGGGGTCGATAAGAGCGCCGGTGTCCGGATGGATAAGAGCGCCGGTCGATTTGTCCACTTCCCATCCGCTGTACTGGTCGTAGACCTTGCGGGTCTTGGGGTCATAGAGCATGCCCGAGGGCATCACAAGATAGCCGGTTTTCCTGTCAACGCGCCAGCCTGTGGCGCTGTCGATATAATGGTAATTACATTCTTTCATCTCGGACAGTATATAGGGCACGACTACCCCGTCCTCGTCCTTGTAAACCGGAGTGAGGAGCTTCTTGGTCGTCTTGGACAGATCCATCACACTTTTTTTGACATGGCTGCCGGGGGGGCAGTTATGGGACACAAGTCCGAAGGAGTCCGGGCAGACGTCTATCATAACATGGACGCTGCAGTGCTCGGTCGGTGCGGAGGAGGGCTGCAAATAGAGGGTCATCGTATGGTTGCCCCTGATGTCGTGTGCGCAGGCCTCAGTGGCCAAAAGTCCGGTATCTATGCACACAGTATAGGGTTTCAAGCCCTCAGGTCTGGGGAAGTCCTTGTATTCAAGGTCCTCGTGAACCGCCTGCATGACCTGCTTCCACAGGACAGCAGAGGGGTTGCTTGGGCCCATATACTCCGGGATGTCGTAGCCCGACCAGACCGCGGCAACGTAATAGGGGGTGTAGCCGACAAACCAACGGTCGAGCCAGACGCCGGCGGCACCCGTTTTACCCGCTGTGGGCATGCCGGAAAGCTTGGCAAATATGCCGGAGCCCGAATTAACTACATTGACCATGAGGTCGGTCATATAATAAGCGGTAAGCTCGCTTATGGCGACATGGCTTTCAGGTGTGTTTTCCAGAATTATTGTGCCCTCGGAGTCCGTAACATGGGTATAGGTGCGGCCTCTGGTATAGATGCCGTTATTAACAAAGGGGGTGTAGGCCGAGGCCATTTCGGCGACGGAGGCGCCGTAGGAAAGCTGTCCCAGTGCCATCGGGGCGTAAGCCTTGTCTGAGAAGCCGTTTTCGTCGGTCTCCTCGACCATGCTTGTTATGCCGAAGCGCTCCTTGACAAAGTTAAAGGAATTTGACGGGCCGATAAGGTCTATTATCTGTGCGGCAATCGTGTTTAGCGAGCGCTGGATGGCGTAGCGTATGGTCACAAGCCCTGTGTTGCTAAAGTCGTCGTTGTTGGGATACCAGTCTGTTCCCGACAGCTTTATATCCGGGGCGTCGTCGAAGGTGGTATAGGGCATGAACTTGCCTAATTCAATGCCCGCTGAATAGACCGCAAGGGGCTTGAAGGTAGAACCGGGCGGGCGGAGCATGTCGGTAGCGCGGTTATACAGGCGGTTTCCGACCTTCTCGCCAATGCCGCCGGCAAGGCCCACAATGTCGCCGGTAAAGGGGTCCACCACGACTATCGAGGACTGAAGCTCCTGCGTGCTGCTACGTACATAGCCGGCGGGGAGGTTTTCAATGTCGCCGTAGACATTGTCTATTGCGGCCTGAACGTCCGGGTCAATGGTCGCATAGACTCTATATCCTGCAGAATAGAGCAGAGCCTCGGCGGCCTTGTACGAGATATTCTTCTGGACTCTCAGGTCGTTTATGACCTCCTCAATGACCGCGTCGACAAACCAGCTGTTGTCGGCGATAATCGTGTCCTCCGTTTCGCCGCGCTGAAAAACAAGCTCCTGATTTTTTGCCTCCTCATACTCCTCGGCGGTAATATAGCCCTGATCATACATTTCCCACAAAATGGTCTGCTGCCTTTCTATATTCCATTCGGGGAAATAATACGGATCGTAGGCCGAAGGGTTGTTGGTAATGCCTATTATCGAGGCACATTCGGCTATTGTCAGCTCGCTGAGATCCTTGCCAAAGTAGACGTTGGCGGCGGAGGCGACACCGTAGCAGCCCTGTCCGAGATAGATGGCATTGAGATACCATTCCATTATCTGCTCTTTACTGTATTTTTTCTCAAAATCAAGCGCCCTGAATATCTCCAGCAGCTTTCTCTGCACGGTCACATCGTCATACTCCGTGAGGTTTTTTATAAGCTGCTGTGTTATAGTGGAAGCGCCAAAGGTGTCCCGCATACCCAGGAACATATTTCCGAAAGCACCTGCGGTACGGTACCAGTCCACGCCGCTGTGGTTATAAAAGCGTTTATCCTCTATCGCCACCGCGGCATATTCGAACCACTTGGGAATGTCTTCGTAATCAACCCATGTGCGGTTTTCGTCGCTGTACATGAGAGAGAGTTCTTTATACTCACCGGATTGCTTATCCTTATAATATATTATACTGGAAAGATTCATCGAAAAGTTTTCCGGAGAGACGTCAA
>JAAYOL010000082.1 GCA_012520395.1 Clostridiales bacterium
ATAGCACATTTATTCTTCCTTTTCACTGAAAAACGTATAGCTGCTTCTCGAAAATAATATAGCCTGGTCTGTGACCGTGTCACTGAAGCAGATTAGCCCCATGGCTTAAGATTACATCAGAAGCAATTTCTACCGCGAAAGGAATGGCACAAATATGAGTAACGCAAAATCAGTCAGGGCCTTGCGAAAGGCACAGGTTGACAGCAAGGGCTGCGTCGCCTGCGGCTGCTGTGTTCCAAGCTGCCCTTGCAAGGCCATAGGTATATTCAAGGGAGTGTTCGCAAATATAGACACGGAGAACTGCGTAGGCTGCGGCAAATGCGCGGGAGCGTGCCCCGCCGGCACTATCACAATATCGGAGGCTGTGCAATGAGAAAAACCTGGTACGACTATCTATGGATATTTTCATCGCTCTACATAGTTCTCGGCTTTTTCAACATCCTGTTTGCTTGGCTGGGCCTGCTCTGCTTTCTTATTCCGCTGATTATCGCAGCGGCAGGCGGTGGCAAAGCATACTGCAATCGATACTGCGGCAGGGGCCAGCTGTTTGGCCTTCTGGGAGGGCGCTGCGGCATCTCACGCGCGAAGGATATGCCAGCCTTTTTAAAAAGCCGGTGGTTCAGATACGGCTTCCTCGCCTTCTTCCTGCTTATGTTCTCCAGTATGCTGTTTTCCACATATCTCGTTTTTTCGGGTGCGCGCAGCCTTAGAGAGGTTGTAACCCTGCTCTGGACTATAAAGCTGCCCTGGCACTGGGCATATAATGCTGATATAGCCCCCTGGATTGCCCAGTTTGCCTTTGGATTTTACAGCGTTATGCTGACTTCAACGGTTATAGGCATAGTGATGATGTTATTATTTAAACCGCGCTCCTGGTGCGTTATTTGCCCTATGGGAACTATGACACAGCTAATTTGCAAGGCAAAAAACAGAAAGCTGCTTTCAGAAATCCGGCCACGGTCCGGGAACATAAATTAATCAAATATAAGTTTACTTAACAGGAGGTGACGAAATGTCCGCAATGACAATAACAAAGGAAAACCTCGGCACCGAGGTCCTGGAATCTGATAAACCCGTTCTGCTCGACTTCTGGGCAAAATGGTGCTACCCCTGCCGCATGGTCTCCCCTATCGTCGACGAGATAGCAAGTGAGATATCGCATGCCAAGGTTGGAAAGGTTGACATAGACGACCAGCCGGAGCTGGCCAAGGCCTTCAATGTCATGAGCATACCGACGCTGGCCGTAATCAAAAGCGGCAAGGTGATAAATAAATCCGTGGGCTTCAAACCCAAGGCCTCTATCCTGAAAATGCTGGAGGCATAATACTTACAGCTCTAAAGGAAGAAGTAGAGCGTCCCGAACTTGGGACGCTCTCTTAATTATTTATTCTTTATTTCCCTGACGGGTATGGCCTCTATATAGCCTCTGTAGCCCATTGGCACGAGCTGAAAGCGGGGCGCATCTTCCGGAGCTCTTTCAAAGCCGTACAGCGTCGTGTCAAACTTCTCTATCGTATCCCAAATGTCCTCAATTTCAGTCATAAAATCATTGTCATCATAAGGCTCGCCTTGAAACACCATCATCCTGCAGGGTGGCAGCTCAATTAACTCATATCCCTCGGGAATCTCGTTGGAATAATCGAGCGGGAGCTCAACGCCCTGTATATATTTGGAGGTACCCTCAGAAATCAGGTGCTCTGGAAGCCACATTCCAATCGGTTCGTATAGCGCTTCCTTCACGCTTGTCAGCATGGCCCAAACCTCGCAGCCGACCTCCTCACAGTATTCAAAGTAATCCTCCGCCTTTACTCCGCGCTTTATGAGAACCTTCCGCGCGGGCCGCTCAACTACCTGAACAAATACAGTCTTCTTTTCTTTTCTCTCGGTCATTTTTTTCTCCCTTTCCGTCAAATATCGGTGGTAGTCCAATATTTTCGTGGGCATGAACAGCTGTATCGGAGGGGTGTTCACGCAATACTTCCGCGGCGGGATTCCAAACTCTCTTGAAAACGCGCGGGTAAAGCCTTCGTGCGTATCAAACACGAAGTCAAGGGCCACGTCAATGACCCTCGGCTTGCCGTCACGGAGCACGAGCGCCGCTTTTGTCAGACGTAGCAGGCGGATGTAATCAAAGGGCCTGTGCCCGGTAAGCTCCCTGAATATCCTCGCACTGTGCCAGGGAGAATAGCCTGCCGCGTCCGCCAGCTGCCGAAGCGTAATCTTTTCATATATGTGAGCCTCAATAAACTCCTGCATCCTTGAAACGGCGTATACTGCATCTTCACGGTCCATTTTACCACCACCGAATCCAAGTATAAAGAAAGGTTTTCCTATAATCTTGACCGTAATTGCTAAGATTAAGTACGGTGTTTAAAACTGTCTGGCAAACATGCTGCCATCATCAAGAAGGCTCTCAACGGTATTAAACCCAAGCTGCTTGAGCATGTCCAGCACATACGGGTTGTCAACGGGGGTCTCATAGGCCGCAAGCTCGCCGTACTGATTTACATTATCGCGCCCGGCATCCCTGTCGATGACAGCCCTGGGGCCTCCGACGCAGCCGCCGACACAGCCCATGCCCTCGAGGAAGTTCGCATCTATTTTCCCTTCCTTAAGCCTATTCATCATTTCCCGACAGGCTGGGACTCCGTCGGCCTGTATGGCTCTGACAGGTATCGGGTTTCTAAGCTGGAGCCTTTCGACGGTCTTTTGGACAGCCTCACTGACCCCTCCGGTCCGTGCATAGATGCGCCCGGACATGGATGAGTGGTCGCGCGGGTCGTCCTCCATTTTATTCAAATCAATCTGAAAGGCGTCAAATACGTCCTGAATTTCCTTAAAGGTGAGCACAAAGTCAATGGCATCGGCAATATCCTCATCGCGCGCTTCCGCCTTTTTTGCTATGCAGGGACCGATAAAAACAGTCACCGCGTCGGGCTCAAGGTGCTTGATTGCACGTCCGCAGGCAATCATCGGTGACACCGAGCCCGGAAGGTGCGGCAAATACTCGCGATAGACCTTTCGTATCATGGCCAGCCATATTGGACAGCAGCAGCTGGTGAGCACAAAATCCTTCACATCGTGTATTATCCTGTCGTATTCGAGCGCCTCTTTGAGCGTAAGTATATCGGCAAATAGCGCGACCTCTACCATGCCCTGAAAGCCTATCCTCTTAAATGCGCTGCGCAGCATCCCCGGAGTGACCGCAGAGCTGAACTGACCTATGAAGGCAGGGGCAATCAGGGCATATACCGGGCCTTTGGAATTCTTCACCGCGTTGAGAACAGGCAAAATGTCCTTGCTCCCGGTGAGCTTTTCAAACTCACAGGCCTCAATACAGGCACTGCAACCCACACAGGCATCTATATCTATATGAAAGTTCCCCTTCTCGTCCCTTGCAATGGCGTCAAAAATGCAGGCAGCTATGCCGGAACACTCCTCTTCCCTGCATTCACATTCGCCTATATGCCATACAGGCGCGTATTTTTCGGGGTTTAAGAGGCACTCCAGACCATGGGTATCGTATTCGCCCTTCCTTATTTTTTCAAGCTCCTCCTGGGTTTTGTCCTCGGCCGCCGATTCAACAAGTCTTTTATATAGCTCATTCAATGTCAATGTCTGCATTCCTTATCCCCCGTCTCATTATCTCAAAGTACCTGCTCCACAGGCGGCAAGAATCTCTCCCGCCTGTGCATGGTTTAGAGCATCTCAAATCTTTATTTCATATAAAAAAGGCCGACTATGGCGGCCCTTTTTATATGATTAACCGCGTATTCGCCGCTTCCTTTGCGAGAACGATACTAATCCTCTACCGCGATAACTGACACAGGGCAGCTCTCCTGCGCCTCGACAGCTTTGTCCTCGGCTTCAGCGGGAACCTCGTCTACAAATACCTCGGCGAGTCCGTCGTCTGCCATTCTGAACACTTCGGGGCAGATTTCCGGACAAAGGCCACAAGATATGCATCCGTCTCTCTCAATCGTTGCTTTCATAGATCTCTCCTGCTTTCTCGACTTAATCCGGCAGCCGTTTTACATGCCGTTTGGCGTCCCGGACGCCCAAATTAAGCACACCGCCTGAAACAGGCTGTATGCCTAAAACAATATGCGCTGGGTATATTATTTTCACAGCGGTTTTATTTATACTGCCGATTGAGAATAATGATATACAAAAGCTTCCTGCTTTTCAATACCTTTCTCTCATTATCATTCAATTTAGATGATTTCTCTCACAGAGAAGGCTCTGCATCAAACCTCCCGGCGACGGAAAAGCGCCATTGTTCTGTTGCAAATAAACAAGGCAAAAGGCTGCAGCAATTTCTTTTGCTACAGCCCTTTTTATTTAATTGTATCAGCAGGAAAAATACCTTGACAGGAACTCCTTCGTGCGCGGCATCTTCGGGTTCTGGAATATGACGGAGGGCGAATCGTCTTCTACAACAACACCCTTATCCATAAAGATTACCCGGTTAGACACGTCCTTGGCAAAGCTCATCTCATGCGTAACGACTATCATTGTATAGCCGCTGTCCGCCAAGGATTTCATAACGCCCAAAACCTCGCCGACCATCTCAGGGTCGAGGGCTGAGGTGGGTTCGTCAAAGAGTATTGCCTCGGGGTTCATGGCTAAGGTCCTGGCAATGGCAACCCTCTGCTTCTGTCCGCCGGAGAGCTGCTTTGGCTTTGCATTAATGTATTGCAGCATCCCGACGCGGGAGAGAACCTCGCGGGCAATCTCCTCCGCCTCGTCCTTCCTGCGGCGCAGCACCTTGACCTGACCGACCACGCAGTTTTGAAGGGCTGTCATGTTCTCAAAGAGGTTAAACTGCTGGAATACCATGCCAACCTTTGCGCGGTACTCCGAAAGATCCAGCCCTTTGTCCATAATGTTCTTTCCGTTGAAGTAGATTGCACCGCCGCTTGGAATTTCGAGAAGATTAATGCAGCGTAGCATCGTGCTTTTACCGGAACCGGAGGCCCCGATAACGCTGATGACCTCCCCCTTGTCTACCGAGAGGCTTATGTCCCTTAAAACCTCGACCTCTCCGAAGCTCTTTTGGAGGTGGGAAAGCTCAATCACCGGCATTTCACACACCCCCCTTATCTATATGTATTTCTGCGGCCGGATTGGTCTGCGAGCCGTATATAACATAGCTCTTAGGGCCATCCATCTTCCGTTCTATTAAACGGAGAATCCGTGTGACGGTAAAGGTAAGTATGAAGTAAATTACCGCGGCAATGGTAAAGCTCTGGAAGAACATGGCATAGGTGCCCGCAGCGGATCTGGACTGAAAGTACAGCTCAGCAACTCCAATGACGTTTAGCACCGAGGTGTCCTTGATATTTACGACGAACTCATTGCCTATTGAGGGCATTATGTTGCGTATGGCCTGCGGAAGCACGACGCTGGTCATGGTCTGACGGTGCGTCATACCGATGGAATGCGCCCCCTCGGTCTGCCCCTTGTCAATTGAGATTATGCCGCCGCGGATTATCTCAGCCATATAGGCTCCGGTGTTTATGGATACTATGGCAAAGGCTGCAATGTTAATGTTAATGTCTACTCCCATGAATATGCCGTAATAGATTACAGCCGCCTGTATCATCATGGGCGTTCCACGGAAAATCTCTATATAGGCAACACAGATAAACCTGACTACGGCAAGCAGAGCCCTCTTTATAATGCTGTCATGTTCGGATGTCGGAATAGTTCGCACTACGCCGACTACAAGTCCGATAAGAAACCCCGCGACTGTACCGGTCATCGCGATAAGCATTGTAACCGCTATTCCGGTTATAAACAGCGGATAGTATTGTTCAATTAAAAACCATACTTTTTCAAAAAAAGACATTGTAGACATTGTATAGTATCCTTTTGTTAAATTCGGAAATAACTATTATTCTTCCGCAGTCAAGGGCTGATTTTCAAGAGCCCACTGCATAAGAGCGTCGCGGTCGTCCTGTGTAATAGCTTTGAGCGCGGCGTTTACATCAGAGGCGAGGTTACTGCCCTTACGGATACCTATGGAAACTGCGACATCGTCCTCGGAAGCCTCAAAGCCCTTGCCCTCATCAAAGACGATATATGTCAGATCGGGGTTGGCTGTAACAGCAGACTTAGCTCCGGGCAGCTCGGAAACATAGCCGTCTATCTTTTTGCCCTGCAGTGCTGTAAGCATTGTTGTGAAGTCGGACATTGCGGTTTGCTTTTGTACCCCGTCAATTTGATCTATAACGCTGTAGTGGAAGGTTTCGGACTGGCCTGTAATCTTCGCACCTGAGAAATCGGAAATCGATTTAGCATTGACATATTCCCCATCGGCGCGAATTACCATGACAAGCTCGCTAGTGTAGTAATGGTCGGTAAAGTCAATTGACATTTTTCTTTCAGCCGTGGGGCTCATGCCGGCGATGATGCAGTCAATTTTGCCCGACTCAAGAGCAGGAATAAGTCCGCCCCACTCAAGCTTGACGATTTCCAGCTCGACACCCAGTGCCTTTGCAATCTCCAGGGCTATCTGGACGTCGTAACCATCTGCGTAGCCACCCGCGGAAAGCGCGACGGCGGTATCGCTGGTTTTGGCCTGGGTCCAGTTAAACGGAGCATAGTTGCACTCCATGCCGACCTTGAGGGTGCCGGCCTTCTTGATGGTCTCAAGATCTTTTCCTGCGTTGATTTTTCCGCACGAGGAAAACAGCAGGATGCTGCCTGCCATGCAGGCAACGACAAGAATGATGGCTAAAATCCTCTTCATATTTTCTCCTTTTTCATATGTAGTAATTAAAAAAGCCGGAGCAAGCTCCGGCCAAGTTGATTAAAAAATCATCGCCGATAGCTCTTCACACCAAGCGATGTGACAGCCGGGAGGATATCTTCCCCACAGCCAACGCAGGCCTCTCAAACGACCTTCGTTTCGGCGGAAAAGCCCTTCATACACCTAATACGACATTTGAGTGCCATTCGGTGTATTTTTCTCAATTCCGCTCCTCTATCTACGAAAACTATGCTATCACAGGGCAGAAACCTTGTCAACATTAATTAGACAAAGTTTTTGCTTTACTTTGTTTTTCCCGAGGGTTTCTCCTTCAGAAACTCAAATTTCGTTTCAGACCAAAGCACGGCAAGGAAAATCAGCGCAAAGCCTAAAAGCATCCTCGCATTTGGGCGCTCGTTGTAAAACAGGATGGAGAAGAACACGCCGAACGGCGCCTCTAAGGATAAGAGCACCGAGGCGGCAGAAGGCTCGGTATACTTCTGCCCGATATTCTGAAAGAGCAGGGCTCCGGCGGTGCAGGCAACGGTGAGATAAATAAGCTCCGCGACGGCTCCGCGCGGCAACTGCGAGGGCCATGAGCGGGTAATTATGGCCAGCAGGAGCGAAATCGCCCCCGCGGTCGCAAACTGCAGAACAGTCAGAAGAAAAATGTCACGATCCTTTGCAAACCTGTTGACAGCTATGATGTGCGCCGCATAGAAAAAACCGCACAAAAGCGTAAGCGCGTCGCCCCGATTTACGGTAAGGTCTGTATTGAGCGAGACCAGTCCAATCCCGCAGAGGCAAAGGATGGCAGCAAACACGTTGTAACGGTCGGGTCGCTTTTTACTGACAATCCAGTTGAGAAAGGGTACAATAATACAGTAAGATGCCGTCAGAAAAGCGTTTTTGCCAGGGGTCGTACCTGCCAGCCCGTAGGTCTGCGTTACGTAGGCGATAAGCAGGAGCAATCCCATAACGCCGCCGTAAAGGAAGTAGCGCCTGTCAAGGCCCTTCCAGGATTTATAAAAAACCGCTGCAAGAATAGCGGCCGCAGTCAGGAAGCGAAAGGCAAGCAGAGGCAGTACGGGCACGCTGTCCAGTGTGTTTTTCATAATTACAAAGGACGTGCCCCATATTATAGTTGCCAAAATTATAAGAGGCTTGGCAAGCTTTCTCAGTAATCTGTCATTCATTTTGATTTGTACTCCAAGACGTGAAATAATAGGCACAACAATGTATCAATATATATAACTCCGCGATTTATGTCAAGTATTTATCTGATGTATCTGGACTAAGCTGTGAATATATGTTAGAATATTGGTATTAAAACCAACAATAAGCACACAAAAATATACGGAAGGAGTGACGTTATGAAATTAGTTAATAAAGTCGCAGTTGTTACAGGAGCAAGCTCCGGAATGGGCCGCGCAATCGCAGCATTGTTCGCCAAGGAGGGTGCAAACGTTCTGGCAGTCGCCCGCAGAGCGGATAGGCTTGAGGCTTTAGCTAAAGAAGCCGAGTCCTATGAGGGTAAGATTGTCCCATTTGCCGGGGATATGCTTATCAAGGAGCAAACCGAGGCAATTATAGCCGAGGCAGTGAGAGTATTTGGAAAAATTGATATCCTTGTTAATAATGCCGGTATTATGGACGACTTCAGTCCGGTAGGCGAATTCAGCGATCAGATGTATGATAAGGTCATGAAATTGAACCTTGAAGCGCCGTTTACCTCAATGAGGGTGGCCATCAAGGAATTTGAAAAGCAAAATAGCGGCGTTATTATTAACGTGGCCTCCGTCGGCGGCCTATTCGGTGGACGTGCAGGCGCCGTTTACACCGCTTCAAAGCACGCTCTCATCGGCCTTACAAAAAACACTGCCTTCCACTATGGCCACAAGAATATCAGGTGCAACGCCATATGCCCCGGCGCCATTACAACTGAAGTCGGCTCCGGAGAGTTTATGCAGAACATCAACATGGAAGCCATGGGCAGGATGACCAAGGGAACCGGCCTTATAGACCGCAACGGGGAATCGGAGGAAATAGCGCAGGTCGCGCTGTTTCTGGCCTCGGATGCCTCCTCATATGTCAACGGGCAGGCGATAGCCGTCGATGGTGGCTGGACCTCCTACTAATCCCCGAAAAACATACGGCATCCGCGCACGCAATTGCTTAAGCGTCCGGTTCGGCAGCTGTAGCACAAAACCACCGCATGCTTTGGGGGCATCTCTTGCGAGATGCCCCCTTTATTTTGCCCTGACCGGGAAGGCCTTTCTAATTATCGCTTACATTAAGCGCGCTGCGATACATAGGAGCGCGAGATGCCGCACATATCAGCTATCTCCCGCTGCGTCTTCGGCGGCCCGTCGTTGAGGCCGTAGCGAAGGGTTATTATTTCCTTTTCTCGATCCGTCAGTGTCTCTGTGATACTTTTCCGAAGTCTTCTGCTATTTTCCTCCATGCTGATGCTGTCAAGCATGTCGTCCTCAATATAAATAACGTCGATGAGCGACAGGCTGTTGCCTTCTCCGTCGGTGTCGATGGATTCCGAAAGGGATAAGTCCCCCGCGGTCTTCTTCCGGCTTCGGAAATACATTAGTATTTCATTTTCAATACACCTTGAGGCATAGGTTGCAAGACGTACGCCTTTTTCCGGATCATATGTGGATATTCCCTTGATAAGTCCTATTGTGCCGATGGAAATCAGGTCGTCCTGGTCATCTGTCTGGGTATAGTATTTCTTAATTATGTGCGCGACCAGGCGAAGGTTGTGCTCAATGAGCACGTTGCGGGCTTCCATATCCCCTTGCATATAGAGCCTCACATATTTTTGTTCCTCGGCGGCGCATAACGGTCTCGGAAACGACCCGCCACTTGCGCCCAGCCGCAGCATAAGATAGGCGCCGTTGAGAAGAAGTGCAAATGCGGCCGACAGCATAATCATAATTCCTTTCAAGCTTTGATAGTACAGTTTATTCTCAGGCCGCAAGTCCTAATGCCTGACAAAAGCCCCAATAAAGGGAATTCGACTTAAGGATTTGCGAAAACAGTATTTTTTTGACCGACTCTCTTCTAGTTGGGATCAAAAATTAAGACCACCTTAAAGTGTTAAAGCGCTTCAAGGTGGTCTTATTATTATATGAAGGGCAGCTAATTAACTATGCAACATATTTGCGCTAAATACATATTATGTGTTGGAGCATTATTATATGCCCAATAGTAGAATAGAAGGAGAAGATTCAAGTGCTAAACAGACAATGCAGCACAAGTAATTGTGCTTGGGATTGCGATGCCAATAAGCATGAGCCCCAAGCATGTAAACCTGAGTTTAAATTATGGTTGGAGTGCGGAGTCAATCAGCAGGACGCAATCTTTGAAATAGATGATGGACGTGTTAAGGAGAATCAAACCTTCGTTTTAAATCGGGTGCTGGTTAATGCCGCGCATTTATGCAACCCGATAGTGAAAATCGAATTCTCGAGCATCATTTTCTTTGAAGCTGAGGATGAGAGCGGGCGCGAGCATGAAGTCGAAGTAGATTTGCTCTTTAAGCTGATAAGAACTTGCGAAGGGCATTCAGAATGTGTTCAGACCTGGAGATATCTCAAGGAGTTCGATATAGAGAACTGTATTGATGAACTGGAAGTAGAAATCAGCGAGCCTTTCACTGTGACCTTCTGTGACAGAATTTGTCCAAAATGCTGTGAATATAAAATAGTAGTAGAAGGCAAAGATTTTGAAGGTGAGTTTGATGCTCTGAGGGTTGTTTCGCCAGATTTGAGCGCTCTTATCCAAGGGACTATCTGACAATTGACCGGATACAGATTGGGAGTTCCCAGAACTTAGTATAACAATGGCATAGTCTATGCCTTGGTTAACTGTCAGTTTCTATAGATGGCTGCTGATGATTTTTCACCAGCAGCCATTATAATTTAAAAGCTAATGCAATAATACCTAATCAAAGACAGCCCGGCCGGGCTGTCTTTGATTACTCTTTTGCCGGGTTTAGCCATCGATTCTGGGCCCGATTCCATCTCCAATAGACCACCGCCGCCACAATTGAGCGTGGAATGAGCTTACCTAAAAATGACAGTGTCCGGTTTAGGCTGCCCGGTACATAAAGACCCTTGCCGTCCAGCGCGCGGTCAAGCGTTTTACGCGCTACGGTCTCAAGCGGGTTTGTGGTCACCTCTCCCCAGAATCCCTGCGCGGCGATTCCCTCCATAGACTCTCTGGTCGTTACCATACCCCCGGGACACAGCGCGAGAACGTTCACGTTTTGTTCTTTAAGCTCCTGCCGCAGAGAAGTTGCGAAATCCAGCAGGAAACGTTTTGAAGCGGCGTAGGTAGCCTTGAGCGGCATTGGAAACATTGAGGCAAGGCTCGACACAAATACTACGGTAAAACATCTTCCCTTTCTGCGGCGCTGTATGACGGCGTGAGTAATGCGAAGTGTCGCAGCGTTATTTAGCGTTACAATTTCAATTATTTTCTCGCGCTCTCGCCCCATAAAACTACCCTCAAAATCTAATCCCGCGATGTTAAGTAGCATATCAAAGCGTATTGAGTGCCGGTCTATTAGCTCAAGCATATCATTCACGCTTTCAGCATTCGTGAGGTCGCAGGCCTTTGTAGTGACCGTTATGTTAAACTGCCGCTCCAGCCCGCGCTGTAAGCACAAAAGTCCCTCCCGATTTATATCAGTCAAAAACAGGCTGTATCCGCGGCGTCCGCATTCGGCCGCAAAAGCGCGTCCGAGTCCCCCGGCGGCGCCGGTTATAAGCACATTCATACCGCCGCCTCCCGTCCATAGCAGATTCCGCACAGACGCTCACTGAGCGCAAATAGCCGGCTGGCGTTTTCGCTTGTGACCTGTTTGCTGTAAGTGGTTTCCCTGCAAAGGTAATAACAGAGCCCCTCGGGCGCTTTCTCCTGCTCACACAGGAAAGCGTAGGTCTTTGCCGGTACTGTGGGCGGAACACCTTGGAGTTTGCGAAGCGCCCAGATGAGCTTTACAAGCGTTCCGGTCTTCTTATTCCCTATATCCGTATTAACAAGCCCGGGATCTACGACATAGGCCCGGACCCCTTCGGCTGCATAGCGGTCGTTAATCCCTTTTGCAAAAAGTACGTTGCACAGCTTCGATTGCTTATATGCTATCAGGGGATTGTAGCCGCGGCTTAGCATGACGTCTCCCCAGCGTACCTTTATGCCCTTGTGGGACTTGCTACCCGTTATAATTATCCTGCCCTTCGTCTTTTTTAGAAATGGCAACAATCCGTGGGTAAGGTAGAAGCCCGCGAGATGGTTTAGTGCGAACTGCTGCTCGTAGCCTTCGTCGGTAGTTGCATACCAGCTTCGGACGCAGCCTGCGTTGTTAATAAGTACGTTAAGCTCTCCGTCGCAGTTTTCGCTCAGATATGCAGCGACATCCCGGCTTAAGCAAAGTACCTCGCGCTGCTGCATAAGGTCTCCCCAAAAATAGGCTATTTTGGCGTCTGGGTTCTCGGAAAGTATTCTCTCCTGCGCCTTTAAACAGTTTTCTTCACTGTGGCCGATTCCAAGCACCCGGAAACCTTTCCGGGCTAAAAGGCTTGCGGTTTCAAAGCCGATGCCGGAGGTGGCTCCGGTAATGACAGCGGTCTTCATTGTCGCATCCTTTATCAAACAAACCAGTTCCAGGCGTGCCAGAACTCCAGAGAGCCCGAAAGTATTTGAGACAATACCATTCCAAGAATTAAAGTAACACCGAAAACAGTGACCGACCAGAGTAATACTGTACGCAGCTTTCTTTTTGTTTTTGCTGCAAATTGCGGGCTCCACGGAAGCGGAGGCAGGGCATTTCCCGAAACTATGTTCTTATGCCACCTGATGCTGGCTTTCACAATTTGCTTGGCATAGGCAAAGAAGTAATACGAAGCAGCGGCAAGGCATACGGCAAACGCCACAAGGCAAACACCGAATATAAGTGAACTGAGATATGGCATATACGGTATCAGCCCCGAGGGATTGATTCGGGTTATGAGTGCAATACCAATTCCCGCAGATGCCAGAGATGTGGCAAAAACCGTGATCGCCCAGGCAAAAAACAGGATGTAAACAATGGCTTCAAAAACTACTGCAAAGGACATTGCCGCAATAATAAAGCCTTTGCTGCCGCTGGTCTTATCTTCGCTCCTCTCACCCTTAAACTGCAATGCCACAGCTTCCGGAGAGCCGAGCTTCGCGGCGATTTCCTCCTCGGAAAAACCGTCTGCGAGCTTAAATGCAAAATGCTGCTCGTATTCTTCAATTATATCCTCGCTCTCTCCGACATTGTTTCTTTTAAGCTCGGTCTTAAGCCTAGATAAGTATTCATTTCTATTCATTTTCTGTCCTCCTCCAATAATGCTTCGACGGCCTTGACAAAGCTAAGATATTCTTCCTTATCGCTAATATAGGTATCCCGTCCGAGCCGGGTAAGGGAATAATACTTTCTCGGCGGGCCTCCGCTTTCTTCCTGTAGGTAGGTGGTGACCATACCGTCGTTTTTCAGCTTTCTTAGAATCGGATAGACCGTACCGTCAGCTATGTTGATATGTTTTGACAGGTATTCGGAAATTTCATATCCATAACAGTCCTTCCGGTTCAGAAGTGAAAGCACACAAAGCTCCAGTACACCCTTTTTATATTGGACATTCAAATGTCGTGCCCTCCTTTCCTAAAATACAGCTCCTTATCTACTACTAGATTATATTCAGTAGTCATTTATTTGTCAATATCTATTTTAAATTTTTGCTAAAATGATTAGCGGGTACCAAGAAGGTTCTATATACAAGTGTTAGTAGCCATTTACTATCTCATTAAATGTCTGTTTCAGAAGCTTATAAATTATCATATAGCGTTCACGAAAAAAGCTGTTCTTTAACAAAACAAAATTAAATTCACGCTGTTCAGAAAAACCGGGTATATTGATAACCGATAGACTTCCCTCTTTAATTTCCTTTTTCGCTGCCACTTCAAACAGAAATGTTATGCCTAATCCGTTCGAAACCATCTCTTTTATTGCAGCCATATTTCCAATTTCAATCAGTTTTTCAAAGGCATGGAGCGAATAATTGTTTTTCTGCAATATGTTTTCAAAGATTTCCCGTGTGCCCGAACCCCGTTCTCTCAAAATCAGGCGACTTTTAATAATCTCCTGAAAGCCCACTTCCCTGTTTGCAAATTCCGATTTTGGTGAGCAAACGGGAATAAACCTTTCAAGGCTAAAAAGGATGGAGTCGTATCCGGATTTATCGAACATCCCTTCTACAACGATAAAATCAAGCTCGCCGGAGTTCAGCCGTTCAAGAAGAACCTGCGTATTAGCGACAGACATGTGGATTTTCATTTCCGGATGCTTTGTAAGTAGGCGGGAGAGTATTTCCGGCATAACATATTCTCCGATTGATAAGGTCGCCCCGAAGGAAAATTGCATCGTGTCTGTTTGGACAGATTGGATATTTTCCCTGAAATGCTTTGAATCCGAAAATACAGTCGTAGCAAACTCTTTTAGAAGCTCTCCCTGGTGTGTAAGCCTTATCCTTCTGTTAGCTATGTCAAAAAGCTTGCATCCATACAATTCTTCAAGATATTTAATATGCTGCGAAACGGCAGGCTGGGTAATATGCAAAAGCTCCGCCGCTTTTGTAAAGCTGTTGCAAGAGCATAGAGCAAGAAATGTTTTATGTCTGAAATCAAGCATATTTGTCCCCTCTCATAAGTCAGTCTTATGATATTATTATGAATTATAATTTTATTTTATCAAATAACTATGTTAGAATCAATACAAGACGCTAATTCAAGTTAAACGAAAGGAACAGGTCAAAATGAGTCATGCAAAAAAGTACTTATCTGGTATTATACTATCTGCAGGAATCGCCGGGATAGCTTATATAATCAGTCTGCTTCTCCCTGCCGGCATTTTGGGAGGAACACTAATTGCGCTGATTTTGGGGATGTTGCTTAACCCTCTTGTCAGTCGTTATGAGGTTTTTGCTCCGGGAACCAACTGGACTTCCAAGAAAATCCTGCGCGCAGGAATTATCATTGCCGGAATAACATTGAGCTTTCCGGAAGTAATCAAGGCCGGCAAGTACGCACTGATACTCATGGCCTTCACCCTTGCAACCTCCTTTGGGATAGGATATCTATGTAAGAAAATTTTTAAGATTGACTGGAAACTGGCCAGCCTTCTTTCAGTTAGCACCGCGATTTGCGGAGGAACCGCCGTTGCGACACTCGGGCCTACCATTCGGGCAAAGAACCGGGATATCGCTTACGCAATATCAGCCACCTTTATTTTTGACATCATAACTGTAATCGCCTTTCCCTGGATAGGCCGGCTCTTGGGCCTCAGTGATACCGGATACGGACTTTGGATAGGTACTGCGGTTAACGACACATCATCGGTTGTTGCGGCAGGGTATGCATTTTCCGATGCTGCTGGTTTGCTTGCAACAATCGTTAAGCTTACAAGAACACTTTTTATTGTGCCCATTGTACTTGTTTTCTCGTGGATATATGCAAAAAAAGAAACCCCCTCGCAAGCCCCTACTAGGGTAAGCATAGGCAAAATATTCCCTTGGTTTATTCTCGGCTTTCTAGCTGTCGTCGGTATAAGAAGCACAGGATTGGTGCCGGATACTGTCGTCGCCGGAATGTCATTCCTGTCAAAATTCTTTTTATCAATGGCTTTGGCGGCAATCGGGCTTAATACCAGCCTCAAAGAAGTTGCCGGAGTCGGTATAAAGCCGATGATTGCAGGGGTTATCATAGACACTTCAGTAGTTTTTGTGTCATTATTTGCTCAGGCAGGCATACTATACTATATAAAATAAGACTTATACGGCATCAAAACAGGACAGCCAAAAGGCTGTCCTTGTCTATCGAGCGGGCGACGAGATTCGAACTCGCTAAAACACCCCACGGAAGCTGAGCTTCCGCGGGGACCCCGACCTCATGATTTAAACGTGCCTTCGGCACAGGGTGGAGCTAGCCAGTTCGATTATGCACAAATATAAACAAGACAGCCAAAAGGCTGTCTTGTTTCTTTGGAGCGGGCGACGAGATTCGAACTCGCTACCTCCACCTTGGCAAGGTGGCGCTCTGCCAAATGAGCTACGCCCGCATTTGCGCGGTCTGTTGACCGCGCCTGGTGCCTCCGGTCGGAATCGAACCAAC
>JAAYOL010000083.1 GCA_012520395.1 Clostridiales bacterium
TAAAGGCCCTGAAAGCCGCTGTTCATGCGGTTTTCAGGGCCTTTACTCTTTATTGGCAATCTCTGCAGCTTTCTCTGCTACAGTGCTTCCTTTGCCACCCAATATTTGCAGGTATCCACATCTACGGTAACATGATATATGCCTTTTTCAGTCAGAATCTCACCCTCTATGTCGCCATAGCCTATAACATCTTCTTTTATGGTTGCCGTGTAATAAAATGACTTTCCATCTTCGGAAAAACGGAGGTCTTCCAGCTCTTGCGCCGGTGTAAAAAATCCCCATGGTACATTTTTAACTGCGGGAGGGAGCTCCTGAACACCGCCATCATGGTATACAAACATCAAGGACGAGCTGGAGAGCATTACACCTCCCAAATCTATTCTGTAGAAAGTAGCTGTTGGTCCCTCAATCTTATTCCGTACGTAAAAGACAGTCCGGTCTCGAGTAAGGTAAGTAACGTATTCAAGGCCCTGCTCGTAAGTAAACAGAGGTATGACATTATTGTTTTTTCGACTGAGAGGTGCTTTCTCATAAAGGCGAAGAAAAGATACTATACACTGCTCTACAGTAAGGCTGTCCGCCGGAGCAAATGTGCCGTCGCCTATGTCTTTCATTACCTTCAAAGATGCCATGGCAGACACGCTCTCCTTCGCCCAATCGGCTATTTCTTCCCTGTCTGTAAAGCGGAGTGCGTTTACCAAATTCTTTGACATAGTCCCGCCATAGATTTCATATGCTCGGGCAAGTATGACGGCAGCCTCCTGCCGTGTTATGGGGGTATTGGGGTCAAATTTACGCTCACCTTTACCTTTAACCAATCCCAGGTAATAAGCCAGTGAAGCAGTATCGTCCCCATCGAGAAATACTTTTTTTATTGAGTAGTGGCCGTAGTGGTTTTCCTTTTGCGCAAGGAATAGTTCAACCATTTCTCGAAAACTGAGGCCGTCACAATGTTGCTGAAATGCGACAAAATCCATTGCCACTCTGACGAACTGCTCCCGCGTAATAGGCACAGTGTAATCCTTGAGAGGCTCACCGTAATCGTTGTACAAATTTGGCACAAAATCTAAAGCTTGAGACCTCTGTATCTCTTCCTTTGCCCACGTGGAAATAATTAAATCATCAGCTGCTAGAGCGCCTACCGGAGTTGCGTTTATAAATACAGCTACAATTAAGAGTATCGTTATAGATGCTATCCAACGTTTCATATATACATTCCTCCTTGATACTTGCCGTAATACCGAACTATAAGCGGTGTCACAAATTTACACCAAAATGACCGAAATATTAGATGATAAGTATTGCCATTAATGCCGCCAAACTAATGCTGATATTATTTTAAAAATTTAACGCCCTCGGCCATTTTGATTATTACATCCAATCCGAGCATTTGCTAATTCTCCTATGTAGTCAGGTATACAAGTTATTCCATGTTTGTTGTTATTTTCTACATACTCTCCCACATTATATACTATATTTATATGCCTCCACAACTTACCGTGGATTACTTAATTTATATTTGTTAAAACTGTTGCATTTTTCTTTCTTGTTGTCTATTGTATATGTAGGTGCTCCTGTGTTTGAAATAAAAAGACCTCCGAAGAGGTCTGAGAATATAGGAAGGAAAAACGCCATGAAAAAATAGTATCAATATGTCTGACTGTTGTGCTTGCAATATGCACGTTCGCATCCTGCACGAGCAATACGCCCACGGCGACGAATACGCCGGAGGTGACGCTCACGCCAACCGCAAGCCCAAATCCCTCGGGCAGCGGGATACTTAGTCCGGCTACGGCTAATCCGTCAAGTTCATCCGCTGCAACAGATTCTCCTTCAGAAACGGAAATTCTGATTTTTGCAGAAGACGATGATACAGAGGCAATATTTCATATTGGAATGACACGTGAAGAGGTAAAACAGGCGTTGATAGATAATCAAATGCAGCTGAAGCCAAGCATTTATGGAACTTCAGAGGAGTTTAAATTAATGAGCGATGGGGGATTCACCACAACCGATGGAATACATGTAATGTATGACAATGTCACTGACCTGTTATGTCAGGTAGGAATATTTCCGGTTTCAGAAACAGAATTATACAGCCCATATGCCACACAAAAAGGTTTGAAAATTGGTGATACGGTTGAAACGCTAATAGAATTATACGGTGAACCCTTGAAAAAAGTTGATTCTTACAACGTGTATAGTCCGCTTTCAGTATATTACTATATTCTGCCGATTGATATAGAAGATTATATTAATGCAATAGCCGAAGCGGAAGATATGCCGGAGGATTATAGAGAAGTGTATTCTGATAAAGGAGAAGCGTATTTTCGTATTGGTATTTCGCAAGCAGAAGGAGACAATTTTAATAAAATTATTGCTATCATTTACGGAGCGTGATTAGTCTTCAGATTTTGCGTGGATAATAGCTCATTCCAACCGAAACTTCCAACTAATTAGCCATGCCACCTTTTAAGGTGGCATGGCTTGTGTATTGATAAATAATCTTAATGGGGCCAATAAGAATTAGGGCCGAAATAATTAAACGAATGGAGCTATCGGGCTAAGTAGCCGTATTCTCCGCCGTTTAACCGGCGCTTCTGAATATAATCTTAAGCCTGGGATTTAAAATAAGCTCTCGCGGCTACTACATCCTTTTCAATCTGAGCCTTGAGCGAGCCGACATCCTCAAATTTCTGCTCCGCTCTGAGCATTTTGTAGAACTCTACACGCACCTGCCTGCCGTACAAGTTGCCCGAATAGTCAAGGATATAGCTCTCGGCCGATACCTTAGTGGCCCCTCCCAGAGTCGGGCGAACGCCAATATTCGTAACGGCAAGGTGCATTCTTTTCTCACCCTGGAGCTGGACCTTTGTGGCGTACACTCCGTGGGGCGGAACGATTACCCCCTCGGTAAAGCGCATATTGATTGTCGGAAACCCCATCGAGGTGCCGAGCTTATGCCCGTGGCAGACCGTATCGGTGAGGACGTGGGGGTGACCCAGAAACAGATTGGCACGCTCAATATCGCCGGAGGATATAAGCTCCCTGATATATGTCGAGCTGATGGTAATACCGTCCAAATCGACCTTGGGTATTATTTCGCACTCAATCCCCAGCTCACGGCTTTTGTCCTTTAGGCGCTCGGTATCGCCCTCGCCCTTATAGCCAAAGGTAAAATCATGCCCCGCTACAAATCCGGATACGTTGAAGTCGGTTACAAGGCGGTCTATGAAATCCTCCCAGTGCATACGCATCATGCGCTCATCAAAGTGTATGAAGATAACCTCCTGCACTCCGTAAAGACGCCTGACTATGTCTTTCCTGTCGAAAGGGGAATTTATAAGCGGCACCTGTGCCCCCTTAATGAACGTGTCCGGGTGCTGGTCGAAGGTCAGCACGGAGGGCGTCGCCCCCTGCGCCGCGGCCATCTCGCGGGCCTTTTTTATCAGCGCGGCATGTCCTATGTGGATGCCGTCAAAAAAGCCGAGTGCCATCACTCTTCTCATATTAGCCATTATTCATGATCATACCTTTCAAAATTCTACCTCAAAGTGCAGCTTGGATTATTCAGAATTTATCTAACCGCAAAAAAGCTCTTGGTTGTCGAAAACAGCCCCCCCGAAGTAACATTGCCTATGGCAAGAAATTCCCCGTCGGAGCCATAGGCCCTGTAAATGCCGGAGGGCTTGTCCCTGACCTCAAAATCGGCTCCGTTGCGGCACCTTTTCTCCTGTGCGGAGCTCAGGACAATGGCGGGATACTCCGCAAAAAGGCTGTCAACCGGCTTTAAAAGCTGGCCCGCGCCACCCTCAGCGGCCGCCTTCTCAACGGCTTCCATCGTAACGGCATCGCCCAGTGCAAAGCTGCCCGCCTTAGTGCGTCTGAGGCCGGCAAGGGTCCCTCCGCAGCCCAGTGTGTCCCCGATATCGTTGCAAAGGGTACGAACATAGGTCCCCTTGGAGCAGGCTATACTCAGAATGAAATCTCCGCCCTCACGGCCAAGCAGTTCAAGTTTATGTATGACTATATTGCGGGGCTTGCGCTGCGCTTCAATGCCCCTTCTCGCAAGCTCATACAGCTTTTTACCCCCGACCTTGACAGCGGAGTACATCGGAGGGAGCTGGGAAATAGGACCGCGAAAGCGCGGCAGAACGGCTTCAAGCTCACTTTCGGTAACACTCTGCTCACACTCGGAGAGCACCGTACCTGTTATATCCTGCGTGTCGGTGGATATTCCAAGCCTGAGGGTGGCCAGATACTCCTTGTCTGCCCCCTCGACAAACTCAACAGCTCTGGTGGCGCGGCCGACAAACACAGGAAGAACGCCCGTCGCCATTGGGTCGAGCGTTCCGCTGTGGCCTATTCTCTTTTCCCCAAGCAGACGCCTGAGCCTCGCTATTACATCGTGCGATGTCCAGCCCTCGGGCTTGTCCATGATTAGAATTCCATTCATTTCCATATCTCGTCTACGGCGGCAAGTATTTTCTCCTTTGCCTCCCAAACGTTGCAGTCCAGTGTTACCCCGGCTGCCATTGCGTGCCCGCCGCCGCCGAGCTCGGCGCAGATGGCCCCGGCGTCTACGAGCTTGTTCGTGCGCACCGAAATCTTGGAAATACCGCCCTCAACCTCGCGCACGGTTATGCTGACGACCACGCCCTCTATCTGGCCATGGATGGCCGCGATGTCCTCAAGGTCATCTTCGTCGGCGCCCGCCCTTTCTATCATCTCCCCGGTGACAACTACCGTTGCTATCTGTGAGTCTCTGGAGAATTCTATGGCGTTGAGTATTTCAGACTCAATCATGACCCGGCTTCTCGTCTTGGTCCTGAACAGCTTTTTGTTTATTTCCGCGCCCGGAGCCCCCGCCTTGATGAGGAGCGAGGCAATACGGTGGGTATCCGCGGTCGTGTTCCCGTATCGGAAGCAGCCCGTGTCCGTTGTCAGCGCTATAAAAAGCAGCTTTGCCGTTTCGGCGCTGATTTTTCCGCTCAGATCAATGACAAGCTCATATACAAGCTCGCCGCAGGATGCGCAGGATGCATCCAGCAGGGTGTGTTTGGCAAACTCCGAATTGGAGGGATGGTGGTCTATGGCGAGGTCTACCCTGCCCTTATACATCCCCGCATTGCTCGGGAAAAGGGCCTCGGTAGCAATATCCGTGCTTATAACGAAGTCGGGGCTGAAATCCTCCGACCAGTAATTGTGCATATAGGGCGCGTATCTTTTTGTCGTCTGATTATTGTATAGCACATGGGCCGTCTTGCCCGCCTCCCGCAGGGCGCTGCACAACCCCGCTGCACTCCCGAGCGTATCTCCGTCCGGCCGCATATGCGTTATTATCAGGAAGTTGTTGCGTTCAATGAGCCATTTTGCGGCCTCGGCCGTGTTCATCATCTTTGTTTTATCCATCTTGGCCCTCCTCACCGGGAATATCCAGAGTGTTCAGAATCTTTGATATATGTGCCCCGTGCTCTATCGATTTGTCCAGATGGAACTGGAGTTCCGGGGTATAGCGCAGTTTCAGTATGGAGCCAAGTTCCCTTCTCAGATAGCCGGAGGCCGACTTTAAGCCCTTTAACAGCTCCTTCTCATCGCTAACCGCAAGGGCACTTACATAGACCTGTGCATAGCGCAAATCCCCCGTGGTTTGCACGGCCGTTATGCTCAGCATCCCCTTATTGAGCCTCGGGTCTTTGACGTTTCTCAGAAGTCCTGAAAGCACGCGCTGAATGTCTTCATTAATTCTCTCTATTCTGTTGCTTGCCATATAGGTCCCTCCCAGCAATACTATGTTTATGTGCCGCCGAAGCGTCTCTCTCGTCTGCTATACGCTTCGATAGCGCGGTCAAGCTCGGCTTCACTGAAATCAGGCCAGAGCACATCAGTAAAATACAGCTCCGAATATGCCGACTGCCAGATTAGAAAATTTGAAAGCCGCAGCTCCCCGCTCGGCCTGATAATAAGGTCGGGATCGGGTATGCCCGCCGAATAGAGGTATCTGCCGAAGCCCTCCTCATCCAGACCGCCCACAAGCCCGCTTTTATAATCCTGTGCGTATTTTCTCACGGCGCGCACAATTTCATCCCTGCCTCCGTAATTCAGGCAGAGATTCACCTGAAAGCCTTCCAGCTTTTTCGATATCTCGGCCGTAAGCTCGGCAAGCTCACGCAGCCTCGGAGAAAGGGGGGCCATATCGCCCATTATAAAGAGGCGAATTCCCTCCTTTTCCATTTTCTCAATGGCCTCAAGCAGATACTTTTCCAGAAGGGTCATTATGGCCGCGACCTCCTCTGGAGGGCGCTTCCAGTTTTCCGTCGAAAAGGCATAGACCGTGAGATATTCAAGACCGAGATTCTTGCAGCGGGTTGCAATCTTCCTGAAGGTTTCGGCCCCGGCGGCGTGTCCCGCCGTCCTCGGCAGCCCGCGCTTTTTGGCCCATCTGCCGTTGCCGTCCATAATTATTGCAATATGGCGGGGAATACGGAGCTCCTCCGCCCTCCCCGCCTTATTTTTAAAAAATTTCATCCAAACACTCCATTAAGTGTTTTAAATTTCGTAGAGCTCCTTCTCCTTTTTGCCGGTCAGAGTCTCTATTTCTTTTATATAATCGTCGGTCAGCTTCTGAAGGTCCTTCTCACAGGCCTTGAGGTCGTCCTCCGTTATCTCGGACTTTTTCTTCAGCTCTTTAAAGTCGTCAATGGCCGCTCTGCGTATGTTGCGTATGGCAATCTTCCCGTCTTCCGCGTATTTGTTGACCTGCTTTGCAAGCTCCTTCCTGCGCTCCTCCGTGAGCTGGGGAAAGTTAAGGCGGATTATTCTGCCGTCGTTCTGCGGGTTTATGCCGAGGTCGCTGGCCTGGATGGCCTTTTCTATGAGCTTAAGGCAGGATGCATCCCAGGGCTGAATTGTGAGAGTCCTCGGGTCGGGGGACGCAATTGACGCGACCTGATGTATGGGCGTCGGTGAACCGTAATATTCAACGGTAATCTTATCCAAAACTGCGGCATTGGCTCTCCCCGCGCGGACAGAGGCGAACTGCGAGAGCACTGCGTCTATCGTCTTTTTCATTTTTTCCTCATAAACAGCATAGTCTGAGCTCATTATATTACCCTCCTTATATTATAACCAAAAAACTTAGTTTTTTATTGCCTCACGATTGTGCCGACCTTTTCGCCCATTATCGCCCGGTAAATGTTGTCAGGGTCCTTAAGGGCGAACAGAATGACCGGGATGTCGTTATCCATCGAAAGCGAGGTCGCAGTGGAGTCCATGACTGACAGGTGCTGGCAGAGCATCTGGTCATAGGATATGGAGTCATATTTAACTGCCTCGGGGTTCTGATTCGGGTCTGCGTCGTAAACCCCGTCCACATTCTTGGCAAGCAGGATGACATCGGCGTCTATCTCCGCTGCGCGAAGCACTGCAGCAGTATCAGTCGAAAAATAGGGGCATCCGGTGCCGCAGCCAAAGATGACAACTCTCCCGCGCTCTAAATGCTTGATGGCCTTGAGCCTGATATAGGGTTCCGCCACCGCCCTTATCTCAAGGGCCGTCTGCACTCTTACGGGCACATCATGGTGCTCAAGCACATCGGCGAGGGCAAGGGCGTTCATTACCGTTGCCATCATGCCCATATGGTCGGCCCTGGAGCGCTCCATCTTACCGCCGCCGTCCTTGACTCCGCGCCAGAAGTTGCCTCCGCCGACGACTATTCCAAGCTCGACCCCAGAGTCAACGCATTTTTTGAGCACGCGGCATATGTTTTCCATAACCTCAAAGCTCAGGCCGAATCTGTTGTCTCCCGCCAGAGCCTCACCGCTGAGCTTCAAAAGTACGCGCCTATACTTCGGTTTAGCTATTTCCATTTGGAAAGCCCTCCTAGGTTATTATCTATATTATTCTAATATATTTTTCAGTAATTGAAAAGAGTATTTGCAGAAATTCTGAATATATATGACAAAACGCAGGAGGGCGGGTTGCCTTCCTGCGTTTTTCGGCTTGTTTTGGTTGAATAACAGGTCATGTTTTACGGTTGTGCCTCAGTAAAGGGAAGCAAATAGCCGTTAGCTACGCCCCCGGGAGCGTGGCTTTGAAGTAACATCCTGCCTATTTTACCATATTGGCAATTTCTTCGGCAAAATTGTCTTCTTTCTTTTCTATGCCCTCGCCCTTTTCAAAGCGGACGGCTGAGCTTAGAGTAATTGTGCCGCCGAGCTCCTTTGCGACCGATGCAATATACTGCTCGACCGTTATGGAGTCGTCCTTGACAAAACTCTGCTGCATGAGGCAGTTTTCCTTATAGTACTTCGCAATGCGGCCGGAGACCATTTTTTCAATGATATTATCCGGCTTGTTGGCGTTTTTCGGGTCGTTTTTCGCCTGGGCCATGAGGACTTCCCTCTCCTTGTCGAGCGTCTCCTGATCGACGTCGCTCTTGTCAAGGAAGGTGGGATTCAGTGCGGCTACCTGCATGGCAATGTCCTTTCCAAGCTCACCGACCTTGTCCTCCAGACCTTCGGACACACTAAGGTTAACCAGCACGCCAATTTTTCCACCCGCGTGCACATAGGGCACGGAAATGCCGTCGGCAAATCTTTCGAAACGTCGAACCTTGATGTTCTCGCCTATGACGAGGACCATCTCCTGCTGCTGCTGGGCAACTGTATTGTTTGTGTCCAGATATTTCGCTTCCATAAGGGCGTCTATATCCTTCGGGTCGCTCTTGGCTATCGTCTCTGCAACACCCTTGACGAAGTCTATAAATTTCTCATTTTTTCCGACGAAGTCCGTCTCGGCATTGACCTCAACAACTACGCCTACTGTGCCAAAAACATCGGCATAAGCCATGCCCTCGGCGGCTATGCGGGAGGCCTTCTTCTGAGAAGCGGCAAGTCCCTTTTCGCGAAGCCACTCAACCGCCTTTTCCATATCTCCATCGTTGGCTGTTAGTGCCTTTTTGCAGTCCATCATGCCAACGCCGGTGATCTCGCGGAGCTTCTGCACATCCTTAGCTGTAAACGCCATTATATTATCCTCCATTCGGTATTCTTTTGTATAATTATTCCCCGGCCTTCTCCTGAACTTCCTGCTCTGCAGCTCCATCATCGGACTGAGCAGCATCCTCGCCCTGTCTGCCCTCGACGACTGCGTTGGCCATCGTCTGCGATATGAGCCTTATGGCGCGGATGGCGTCGTCGTTGCCGGGAATGATGTAGTCAATTTCATCCGGGTCACAGTTGGTGTCAACAATGGCAACAATGGGGATGCCCAGTTTTCTCGCCTCGGCTATGGCGTTTCTCTCCTTGCGGGGATCGATGATAAACAGAGCGCCGGGCAGCTTCTTCATGTCCTTGACGCCGCCGAGATATTTTTCGAGCTTATCTATCTCGTTTGTAAGCTTTATTACTTCCTTCTTGGGAAGCATGTCAAAGGTACCGTCCTCCTGCATCCTGCGCAGCTGGGCGAGACGGTCTATTCTTGTTCTCATGGTCTTGAAGTTTGTCAGCATGCCACCGAGCCAGCGGGCGTTGACATAGAACATACCTACGCGCTCAGCCTCCTCGCGGATGGAGTCCTGCGCCTGCTTTTTTGTGCCGACGAAAAGAACGCTCTGGCCGTTCTCAGCTAAGCTGCGAACGAAGTTGTAAGCTTCCTCGAGCTTTTTGACCGTCTTTTGAAGGTCGATGATATAAATGCCGTTACGCTCCATATAGATATAGGGAGCCATCTTGGGGTTCCATCTCCTGGTCTGGTGGCCGAAGTGGACACCAGCCTCGAGAAGCTGCTTCATTGATACAATTGCCATAATTATTTTTCCTCCTTTTTAGTTCATACCCTCCGGGCGCCTCATCCTCAAAGCCAACCTTTCGGCACAGGGCCTTTTGTCCGCCTCCCGTGTGTAATGCCATGGTATTTTAGCACATAGCGCGCTGTATTGCAAGTATTTTTTACAAGTATTCCCCTCTTGATAATATATTATAATGTAATAATATGTACTAGGCCCAGCCCCCTCTTTCCTTTCGCACCTTTTTGTGCTCCCCCTTGACCTCAGCGAGAATAATGTCTTCTCCAATTTTGACAATACAATCCCAGGGTATTACAAAATCAATCTCCCGGCCAAAAAAGCCCAGATATCTGCACGGCCCCGGTACAATTATTGCCACTATCTTGCCGCAAGGCAGTTCCACCAGTACGTCTTCGACGAAACCCAATCTGTTCCCGTCGCAGACGTTAATCACCTCTTTACATCTGAAATCGGCAATCCTGCACTGCATATATAACCATCCCCTTTCGCTTTGCTTTTGGCGCAGACCGGCCATAAAGCTATGGCCGTAAGTTGTGCGCACGTTGAGTTTGCTCGCAGTGCGAGCAACACACCTAGTTTGAGCCTGTTTAAACCAATCCATCTGAATGGAAAGCCGGCTTCTGCCGGCTCCCTATATTATATTTTTCAGAGGGATTGTACTATGACTGAAAAGCCCGGGCCTTTCCTTTTATATTAGATGTCACCCCGTAACGCCGTCGCCTTCTGTACCATAATTCCAAATTCCGGTTAAGAAAAAGGCGGCCCACAGGTACAAATAATTTCCGTGTCTCGTATAAAGCTCAATGCCTCTTCAGCTCATTAAAGGGGAGGGGGGATGGCTTATTATTTTTGCACACAAATTGCAATTCGGATACTACATATATGAAAAAAACCGTTTTTCAACCGCCCAATACACTTTTTATAGTTATTATCAACGAATTATTCTGCAAATAAGATTTGAGAACAGTTATTCGATAAGATTATACAAAACACGCATAACATAGTACAAAAATTTTACCCTCAAATCTGCTATAATACCCTACGGGGGGATACGCCCTCGCAGTATGTTTTTACAAAACATTCTAATTTTTAACCCTGTTACGATATTTTTGCCCTTGCGCAGAGAGGAGAAGTAAATCGGCCAAAGCGCCGATCTACAACAAGTCGTATGAGTATTTTTACATCAATTGAGCAAATGGAACAAAACGCACAGCTTCTGAGAGAGATGGCTGCAAAGGCCGGCGCCGAGACATGGGAGGACAGGAAAAAGAATCAGACCCCCCAGTGTAAGTTCGGCGAGGACGGCATATGCTGCCGTATCTGCTCAATGGGCCCCTGCCGAATCACGCCCAAGGCCTCCAAAGGTATTTGCGGCGCTGATGCCCACGCAATAGCCGGCAGAAACTACGTCCGCTTTATCGCGGGCGGCACAGCCGCGCACTCCGACCACGGCCGTGAGATTGCTCACGTCCTGCATGTTTCCTCAAGAGACGGGAACTATATCATCAAGGACGAGCAAAAGCTATTGAGGCTTGCCAAGGAGTGGGGCGTCGCCACCGAGGATAGAGACATTTATGAAGTTGCCCATGAGGTTGCAGAGATTGGCTTGATGGAGTACGGAAAGCCTTTCGGTACCCTCCGCTACCTTGAGAGAGCTACCGAGGAGCGCCAGAAACTCTGGGAAGAACTTGACATTGCCCCCAGGGCAATAGACCGCGAGATAGCCACGGTAATGCACATGACCCACATGGGCTGCACAGCCGACGCAGAAGCCCTTGTAATGCAGGGAATGCGTACGGGTCTTAGCGATGGCTGGGGCGGTTCGATGATGGGTACGGAGTTTTCCGACATACTCTTTGGAACCCCCACACCCATTGAAACCGAGGCCGATCTCGGTGTTCTCGAAAAGGACATGGTCAATATAATCATTCACGGTCACGACCCTGCCATGTCCGAAATGATTGTCGCCGCTTCCAACCAGTCTGACATAATTGACTATGCCAAATCCAAGGGTGCACGCGGCGTAAACATCGCCGGTCTTTGCTGCACAGCGAACGAAATCACCATGCGCCACGGCGTAAAAATGGCCGGCAACTTCCTCCAGCAGGAAGGCGCTATCCTGACCGGAGCCGTCGAGCTCATAGTAGTCGACGTGCAGTGCATCTTCCCCTCACTCGGACCGCTGACGAAGTGCTTCCACACCAAGTTTGTCACCACCTCCGACATTACGAGAATACCCGGTTCCGAGTTCATTAAATTCGACCCGATCACCGCCTTGGATCAGGCCCGTGATATCGTCAAAATGGCGATAGACAACTACCAGAACAGAGGCAGCAACATCTGTATCCCCCAGACCAAGCAGAAGGCCGTCGTGGGCTACTCCTGCGAGGCAATAATCAAGCGCCTTGACACCGTTACAAACTCCCATGTCGACGAGCTCGGCACCTATAAGCCGCTGGTCGAGTGCCTTGAGTCGGGCGTTCTGCGCGGCGCCGTCGGCATCGTCGGCTGCAACAACCCCAAGGTCAGAACTGACTATTCGCACATCGAGATAATTAAAGAGCTTATCGCCAACGATATTATTGTCGTCACCACAGGCTGCTCGGCACAGGCCGCGGCCAAGGCCGGACTTATGCAGAAGGAAGCCAAGGAGCTCTGCGGCGCCGGACTTAAGAGGGTCTGCGAGCTTGCCGACATACCGCCGGTGCTCCACATGGGCTCCTGTGTCGACATCAGCCGCATACTTATGCTTGTCACCGGTATCTCCAAGGCCTGGAACGTGGACATAGCCAAGCTCCCGATTGTCGGCTGCGCTCCCGAATGGATGAGCGAAAAAGCGGTTTCAATTGCAAACTATGTCGTAGCCTCCGGTATTGATACATACCTCGGCATCGAGCCGCAGGTTAAGGGCTCCGCTCAGATGATGGAGCTCATCACAGAGGGCACAAGAAAGATGGTAGGCGCCGGGTTTATCATTAACACCGACCCCCACAAGCTTGTGAAAAGTATGATCGAGGGCATAGAGGCAAAGAGAACGGCTCTCGGCATCTAGAAAGGCATTAAAATGAAAATTGCGGTAACAGGAAAGGGCGGCGTAGGTAAAACCACTTTATCCGCCGTGCTTGCAAGGCTTTACGCCGAGGAAAAAAGAGCGGTGCTGGCCGCAGACGCGGACCCGGACGCCAATCTGGGTCTCGCGCTCGGCTTTACCGAGTCTGAGATTGCCGAAATAACCCCTATAACAGAGATGCGTGCTCTTGTAAACGAGCGCACTGGCGCTTCACAGGAGAATTTTGGCAAGTTCTTTAAGCTCAACCCGCGCGTAGACGACATTCCAAAGCGCTATGCCAAAGAGAAAAACGGCGTTAAGCTGCTGGTTCTGGGCACTATCGACGTGGCCGGTTCCGGTTGTGTGTGTCCGGAGCACGTCATGCTCAAGTCCATTATTTCAAACCTTATCCTCGGAGACGAGGACGTGGTAATCATGGACATGGAGGCAGGGCTTGAGCATCTGGGCCGTGGTACTGCCGGCTGCATGGATAACTTCATTGTGGTCGTCGAACCCGGGGCTAGAAGCCTTCAAACCTACCGCAAGGTTAAAACTCTTGCTGCGGAGCTGGGCGTGAAAAACGTCAGGGTCGTCGCAAACAAGATAAGAAGCGCAGAAGACGAAGCCTTTATTCTTGAAAACGTGCCCGAAGCAGATTTTCTGGGTTTTATACATTATAATACAGAAGTAGCCCAGGCAGACAGACAAGGGCGCTCACCATATGATTTTTCCCCCTCCGCAGTGGAGGAGATAAGAGCTATCAAGCAAAAGCTTGACGGCGCAACTAAATAACCGGAGGGTTTAATAATGACACTTATTGACAGAGTATTCCGCGGCTCTGATGAAATGTATGAGCTTGCGGTAAAAGCCACTCAGGAGGCGCTTGATAAGTTCGGCGCCGATAAAGCGGTCTCCTTTCCTGAGACCGCATACAGTCTCCCCTGCCTTTACTCCTTTACCGCCAAGAAGATAACCACTCTGGGCGAGCTGTCTGCAGCACTTGAGGACATTAAGGCAATGATGACCCGCGAGCGTCGCGTTAAGGACGTCTTTTCGACAGGTATCGCAACAGCTCTTTCCGCCGAGGTCATCGAAGCTATAAAGTATGTAATGGAAGACAATCCCTACACGGGCGACTACTGTGGTCATCTTTCCGACGCTCAGATTCGTGAGCTGGGCGTCCCCCTTGTCACCAAGGATATCCCCGGTGTCGCAGTACTTATCGGGCCCGCTCCCTCAGACGAGGAGGCCGCGAAGATTATCAGGGACTACCAGTCGAAGGGTATTATCGTATTCCTTGTCGGCGGTATCATCCAGCAGGCCGTCAGATCCGGAGTTAACATGAACTTCAAGGTTCGTATACTCCCGCTGGGCGAGGATCTGTCCGCCGTTGCCCATGTAATATCCGTAGCACTTCGCGCCGCTCTGATTTTCGGAAACGTTCCCGCCGGCGACTACGAGGGAATGTGCAAGTACACCTTTGAGCGCATCTTCGCCTTTGTAAATGCTTATGCTCCCTTAAGCGACATGACCGTAGCCTGCGGTGGCGGCGCAATAGCCCTCGGCTTCCCCGTTATTACCAACGAGACCGAGAATATCTGGCGCATACCCAAGAGCCTCATTGTCCAGGAGAACACGGAAGCCTTTGTCGAGACCTCTCTTGAGGCAAGGGACATTAAGATAAAAATCACCAAGGTCGACGTACCGCTTTGCCTTGCCCCCGCCTTTGAGGGCGAAATCATTCGCCGCGGCGACATGCAGATTCAGATCGACGGCTCCAAGAACAACTGCTTTGAGCTCGCCATGGCCAAGGACCTTACCGAGATTGAGGATCACAAGATCGTTCTCGACGGCCCGGATTTTGATGCAATCCCCGAGGGCGGCGAGATGAGCATGGGAATTATCGTCGAAGTCGGCGGAAAGGCCATGCAGTCTGATTTTGAGCCTGTATTTGAGCGTAAATTCCACAACTACTTAAACTGCCTCGAAGGCGTTATGCATACCGGCCAGAGAGACATGATTCGCATTCGTGTCAGCAAAGCAGCTTATGCTGCCGGCTTTAGAGCCAAGCACATAGGTGAAGTCCTTTACGCAAAGCTCAAGAACGATTTTGAGAGCGTTATCGACAAGTGCCAGGTTACCATCGTTACCGACCCCGACAAGGTTAAGGAGCTCCGCTTCAATCTTGCAAATCCCGCTTATGATAAGCGCGACGAGCGTCTTAAATCACTCACCGACGAGAACGTCGACAAGTTCTATTCCTGCATACTCTGCCAGTCCTTCTCCCCCTCACACGTCTGTATCGTCACACCCGAGCGTCTCGGTCTCTGCGGTGCCGTTTCCTGGCTCGATGCCAAGGCTACCAATGAGCTTGACCCGAACGGACCCTGCGGCGTAGTTACCAAGGGCGGACTTATCGACGAGCGCGTCGGTAAGTGGGAGGATGTCAATCAGTCCATCAGAGAGCTTTCACACGGCGCTCTTGACGCTGTGACCCTCTATTCCATTATGGAAGACCCGATGACGAGCTGCGGCTGCTTCGAGTGTATCTGCGGAATCGAGCCCTTCTCCAATGGAGTTATAATCGTCAACCGCGAGCACGGCGGCATGACTCCGCTCGGCATGACCTTCGCTGAGATGGCCTCTATGACCGGCGGCGGTGTTCAGACCCCCGGCTTTATGGGTCACGGCAAGCACTTTATTGGCTCGAAGAAGTTCATGAAGGCCGAGGGCGGAGTAGCCAGAATCGTCTGGATGCCCAAGCACCTCAAGGAACTGACTGCCACAAGATTAAACGCTACGGCTAAAGAACTTTATGGTATAGATAACTTCGTTGACATGATAGGCGACGAGACTATAACCGAGGACGCCGAAGCTCTCCTGAACTTCCTGACCGAAAAAGGTCACCCCGTGCTTGGCATGGAACCAATGATGTAATCTAATCTCTTCATATTTGAACTATTCCTTTCCACCCCTATCGAAAACCTCCCGAGAACATCGGGAGGTTTTCACTTTTTATAAATTAAGCTCCGGTGCGCGCAGTGATTAGCCCCCAAATCGGCTGATAAAGTTGGAGGAACTGCAGAGTCCCCTCTAAATGTGCTTCCCATAAATGTTGCTTAATTCCATTTCAATGTGTATAGTAATATTGCTTTACAGTTTTCAGCAGAATATCATGTGCTAATAGTCCTGTATTTGCTTTATTTTTAAAGGTTAACGCTCTTATTGTCGAAGATTCCATTAATATCTGTAAAGTTTTTTCACATTACATTTTTTGTAGATATTTTATGGGATTTTGCGACTTTTTTTATTGATTATTGGGAGCTTTATTTCCAGTTATATAAGCGAATCCCGCCTCTGTTCTTGAGACGGGATTTGCTTATATATATTTGGCTCATATACTTTTCTTAATGTGGTTGATTGCGTTTTTTTCAAGTCTGGAGACCTGTGCTTGACTTATACCGACCTCTGCGGCTACCTCCATCTGCGTCTTGCCCTCGTAGAACCTGAGGGCGAGTATGCGCTTCTCGCGCTCGCTTAGCCTGTTAATTGCTTCGCTCAGGGCGAGGCGCTCAAGCCAGCTTGCGTCGGTGTTCTTGGTGTCGCTCACCTGATCCATTACACAGACGGTATCGCCGCCGTCATTATACATCGGCTCATACAGCGAAATGGGATCCATTATAGCGTCCATTGAGAACACCACCTCCTCCCGCTTGATGCCAATGGCCTTTGCTATTTCCTCTACCGTTGGCTCACGCTGAAGCTCGTTTGTAAGGCGTTCTTTCACCTGGAGTACCCTGTATGCCATGTCGCGCATACTGCGGCTGACCCTTATGCTGTTGTTGTCTCTAAGGTATCTGCGGATCTCGCCTATGATCATAGGTACTCCATATGTGGAAAATCGGACGTTTTGGCTCATGTCGAAGTTGTCAATCGCCTTAATAAGCCCGATACAGCCGACCTGAAAAAGGTCGTCGGCATTCTCGCCCCTGCTGGAGAACTTCTGAATCACCGACAGCACCAGACGCAGATTCCCCGAAATAAGCTCCTCTCTTGCCTTCTTATCCCCCGCCTTATAACGCTTTAGTAGCTCCATTATCTCGCTGTTTTTTAAAACCTTGAGTTTTGCCGTGCTCATACCGCTTAGTTCGACCTTGCCCTGCATTGCAAAACCTCCCTCGAAAGCTGACTGATTGTCAGTATTTCCCGAGGGAGGCGTTTTAATACGATTTTATTTTAAGAAGCAGGTTTTTACATGGCGTCATATTTTAACATTTCGCGCTTTAGCCGCATTATTATCCTCTTTTCAAGCCGGGATATGTATGACTGTGATATTCCCATGAGGTCTGCGACCTCCTTTTGGGTCAGTTCCTTCGCCCCGCCGAGGCCAAAGCGCATGACAATTATGTTTTTTTCGCGATCAGAGAGTTTTCCTAAGGCACGCATTAGCAGCATTTTATCGACATCGTCCTCAATGGGGCGCATTATTATATCGCAATCCGTGCCAAGGATGTCGGACAACAGCAGCTCGTTTCCGTCCCAGTCCGTATTCAGCGGCTCATCAAAGGAGATTTCGGTCTTCTGGTTGTTTGTTTTACGAAGGTACATGAGTATCTCGTTTTCTATGCAACGGGAGGCGTAGGTGGCGAGCTTTATGTTCTTGTCGTTGTCGTAGGTGTTTATTGCCTTTATCAGCCCTATCGTGCCTATTGAGATAAGGTCTTCAATATTGATGCCGGTATTCTCAAATCTGCGTGATATGTAAACGACGAGCCTGAGGTTTCGCTCTATAAGCGTCTGCTTGGCGCTTTGGTTCCCCTCAGACAGCTTCAGCAGCAGCTCTGCTTCCTCCTCCTTGTCAAGCGGCGGCGGGAGTGTGTCGCTCCCCCCGATATACATCACTACATCAGGCAGATTAAACCCCAGCTTGATTAATAGCTGCTCTATCATTTCGCTTATTTTACCCATGCCAACACCTCCATAATTTCTTCTCCGACGATGGCGGAATATATCCCGCCCTCTGAAAGACGATTTGGCGATACCGCAACTAGCATTCCCGATGCGTTTCTGCCGTTAACGGTAATACTCTCCGGTTTAAAAGCGAGCAGCAGGCCACGCTCAAGACCCACAGCGCTATATGGGATAAGTCGGAAGGCTATTTCACAGCCGGAGAGCTCTTCGAGCATTTGAGCAGGGTTTTTGCTCTTAGAGCGCAAAATGTCAACCACCTCGGGCTTGAAAAGCGGTGCCAGCGCATCCACTTCCGCTATCAGTACCTTACCGCCGCTTATTGGGTCTGTAAGGGAATTGCCCGTATCTATAAGCGTGTTGATTTCGCTCTTGCGCCCCGCGTTTTTTATGACTATATTCACAAAACCCCCAGCGCGACGTCTGCCCAGCTTTTTAAAAACAAGCGCCGTAACAGCATAGGACGCTGCGAAGGAGGGCAGGAGCACCTTCAGCGAAACCGGCACTATAGCTTCCTGAGCCCCGCCTCCGCCAATGAGCGAAACGGCCAGCACAATACCGCCGAAGGCCGCCGAGACTGCGAAAAAAATAAGCGTTATCCGCAAAAGTCCGCGCTCCCGTCCGAAGCAGACAAGCAGCATTAAAACGGCGGCACCGATTTTAATCCAAATACTCTGGGTCAATGACTGGGCTATCAGCGCGGCGGCCACAGCATAGACCCCGCCGAGTGCCGCGCCAAGCAGCAGCTTCAAGCGCCTTATGCAGACCGCGGAAATTTTTGCTGTTGCCAGCAATATCAGATAATTTACCGCCAGATTGAGCATAAACAATATGTCAGCGTAGATAACCCGCATTTTTTATAACCACCCCTTCCTTGTAAGCCTAAAATGACCATGAAAAGAAATGGCCATAAAACCCCGCACTCTTTTCCGGTTGCCGCAGATGGGAGGCAGCACTCATGCGGCGAAGCTTGACTCAGCTCTTCCTACCCCCTGTCCGTCTTGATTATATTTCCAGCTCTAAGCGAAAACCGTCATAATATAGCTCTGACAAAATAAAAATCCGCGACCTCTCGGAAGCGGATTTGGCAGGGCTTATATTATTTCGCCATCTCTTTCGATTTTCCTAATGTTTTTCTCCACCTTTGCGCGCGGCAGCATCACCTCGTGGCCGCAGCCGGTGCAGCGCAGCTTGAAGTCCATGCCTATGCGCAGAACCAGCCAGGAAAAAGAGCCGCAGGGGTGTGGTTTTTTCATTGTAAGCTTGTCGTTAAGTCTAATATCCATAGCATCCTCACTAACACCGTGTCTGCACAGGGGTAAAGAGCCGTCCTATTACAGTCTTCGCCAGCCTGCTTAAGAAGCGCCACAGACAAATTATGTATGTTTAAAATTCACCCTGGCCTTAACGAAGAACCTGCCCAAAGTACGCGCTTTTCACCTCGTGCGGACACTATTATATTTTTTTGTATTCAGGGGCATAATCACCATATAAATTATTTTGGAGGTGCAGCATGAGCATACAGCTTCAGGCATATTTCGAAAGTGATGAGCTTGCAAATCTTGCGGTTAACAGGCTTCGTCAAAGCGGGATGATATTTGAGGTTCTCGATCTGAAGCCGACGGCAACGAGATGGAAGGCGGATCCCGATATGGATAATGTAAGCCCTCAAGCCACGTTTTCCAAAGCACCCGAAGGCTTCGTTACCAGCTATCCAACTGGTCTGCCCTTCCAGCATATGTGCTCAAGGGCTTTTATGGCGACAAACAACGTAAAGGCCGGCAGGCCTAACAGGGAGAACGAGATTCTGCTCCGCCTCAAGGTGAGCGAGAAAGGCCTCGTCAAAGCTGAGAGAATCATTCGCCAGGCACGGGGCTATGGCCTGAAGGTCTCACATTGAGCCTTTGATGGCCTCCCAATATGCCCGGGCCGCCTGCTCCGTTTTATTGTCCCCATATTCGTAGTAGCGGATGTTTTTCAGCTCGTCGGGCAGATACTGCTGGGGCACATAGTGATTTGGGTAGTCATGGGGATACTTGTACTTCTCAACCGATTTAACATCGGCACCGTCGGCATGTACGTTTTTCAGGTGTCTCGGAATATCGCCGCTCTTGCCCGCCCTGACATCCGCAAGCGCGGTTGATATAGCGGTTGCCCCGCTGTTTGATTTCGGCGATGTGGCCAGCAGTATAGCAGCGTCGCCGAGGGGCAGGCTTGCCTCGGGAAGTCCAAGCTGAAGGGCGCTATCGACGCAGGCCTTGACAATAGGTATTGAGAGCGGATAGGCAAGGCCGATATCCTCCGCCGCGATGACAAGCAGACGCCTGCAGACGGAAATCAGATCGCCTGCCTCCAGGAGCCTTGCCAGATAATGCAGGGCGGCATCGGGGTCGGAGCCTCTTATCGATTTCTGAAAGGCCGATAAGAGGTCGTAATGCCCGTCGCCGTCACGGTCATAGCGCATGGCACTCTTCTGCGAGGCCGCCTTTGCGTCTTCAAGTCCGAGCTTAATTCTACCCCCGGACCTTTCAGAAACGGTGAACAGCAGCTCAACTGCGTTTATGGCCTTTCTCACATCCCCGCCGCAGGCAGAGGCTATGTGCTCGAGAACTCCCTCCTCAAGCTCGGCAGTTAGGCCGAGGCGATTTTCCATTATTGTAATCCCACGCTGAACAGCGGGTATTATGTCAACCGAAGCCAAGGACTTAAACTCAAAGACTGTCGAGCGGCTGAGTATGGCGTTGAACACATAGAAGTACGGATTTTCCGTTGTGGAGGCTATGAGCGTTATCTTGCCGTTCTCAATGAATTCCAGCAGGGACTGCTGCTGCTTTTTGTTGAAGTACTGGGTTTCGTCAAGGTACAAAAGCGCGCCGTTCGGGGTCATAAAGGTGTCCAGCTCGTCAATTATGCCGCGAATATCCGATATTCCCGCGGTGGTGGCGTTGAGCTTATAGAGCCTTCTGTTCGTGGAGGTCGCAATTATGTTCGCAACTGTGGTCTTCCCCGTACCGGAGGGGCCGTAGAAAACCATATTGGGTATGCTGCCGCTTAAAATTATGCGGCGCAGTATGCCGTTTTTGCCGAGTATATGGGTCTGTCCTACAATCTCATCGAGAGTATTCGGTCTTATTTCATCCGCGAGCGGTCTATACATAGCGTCACCTCCATACTGTTTTGGCCCAAGGGCAAATGCGGAACTACCCGCAGTTTCTGAAACCGGGGGTGTCCGGTCCCGAACCGATTAGCAGAAATTCTGATATAAAAAAGGCGGACGAGTGTCCGCCTTTTTGCGCCGATTCAGCGGCCCTTATTGTCTTTTATTCATAGAGCGGGTGCTTTGCGCAGAGGGAGTTGACTGTCTCCCTTATCTTGGCCGCGCTGTTTTCGTAATCGGTGGCAGTGAGGTAAATCATATCTGCGATGACCTTCATATCCTGTTCCTTAAAGCCCCTGGAGGTCACCGCCGGTGTTCCGAGCCTTATGCCGCTGGTTACGAACTTGCTTTCCGGATCGTTGGGTATGGCGTTCTTGTTGGCTGTTATATACACGCTGTCGAGGCGCTTTTCCATCTCCTTGCCGTTGACGCCGAACTTGCGCAGGTCAACGAGCATCAGGTGGTTGTCTGTGCCATCGGAAACGAGCTTTGCACCGTTTTCCATCAGGCGCGCAGCCAGGGCCTTTGCATTTTTGACTATCTGTGCCTGGTAGTCCTCAAATTCCGGGCGCAACGCCTCGCCGAAGGATATTGCCTTCGCCGCGATAACATGCATCAAAGGTCCTCCCTGTGAGCCGGGGAAAATGGATTTGTCTATCTTCGCGGCTATCTTCTCGTCATTTGTGAGCACTAGCCCGCCCCTGGGTCCGCGCAGGGTCTTATGCGTGGTTGTAGTTACCACATCAGCATAGGGGATGGGGTTTGGATGCTGTTTACCAGCGATAAGTCCCGCTATATGCGCCATATCAACCATAAGGTATGCGCCTACCTCTTTGGCGATTTCGGAGAACTTTTTAAAGTCAATGAGCCGCGGGTAGGCTGAAGCTCCTGCAATTATCATTTTGGGCTTCGATTCAAGTGCTATTTTGCGTATCTCGTCATAATTTATCCTGCAGGTCTCCGGCTCTACACCATAGGCAACAATGTTGTAATACTTGCCGGAGAAGTTTGCAGGGCTACCGTGTGAAAGGTGTCCGCCGTGATCAAGGTTCATGCCGAGAACAGTGTCGCCGGGCTCTAATAGTGCATGGTAAACCGAGTAGTTTGCCTGCACGCCGCTGTGGGCCTGGACATTGGCAAACTTTGCCCCGAAGAGCTTCTTTGCGCGCTCGATGGCCAGGGTTTCGATAATATCAACGCACTCGCAACCGCCGTAATAGCGTTTCCCGGGATAGCCTTCGGCATATTTATTGGTAAGCACCGATGCCATGGCGGCCATTACAGGCTCGCTGACGAAGTTTTCCGATGCTATAAGCTCAATATTCCTCCTCTGGCGGGCATATTCCAGCTCTATCGCCTTGCCAACCTCGGGGTCATAATCTGAGACAAAAGACATGATATCCTTGATCATTGCGCAACCTCCAAATATATTACAACAGGTATGCCTATTATACATAAAATGCTGTTATTTTACAACGCATAAATGTGGTGAATTTTGTGGCTTCCTCCGTCCTTTTGTGGTACAATTTTATCAAAACTGCCGCAAAAAACGCGCAAAGAAAACGTGAAGTGATAAAATTGGATAAGAAAACCTATATTGAAGAATTAATAGCAGCGCTGGAAAAGGATTACCCGGCCGCGGAATGCTCCTTGGTCTACGAAAAAGCCTATGAGCTCTTATTTGCGACCCGGCTTGCCGCCCAGTGCACCGACGAGCGCGTGAACAAGATAACCCCCGCGCTTTTCGAGGAGTTTCCGTCTCTTGAGGCCTTCGCCGAGGCGGATTTGTCGAGGGTTGAGGAGCTTGTCCGTTCCTGTGGTTTTTACCGCACCAAGGCCCGGGACATCGTGCTCGCCGCACAAATGCTTTTACGCGAATTCGGCGGAAGGGTTCCGGACACCATGGAGGATTTGCTGAGACTCCCCGGCGTCGGACGAAAGACGGCAAACCTCATACTGGGCGACGTCTACGGAAAGCCCGCCGTGGTTGTCGACACGCACTGCATAAGGCTCTCAAACAGGCTCGGTCTTGTGAGTACAAAGGACCCCGAAAAAATCGAAACGGCTCTCAGGGCGCTCTTGCCGCCCGAGAAATCAAACGATTTTTGCCACAGGCTTGTACTGCACGGGAGGGCTGTATGCTCGGCGAGAAGCCCCAGATGCGGTCTCTGCTCGCTTAACGGCATCTGCCCGAAAATAGTATAAAAGGATAATCCGGGGGCCTTGCCCCCGGATTATTATTGCGCCTCTGTCTCACAGTATACGCAGCGATACATCCCCTCTCCGGGCGAGGTCAGGCGGAATAAGTGGTCTATATCTCTCTCGCTGGAGGTAATACAGCGTGGATTTTTACACTTAATAACATTCTTAAGGTCGGTCGGCAGTTTAAGCTTCTTTTTTTCCAAAACCTTTCCGTCCTTGACTATGTTTACAGTAATATTCGGGTCGAGATAGCCGAGTACATCGAGGTCGAGGTCGATGACCGCGTCTATCTTTATTATGTCTTTTTTTCCTAGTTTATTGCTCTTTACATTCTTTATTATTGCAATACAGCAGTCCATCTGATTCAGATTCAGGTAGTGGTATAATTCCATGCTTTTGCCGGCCTTTATATGGTCGAGAACAACCCCTGTATTAATTCCGTCTACATTCATTTTTCTACCTCCAGCAGCTTCATGATGAGCGCCATGCGGATGAATTTGCCGTATTCCACCTGCTTAAAGTAGCAGGCGCGGGGATCTGAGTCCACCTTGGGCGATATTTCGTTTACCCTCGGCAGTGGATGCATGATTGTAGTGTCGGGCTTTGCGTATTTCATCTTCTTGGTATCCAAAATGAAGGTGTCCCTCAATCTCAGATAGTCTGCCTCGTTAAAAAAGCGCTCTCTCTGCACTCTCGTCATGTAAAGTATATCTGCTTTACCTAGCACACTTTCCATTCCGTCGGTCTCGAACCATTCAAGCTTCTTTTTTTCAAGTATATCGGCGCGGATATAGTCGGGAATCCTTAGTTCCTCGGGGGAGATAAGTATGAATTTTACGTTTTCATAGCAGGACATGGCCGAAATTAGCGAATGTACTGTCCTTCCGAATTTGAGGTCACCGCAGAACGCAATGGTCATATTGTCGAGCCGGCCCTTTTCCATTTTGATTGTCAAAAGGTCGGTCAGTGTCTGCGTGGGGTGGCTGTGTCCGCCGTCTCCGGCGTTTATTATCGGAACGGTTGAAGACATCGATGCTAAAAGCGGTGCCCCCTCCTTGGGATGGCGCATGGCAATGATGTCGGTGTAACAGCCGACGGTACGTACGGTATCCGTTACGCTCTCGCCCTTAGCGGTCGAGCTTGAGTCCGCTGAAGAAAACCCGAGGACGCTGCCCCCGAGATCCAGCATCGCAGCCTCGAAGCTGAGCCTGGTTCTGGTGCTGGGCTCATAGAAAAGCGTGGCAAGCTTCTTCCCTTTACACACTTCAGAATAGGCTTTCGGCTCCGAAACTATGTCGTTTGCCGTTTCGATAAGCTCCCCTATCTCCTCTATGCTCAAATCTCCTATGTCTATCAGGTGGCGCATACATCTCCTCCTATCTCATCCAGCTCTCGTCCGAGGGATTGTTCCTAAAGTCAATTACTCGCTCGACATCCTCGGCAGGGATATATCCTTCCTCCGCCGCTACCTGCGCAAGCACGTCAAAGTTTGAAAGGCTAAAGTTCTTTACCCCGGCGTCTTTTAGGCGCTCTATGCCCTTTTTCATGTTGTATGTGAAAATGCTCACGATTCCGAGCACTTCGGCCCCCGCGCTTCTGAGGGTCTCGACGACTTCAATCACGCTGCCGCCCGTGGAAATCAGGTCCTCAACGACAACGACCTTGTCACCCGGTTTTAGCTTCCCCTCTATCCGGTTAGCCCGGCCATGGTCCTTCGCACCCGAGCGCACATAGCCCATCGGAAGCCTGAGAATATCCGCCGCCAGCGCCGCGTGCGCTATTCCAGCAGTGCTTGTGCCCATAATTACCTCGCACCCGGGGTAGTTGTTCCTTATGGTGTCGGCTATGGCCTGCTCCACGCGCCCGCGCACCTCCGGTTCCGAGAGTATCAGCCTGTTGTCGCAGTAAATGGGGCTTTTTATGCCGCTGGCCCATGTGAAGGGCTCGTTCGGGCGCAGAAAAACCGCGCCGATTGACAATAGGTCTTTAGCAATCTGTCTTTCCATTTTTGTAACCTCTCAGTCAATAAATTCACTTACGCACCTGCGGTAGGCCTCTACGGGGTCCGTGGCCGCCGTAACAGGCCTTCCGACAACGATGTAATCGGAGCCTATCTCCCTTGCCATCTCGGGAGTGGTTACGCGCACCTGGTCGCCCTTGTCGGAATCCGCAAATCGAATACCCGGCGTGACGGTCATAAAGCCGGAGCCGCAGGCCTCCTTCACCATTTTTGCCTCAAGCGGTGAGCATACCACTCCGTCAAGCCCCGCTGCCTTTGCGTTTTCCGCATATTTTACGACGACATCGTTTATCGGGGCTGCAATGAGCAGCTCCTTTTGCATACGCTCCTCGCTCGTCGAGGTGAGCTGCGTCACGGCGATGAGCAGGGGCCTTGTGCCGTCCGGCCTTGTGAGCCCCTCAAGCCCTCTGCGCATCATGTCTATCGTGCCCGCGGCGTGGAGGTTCACCATATCCACATCAAGCCTTGAGAGAGCTGCCATCGCCTTTTTAACCGTATTAGGGATGTCGTGCAGCTTCAAATCCAGAAATATTTTGTGCCCCCGGTGCTTAATCTCGCGCACTATTTCGGGCCCTTCCGAGTAAAAAAGCTCCATGCCTATTTTTACAAAAGGTTTTTCTTCCTCGAACTTGTCCAGAAACTCAAATGTCTCTCTGGCACCGGCGAAGTCCAGTGCGATTATTACATCCTTGCCCATATAAGCCTCCTTTTCTATGCAACGCCTACTATGTCCCGCAGCCTGTCTATTTTCAGCTCTGCCATTACCCTTGGCAGAGCCTCTATTATCTCCTTGCAGGCGTAGGGGTTTCTGAGGTTTTCCGCGCCCACCTGCACAGCGCTCGCCCCCGCCATCATCATTTCTATTACATTCTCGGCAGAGGCAACGCCGCCCATGCCGATAATGGGTATTTTGACGGCTTTGGAGACTTCATAAACCATCCGGAGTGCCACGGGGAAGATTGCCCTGCCCGAAAAGCCCCCCATCTTATTGGCTATCACGGGCTTTCTGGTTTTTATGTCGATGCGCATACCCAGCAGAGTATTTATCAAGCTTATTCCGTCAGCGCCGGCATCTTCGCAGGCCTTTGCTATCTCAGTTATGCTCTCAACATTGGGGCTGAGTTTTAGATAAATCGGCTTGTTCGTCGCCTTACGCACCGCAGCAGTGACTTCAGCCGCCGCTTTTGGGTCGGAGCCGAAGTTTACGCCCCCCTTGTGCAGGTTCGGACAGCTTATGTTGACCTCTATTATTCCCACCTGCTCGGAAACGCTCAGTCGCTCGGCGCAGTAGACAAACTCATCAACGGAAAAGCCGCCTATATTTGCAATTACGGGCTTTTTGAAATACGTCGCTATCCTCGGTAGCTCCTCATTAATAACAGCGTCAATTCCGGGGTTTTGAAGTCCCACGGAGTTAATCATACCGCTCACACACTCCGCCACCCGGGGCGTGGGGTTTCCAAAGCGAGGCTCCTTCGTCGTGCCCTTAAAGGAGAAGGAGCCGAGTATATTAATGTCGTAAAAATCCTTGAACTCCGCACCATAGCCGAAGGTGCCGCTGGCGGGGATTACAGGGTTATCCAGTTTTATTCCGCTTAGTGTAACACTCAAATCAGGCATTTTCGCACCCCCTCACCATATAATTTCGTCTGCCTTAAGGACAGGCCCGTCCTTGCAGATGCGCTTAGAGCCGTACTTCGTTTTGCAGCTACAGCCCATACAGGCACCAAAACCGCAGGCCATGCGTTCCTCAAAGCTGAGCTGTCCTTTAATGTCCAGCGCCTTGTAAAGTGCCCTGAGCATCGGCTCGGGGCCGCAGGCGCAGTAGCTGTCGAAGTCCTGCGTAAGCACCTTCAGCGCGTCAGTGACAAGGCCCTTGACGCCATGGCTACCGTCTACGGTCGCAACAAGCGTTTCGGCCCCTAAGCATTTAAATTCTTCTTCATAGAACACCTCGTCCGCCGAATTAAAGCCTAAGATTACCGTCGGCTCCGCCCCCCGCTCAATGAGCCTCTTGCAGAGCCCGTACAATGGGGGCGTGCCCACGCCGCCGCCGACAAGCAGGGGCCTTTTTCCGCAGGCGCTAAGGTCAAAGCCGTTACCGAGCCCCGTAAGCAAATTGAGTGAGCCGGTTTTCAGCTTTGAGAGAGCCTTGGTGCCCTCTCCTACGGTTTTATAAATCAGGGTCAGCGTTTTATCGTCCCAATCGCAGACCGAGATAGGGCGTCTGAGATAAAAGCCCTCAAGCTCAATATTCACAAACTGCCCGGGCGCGCTTATGCCGCCCGTGTCACCGCTGAGAATGAGCCTATAAACATCCTTTGCAATCTGATTGTTTGTCAATATTTGAAAAAGCACCTTGTTCAATCTGCCTTCCTCCACACTATTTGACCGCCGGCCATAGTCAGTATGCTCTCGCCACAGACCTCCATGCCCGCAAAGGGCGTGGCGCGCCCTTTTGAAAGAAACAGACCGGGGTCAATTTTATAGCTTTTGCTTAAATCGAACACTGTCAAATCGGCCGGCGAACCTATTTCTATTTCACCGCCGCCGAGCTTAAACAGCCGCCTCGGGGCCGCACTCATCAGCTCAATTAGCCTTTCGAGCGTAATAACTCCGGTTTGCACAAGTTTTGTGTAGAGTACGGGGAAGGCTGTCTCCAGCCCCACAATGCCCATCAGGCTCCCTTCAAGGCCCCTTCCCTTCTCCTTGGCCGAGTGTGGGGCGTGGTCCGTCGCTATAATGTCTATTGTCCCGTCAACAATGCCCTGAATCAAAGCCTCCCTGTCCTCCTGTGAACGCAGGGGCGGGTTCATCTTGAAGGCCCCGTCCTCCCGCAGGTCTTCGTCACAGAGGATGAGGTAGTGCGGTGCGGTCTCGGAGGTCACGGGTAGCCCCTCGGCCTTCGCCCTTCGTATGAGCTCAACGCTTTCCTTTGTGGACACATGGCAGACATGATAGCGGCAACCGGTTTCACGGACGAGCTCTATGTCGCGCTTTAGCTGCCCCCACTCGCTCTCGGAGCAGATGCCAGGGTGACCGTGCTTTTTCGCATATTCCCCGTCGTGAATATATCCGCCTTTTAAAAGCGCCTCATCCTCGCAGTGCGCCGCTATGATGCCGCCTTTTGCTACCTTGAGCATGGCGGAGCGCATTACATGGGCGCTCTGAACACCGTGTCCGTCGTCAGAAAAGCCCGCAACGCTCCCAATAAGGTTTTCGAAGTCCACAAGCTCAGCGCCCATTTCGCCCTTTGTTATCGAGGCGTAGGGCACTACCTTAACGCGCGCTGTTTTGTCGATAAGCTCCTGCATTATGGCCAGCGTTTCAACACTGTCCGGAACGGGGCTTGTGTTCGGCATGGCGCAGATCGCCGTATATCCCCCGCGCGCCGCCGCCAGGGTTCCCGTCTCTATCGTCTCCTTATAAGAAAAACCGGGCTCACGCAGATGAACATGAACATCCGCAAAGCCCGGAAAAATAAAACAATTATTCAAATTAAAGCACATACTAAAGGCAGCTTCGGAAATGTCGGGAGAAATATCGGCAACTACTCCTCCGTGAATAAGAACATCCTCCCGGCAAAAACCGCCGCCAAGGAGCACCTGCCCGCCCTTTAACAAAATGGTCACCTGATCCGCCGCCTCCTGAACCTACCTATATTCTTATATACTTTACTCGGTTTTCAGCTCCGAGTCAAGCCCAAAGGACTGACAAAATCAAATTTTTATAGGAAGCTGGATAGGGCAGGCATAATCAGGCAGTGAAAATGTCCCCTGCCCTTATCGGACGCTCTCAGCCCCCACAAAAATTAAAGCGGGGTCTCCCCCGCTTTAATTGGTATGTGATTTATTTTACAAATCTATCTATGGCTTCGGTAAGCTCCTCAATAATATCCCACTCACCAGATTGCACAGCCTCTACAATGCAGTGCTCGATATGATTTCTGAGAATAACCTTGCCGGTATTATTTATTGCCGATTTTACTGCAGATAGCTGTATGAGCACCTCGCTGCAGTCCCGGCCGTTTTCAACCATTCTTTTTATGGATTCAAGGTGGCCGATGGCGCGCGCAAGCCGGTTTATTACTGCCCTGTTCTCCTCCGGAGTATGGACATGTCTATGCCCCGGATCGCCGTGGCTGTGGACGTGCTCCTTGCCGTCAGCGCCTTTATGAATATGCTCCATCGCTCTCCCTCCCTTTTTCCTGACATATTATCAAAAGTCTCGATTTAAGTCAACAGCGCCTTATGGCGCTTAGGTCCGAAAAGAAAAAGAGACAGGAAAAGTTCCTGTCTCTCAGTTGTGTGTGTTTAGGATTGATTAGGCGTAAAAGGCGTGATTACCTATCACAGCGGTCATGGTCAGATTCGTGTCAAACCAATTGCTGGAGGCAATTCTGGGATTGAGGAAGAACATACTGTTTCCTACTACGTTATAGCCCTCAAGACATATCTTTGCGGCTATAACAGACATTTCAGATGGCGTGTTATTAATTGTACCGTTTGCAACGGGGGAAAATTGAGTCGTACCGTAACGTCGGTCGAAGATGACTCCGTAGATGGTGTTGGGGAAGCTGCTACTGGCCACACGGTTTTGAACTACATTTCCAACGGCTATTTGGCCGTTAAGCGGCTCATGACCGCTCTCGGCGTAAATAATCCTTGAAAGCCAGTAGACCGAATCCGACTGATAATACCTCTCTCCCGGGGTAATGGCGCCGCTTCCGGTGTTAATATACACTGAATTAGTGGCTCCATCCCAGGTTACAGAGGCATCGAAGGCCTTTGCTAAGACCCTGACGGGTACAAGAGTGCAGCCCCGTATCAGCTTACAGCCGCCGGGGATATAGAGATACCGGCCGTTCGCCTGAAGGTATTGCGCTCCGATTTTGACTGACAACGAGATGTTCGGTCCGCTCACATAGGCAGTCTGGGTCGCCCCATCCCATCTGATGTCGACCTGCGAGAGCTTTTCGCTGACAGCCCGCAGCGGCACATAGGTTGTAGAATCAATCAGTTCTATCGGGGCGTCGGTTTCCAAGAGTTCTCCATCTATATATAGTTTAACCCCCTGATCATTGGCCGCAATAACGCTTACAGGGCCAATTACAGTAATAATCACACACACAAGCAAAAAGGTAAATATGTTTTTCCTTATGCTTTTCCTCATGTTTTCTCCTTCCAAACAGTCTTTTGATAGCATTCGCAATAATACTCTATGTTTTCAATAAAATCAAGTATTAAATTATGGCAAATCCTTCAGTTATGTTAATATATTATTAATTTTCTTTTAAATTCTCCGATATTCCCATATTCTTACATTTTTTCAGTAGCCTTTTGCCTGTTGCGGACAAGATATGAGGAAATTATTACCATTTTCTTGGTTATTTATTCCGAAAAATATTACACCCCGCAATCATAGACTGCGGGGTGTAAAATTTAAAAAACAGTTTGTATAATATTTTTTCAACTAATCCTGGGGTAAAGGCGGCTTTTTGGGGAGCAACACCTTGCCAAAACACAGGACAGTTATGCCGCTGCTGGCAAGCACCTTTGTGTCGGCGTCGCTCCTGTTCCTATTGAGGGAAAACAGATATATGTTGCCAAAGCTGTCCTCGCAGTACTGCTTGCACTTCATGTCTCCGTCAACAAAGAATATGCCAACATCGCCGTCAGTTAGCTCAAGCATTCGCGATACATAGACTCTAGAGCCGTCCTTTATATAGGGCTCCATGCTGTCGCCTGTTATGCGCACTGCAAAATCCGCTTTCTCCGGCGTCTTTTCATCCCTGGGAATGAGAATATAATCCTCCCCCTCGGCCGGGGAGGCGTAGCCCGCCGCGGCCGGGGTTACATATTCGCGTATATATTCCGGCTCGGATAGCTCAGGCGCGCTCTGAGCCGATTCATAGACAAGAATCTCGTCCATTACCTGCTTTGCCATTTGCCTGCCCCGGCGAGATAGGGCGATATAGCTCTCACAGAGGGCGGTTATTTCAGCGTCCTGCATACCCTTTCCGAAATCAATGTTGTCATCGCTTAAAAACTCCAGACTCACGCCGAAAAAGCGCGAGAGCTTGACCAGATTAGCAAGCTTTATGTTCTCGTAACCCTTGTCGTAGAGACTAGCTATCGTTGTATAGGGTATGCCCGTCCTGCGGGACAACTCCGCCTTGTTGATGCCCTTTAGCTCCATCAGCCTGTCAAGCTTTTCCGTCATTTTCATATCCGCACCTCCTTTATACAGTATTCTACCCATATATTATACATTACATCGTTGCAAAAACAAATATTTTATACGCTATAACGTAATTTTTTACAAAAACCTATTGACATTCTACTATCTATCGTATATATTGGGATTGTGTCTACGATTAATAGTATAATTCTTCATTTAAATCTACTTCATAAAGGGAAAAATAGCACAGCCCCAGGTAATAAGTGTCAGACTATGCGGTTTTTCAGCTCCGCCCCGCTAAAAAAAGAGGACAGGTTTTCCTCCA
>JAAYOL010000084.1 GCA_012520395.1 Clostridiales bacterium
ATACTGGAAAAGACCAAAAAAATGCACCCTCTTTAGTTTTGTGAAAGTTAGTTGTCGCCCGTGTTACTTTTTTTCTCCGCCTTAAAGCTACCCAGAGGGTTGGCGCTGGCGGCGATTCTCAGCTCCGCGTTGTCGATATGCGTGTAAATCTCAGTCGTGTTGAGGTGCTCGTGCCCTAAAACCTCCTGCAAGGTCCTTATGTCCACGCCGTTTTTGAGCATCAGCGTAGCCGCTGTGTGGCGCAGCTTGTGCGAGGAGTACTGTTCGGAATCGAGCCCCGCCGCCGCAAGATGGTTTTTAACCAAATGGTGGACGGTTTGCCGGCTTATGCGCTTTCTTCTGTTAGAGAGGAAAAATGCATTTTTATCAATGGCCGCGATGTTCTTCCTGACAGCCAGGTAATCGTTGATTGCGGAGACACAAGCATCGTTCAGATACACTATGCGCTCTTTGCCGCCTTTTCCGAGCACACGGATATGGTCGTCGGCGATATGGGAAAGGTTAAGACCGACGACCTCTGATATGCGCAGACCGCAGTTTAAGAAAATGGTGAGGATACAGAAGTCCCGCTCCTTGTTCACACCCTCAACCGAACTGAGAAGCTTCCTGCTCTCCTCAAGCGTAAGGTATTGCGGCAGCGATTTGAGGGTCTTCGGTGAGTCAAGGTTTTGAACGGGATTTTTGTCCAGCAGCTGTGCCTTTACCGTCAGATACTTATAAAATGAGCGTATTGCCGCAATCTTTCTGGCCCTCGACCTTGCATTCAGGCCGAATTCGGGCTCGCTGTCCCTTTGATTTCTCACCCTGTCCCTTGAAAGGTAGGAAAGGAAGGAATATACGTCAGAGAGAGTAACGGATTTGACCAGATCTAAGTCTACGTCTGAAATTGATATATCGCTCAGCTCCGTGAACCTCGGCACCAGGCCTTTCTCAATTTTTATATAACGGAAAAAGGTGCGCAAATCGAGATAGTACTCATCCACCGTGCGCTTGGAATGGCCCTTTATGGTCTCATGGTAGACAAGGAAGCTCTTAATTATCTCGGGCGCTTGGCTCCTGTAACCCATAGTCTTTTGAACCTCTTTGCTTTTTTCTAAGTCTACCTAAATTCGGCAGAAAAGTCAAACATAAAGAGGACAGGCGGTTAATACAATGATGGGGGAGGGGGCTGAGCATAATGAAAAGAAACAGAAGGTCAAAAAAACAGAGGGGACGCAGTTCAAGGGCGGCCAATTGGTTCTTCGTCTGCTGTGTGCTGCTGTCCTTGGTCGTGGCGCTTAAAGTCTGTGTGCCCGATATCGGGGAGCGCGTCAAGAAGACGATTTCACCTATAATCGACGGAACGGCGGATTATAAGGCCGCCTTTACCTATTTCGGCGAGGCTCTGGGGGGCGATGGCAGCTTCACAGATGTTTTTGCTGCAATATTCAACCTGGAAACGGAGCAGGATTAGCTTGTACTTTGGAAAAGTATTTATCAGCGGTGGGTCTGTGCTCTGCTTTTCAACGCTTTGTCTTCTGGCCAGCACCCAATTCCTGTTCATCACCCTGATTGCGGCGCTCTTTCACGAGGCCGGGCATTTGCTGGCAATCAAACTCCTGGGCGGTAAGATAACAGAGCTTCGGATTGAGTCGACGGGGGCAGCGATAATTTACGACGGCAGACGGATGTCTTATAAGGCGGAGCTGTTAACGGCGCTTGCAGGCCCTGCCTTCAGCTTTATACTAGCATATATCGCCGCCAGAATCGGGAGGAGCGGGGGGGAATTTTGGTTTACGCTTTCGGGCGTAAGCCTAGTTTTATGCCTCTTTAATTTGCTCCCTGCGCTTACACTTGACGGCGGGAGGATGCTGTATATGGCGCTCGCGCATTTTTTCACCGAGGATACCGCCGAGAAAATATGCTTTTTAATCAGCTGCCTTGTCTCCCTCGTCCTGACCCTTTCGGGATTGTGGCTGCTCATGCGAACAGGATGGAACTTTACGCTTCTTATCAGCGGCATCTGGCTTTTCCTTGGAACGGCTATTGTAAAAAGGAGAGTTTGGGTATAAAATACACAAGAAATATTACAGCCGAAAGGTAAGATAAGATGCAGCCCATACTAGAACGAATACTGTCCAGAGTGCAAAAGCCCTCCCGCTATACGGGCGGAGAGTATAATCAAATAATAAAAGACAAGGCTGAAACCGAACTGCGCTTTGCCCTCTGTTTTCCCGATACCTACGAGATAGGGATGTCTAATCTTGGACTGAAAATACTCTACGGCGTCCTCAATAATATGAGCGGCGTCTGGTGCGAGCGCGTCTTCGCCCCCTGGGGCGACATGGAGGAGGAGTTAAGGCGCAACTCCGTGCCGCTTTACGCGCTCGAGAGCGGAGATGAGCTGGGGGAATTCGACATCATTGGCTTTTCCCTAGGCTATGAGATGGCCTATACCAATGTACTGAACATGCTCGACCTTGCGAAGATACCGCTGCGCTCATCGGAACGCGGCGGCGACTTCCCGCTTGTCGTCGCCGGCGGCACCTGCGCCTACAATCCGGAGCCGCTTGCGGACTTTATAGATATATTTTTGCTCGGCGAGGGCGAAGACCTTCTGCCCGAGCTTGTTTCGCTTGTCCGTGAAATGAAAAATTCGGACAGGCTCACGCTTCTGCGCAAGGCGGCTGAGATAGAGGGGGTCTATGTCCCGTCACTTTATAGCGTGGAATATAATGACGACGGCACCGTCAAATCCATAAGCCCGCAGCATGGCGCGCCCGCTGTCGTCACAAAGCGTATAGTGCAGGATTTTGAAAACTCCTACTTTCCGACAGAAACGATAATCCCCTCGACCGAGATAGTGCACGACCGTACAGTGCTGGAGCTTTTCCGCGGCTGCATCCGCGGCTGCCGTTTCTGCCAGGCCGGCTATGTCTACCGCCCGGTTCGCTCAAGGGGAGCTGAAAAGCTTACCGAGCTTGGCATAAGCGCCCTGAAACATTCAGGTTATCAGGAGGTCGGGCTCTCCTCGCTGAGCACCAGCGATTACAGGGGGCTTAAGGAGCTCTGCGACGGACTTCTCGAATGGTGCGAGCCGAAGAACATCGGGCTTTCGCTGCCCTCGCTGCGCGCCGACAACTTCTCGATGGAGATTATGGAGCGTGTGCAGAAGGTCAGAAAGAGCGGCCTTACATTCGCGCCCGAGGCCGGTTCCCAGCGCTTGCGCGACGTTATTAACAAGAATGTGACCGAAGAAGATATTCTCAATACCTGCCGCACCGCCTTTGAGGGCGGCAGAAACAGCGTAAAGCTCTATTTCA
>JAAYOL010000085.1 GCA_012520395.1 Clostridiales bacterium
AATTCCATAAGAGTTGGCGGTATAGTAGGCAAGCATGAGGTAGTTTTTGGACTGCCGAATCAGACAATCCGTATAGTCCATGAATCTCTGAGCAGGTCGGCCTTTGGTCAGGGCGCTATCTATGCGGCCAAATGGATAATGGGTAAAGATAAGGGGATGTACACCATGGAAGAGGCAATATCTTTCTTTATGACGAAAGCGCATTGTGCTTCTTCATAATAATGGTATAATCCCGCCCGTACGGCAAATCATATGATTACAGTTACGGCAGTGGTTTGCTATTGCAAAAAACAAGTTGATGTAGTAAAATAAATAGTATATTAATATGCCTCACACATACGGCGTGAGGCAGGGCCGCACTGGTTGGGGAGTTAGCGGTGCCCTGTATCTGCAATCCGCTACAGCAGAGACGATCCCCGCCCCCGGCTTTGCGATGTGTTGTCTGACCCTTGTAAGCAGCGATGATGAAACGGTCTTGCGCAACGGAAACCTGTGAATTATGTCAGGCGGGGAACCGAGCAGCATTAAGCAGGAGCTTTCGTGTGCCGCGAGGCTGCCGTTTCTGAGCCGGCTGCAGGGGTAACGGACATATCGTAATTGTCAAAGGCGGGTGTGCGGTCCTGCCTTGCGCCGTAAACCTCGGAGGGAGGTGCTCACTACGTATCAGGCATTGTATAGAAAATGGAGGCCGCGCACATTCGATGATGTGGTCGGTCAGGATAGCGTGGTTGAAACTCTGAAACGACAGGTTGTTTTGGACAGACTTTCCCACGCTTATCTTTTTACAGGCACAAGGGGTACCGGAAAGACCACCTGCGCCAAAATATTAGCCCGCGCGGTAAACTGTGAAAATCCACTTGAGGGCAACCCCTGCAATAGATGCACGTCATGTCTGGGAATTGAAAACGGCAGCATACTTGATGTAATAGAGATGGACGCCGCATCAAACAACGGAGTTAACGACGTGCGCGCCCTGCGCGACGAGGCCGTTTATTCGCCGGCCGCTGTTAAAAAGAGGGTCTACATCATAGACGAGGTGCACATGCTCTCTAAGGACGCCTTCAACGCTCTGCTCAAAATAATGGAGGAGCCGCCGGAGCACCTCATGTTCATACTCGCGACTACGGAGCTTTACAAGGTCCCCGCGACAGTGCTTTCAAGGTGTCAGCGCTTCTCCTTTAAACGGCTGCCGCCGGAGGTGATTTCCGACAGGCTCAGCTATATTGCTTTGAATGAGGGGCTGAAGCTGACGCAGGATGCGGCAGACTTGCTCGCCCGTCTTGCCGACGGCTCAATGCGTGACGGGATATCCTTTCTGGACCAATGCTCCTCGACGGAGAACATCACAGCAGAGCACGTGCGAAGCGCGATTGGACTTGCGGGCCGGGTTGAGACAGAGCGGCTTCTGCGCTGTGTAATTTCGGGTGATGCAGCCGAGGCGCTTTCAATTCTTGACAGGCTCTACACTGACGGAAAGGACGTTGCGGCTGTCCTGGACGAGCTCGGCGCTCTGCAGCGGGACATCCTCCTGACAAAGATAGCGCCGAAAGGTGGCTGGGGCCTTCAGAGCGGCGGCTATGACAGTGCCACGCTTAAGGATATCGCAGCCCTGATCACGACGGAAAGGCTAATGTCGGATATTGAGACGGTGCAGTCTGCTCTAAGCAATATAAATGCAGGAGGAAATCGCAGGATAGCCGCGGAGCTGTGCATTATGCGTCTTTGCGGGACTAAAAGTAGCGATTCACTCCCAGACGAAGCCCCGAAGCCGAGAGCAAAGGAGCCGGACAAAAAACCGAAGGCGAAGGCTGAGCCAGTGCGCGAGGACGTGACTGAGCCGGTTGCCAGGCCTGTAGAGAAGCCCCCTGTACCGCAGGCCAAGGCGACTGTAACTTCGCAAGCTACGGCCTGCACCTGGGATGATATTATACGGGCGGTGAAGAGCAGGCTTAATCCAATTGATTTTATGCTTCTGAGCGATGCCTCTCACGCGGAGGGTGAAATACAAAACAACACGGTCATTATTAGGGCGAAAAGCCCTTTTGACTTGAGTTCGCTGGATAAAAAGGAAATTAAGGCCGCTGTAAAGGCAGCGGCGGAGGATATACTGGGTGGCACAGTCAAGGTAATCGTAACCGATGCCGCCAGTAAGCAGGAGGCTTCCGAGGACAAGTTGGACGCGCTCAGCAAATTTGGAAATATAAAGTTTAAGTAAGGAGATGTGGATATGGCAAGAGGTGGATTTAAAGGCGGCTTCGGCGGCGGGATGAACCCGAACATGATAAAACAGGCGCAGAAGATGCAGCAGGAGCTTCTGAAGATGCAGGCCGAGATGGAGGAGCAGCAGTATTCGGCTACCGCCGGCGGAGGTGCCGTAACAGCCACGGTCAACGGGAAAAAGGAGCTTGTTTCAGTCAAGATTGAGCCGGATGCAGTGGATGCCGACGACCTCGAAATGCTTGAGGACCTCATTATCGCAGCGGTGAACGAGGCGCTCAGAAAGGCTGAAAGCTCTATTAATGAGAGCATGTCCAAGATTACGGGCGGCCTAAATCTGCCGTTCTGATTCAAGCTGGAAATCACCAGAACGCAGTTGAAACGCCCCAGTAAAATAGAAAATGGCAATAGCACCACCGATGGGAACACATGCAATAATTGCCGGAGAGGTGAAAGAAATGAATATTTGGCACGACATCTGCCCGGAAAAAATTACACCGGAAGAATTCATGGCAGTGGTGGAAATTCCGGCAGGCAGTAAGAAAAAGTACGAAATGGATAAGGAAACCGGATTGCTACGGCTTGACAGGATTCTTTATACCTCAACTCATTATCCGGCAAACTACGGCTTTATTCCGCGCACCTACGCCGACGACGGCGACCCTCTGGATGTACTGATTCTTTGTTCTGAAAGTCTGGATCCAATGGTTATGGTGAATTGTTATCCAATCGGTGTTGTCAGAATGCTGGACAGCGGAAGAATGGATGACAAGATTATTGCCATTCCGGTGGACGATCCCACTTGGAACTTCTACAAAGATATTTCTGCCCTGCCCCCGCATATTCTAGACGAGATTGTACACTTTTTTGAAGTTTACAAAAATCTTGAAAACCTGGACACGGCCGCATCGGAGATTTTAGGACGTGAGGGAGCAGTAGAAATAATCAAGGAATCCCTGCATACTTATGAGGTGCACTATTGCGGAAAGATAGTGTAAGGCGATTGTAGGCTAATAGTAATCCTTCGGAAGTCTTCGGAACTAGGACGTCTGAGCGGATTTGCAGAAAAATTCGGCATAGTCGAGAAAATCGACTATGCCGTTTCTTGTTTTGCCTTGGGGCGCTTCAATAGAAAACGCTACGCCCCATCAGAACACCTGCCAGCGTGAGACGAAGGCGAGCATATATAACACAGCACCGACTGAAAGCGCCGCAGTCAGCAGAGTGTCCGCCGGACGTTTTTTTGTCACTACTGAGAAGGCGAGGCTGAGGGGGAAGAGCGCCGCGAGATATCTGGGGCCCGAGAGCAGCCAGGTCACGCCCATTCCGACAACGTAATAAGCTATAAAATAAGCCGTATAAGAGGGCCTGATATGCCCGACGGCCGCCGCCATAACCGCAAGCGAGCCGAATATAAAGACCAGGTTCGGAAGCCAAAGGCCGAAAAACCTCCAAAGTTCACCGCTTTCTATGCTGCTCAGAGCATATTGAATCTGATAGGAGGCTGTATTCCAGAAGTAGCCCAGGCTCTGGCTCCAGTGCTCCCTCTGGTAAATTGCATACTGAAAGGGATTGCCTGACACGCGGTAGTTAATATAAAGGTAGAGTGCAAATCCGGACGGGATTATGAGCAGGGCAGGGAGGCAACGCAAATATCTTTTAACATCACCGCGGCATTTTATCTCCCGTATCAGGTCGGCAATAAGCTCAAAGCATATGGGGGCGAGGAGGCTCAGACCCAGGGAGCGAGTGAAAGCCGCAAGCCCCCCGAGAACACAGGATAAGGCATAGCGCTTTTTTCTTGCGAGGTATATGCAGGAAAGCGAGAGCAGCAGAAACAGGGAATCGCTCATCGGAGCGGAGAAAAAGAAGGCGCTCGGCAGAACAACCAGATACTTTACCGCACGAAGCGCGTCACGGTGCTCCATGTCAAGCCTTGCCAGCCGATACAGCAGGGTGCCCGCGAAGGCAAAGCAGAGCTGGGATATCAGCATGGCAGAGAAAAAGTAATTCCCGAAAATAAAAGTCACGGCGCGAACCAGAATTGGGTAGAGCGGCAGAAACACCAGCAGCACTACCTTGTCCCTGCTGCCGGAGGACTGATACCAGCGCTCGGCTATATCCAGATAATGCGCGCCATCGCCGCTTGTCCAAATGCTGTATAGCTTATTGACGAAGTTTCCCCCGCCGCTAAGCACGCAGTCGAGTATATAAGAGAGGCCTATCACTGCAAGCCTTGTCAGAATAAGAGCAGTGAATAACCTCAGAAAAATGGTGCTCGGCTTGTCTCCGCGGGCCTCCATGGCCTCGTAAGAGCCGCTCCAGCCCTCCATCCATTGTGGAATAAAGCGTATGCCCAGCAAGGCGAACAGGGCTGTTATCAAAACAGAAGAAACAGCCGCCGGCAGGGTCGCCGGCGGCATATTAACCATCCAATTAAGGAACAGGGCAAGCAGCACCGTCAGGCAGAAGCCCGTATAAATCCATCTTCGCCGCATAATCTACTCCAAAGATATGTTCTTTTCCAGTACCAGCAGAGGACAGACGACACCCTCCTCTGTGGCGATATGCTTAAACCCATACTTCTTATAGAATCTTATTGCCCTTTTGTTTGTCTTCGCCACCCGCAAACGGAGGGTGCTTCTACCTAGCTCCCGATAAATCGAGGTCGCATGACCTAAAAGCTGCACAGCCAGTCCCTTCCCGCGGTACTTTTCGTCCATGTAGTAGAAGGCTATGCAGCCGGCTCCCTCCTTCGCGTCGCGATTAATGTTTAGCTCCAGAAGGCCAACGGCCTTGTCACCGAGATAGGCCTCCATTACCGACATGGGATACTGGCGGCTGCGCTCCTTCGCTAGTTCAAGATAGGCTTCGGAAAAGCCCGTGAGATCGCCGTGGGCCTGAATCCAGCTGTCGCGATAGCATTGAAGGTAGCGCTCGCCCCGCCTTTCAAGGTCCATAGGCCGGAAATACATATTGGTCCCGTCCGTGAAGTCATCCTTCTTCCACCAGGTCTGCTTATGGAAGGCGCTGAGCTCCTCGGGAAGGTGGGAGTTGTCGTTCATATATTCTATTCTAAACTCGCCGTTTTCATAGATGAGCAGGGAAACGGCGGTGTTATCACAGTAAAAAATACTGCTAATCTCCTCCGGTGGGAGTCCTTTTAACCTGCACAGAAGTGATCTGATTGCCCCGCCGTGTGTGACGACGGCGATAGTCTGCCCCACATGCTTTTGTGCAAGGGAGGTAATCGCCCCGGTTATGCGGTCTGAGAGCTTGTAAAAATTCTCACAGCCCTCAATGCACCACTTGTGCGGCTCGCTGTTGTAGTACCTATACTGCTCGGGCATATCGCGCTCGACCTCGGCCCAGCAGACATCCTCCCATATGCCCATATTGACCTCGCGCAGCTCGGGCATTGTCACAAGGGGCAAAGCTCTTGGCTCATATATAGCCGAAGCGGTCATTCTGGTACGGTAGAGATCGCTGGAGTAGACTGCGTCTATATGGATGCCCTCAAACCTCTCGCGCAGCGCATCCAACTGCCGGATACCCATCTCTGTTAAAAGACTGTCATATTGTCCCTGTATGCGGCGGTAGAGGTTGCCCTCGGCCTCCGCGTGCCTGATTATATATATCTTGGTCATTAGGTTAATCCGCCCTGTCTACGGTTAAAACTGTACCGGTAAGTTCAAAGTACTTTGTTTTGACAATATGGCTGCGCCCGGCCCTGACCTCCTGCGTTCCCACCTCGGTCAGAATGGAATCGAGGTTAACGGTGGCGGTTATAGTAAAGGTGAGGTTTACGTACTGGCCGCGCGGGATGATTTCGGTGATTATATAGGGGTTGTTCATATTGGTCTTCTCGATGCGGTCCACCTGACAGGGCACAGCGGAAACGCTCTTTATCTCGCAATCAATGTAGCTGCCGCCCGCTATGGTCTTTGAAGGCAGGGTGTCTTTCAGATTCTCGTATGTTTCTATGGGAACGCCCTCTACCAGAACGGTAAAGGTTATCTCACCCTTATTAGTGAAATTCTTTTCTCCCCCGAAAAACTTCATCCCAAAGAACACTGCGACAGCCAGTATCGCAAGGATAATAATGATGTCGACAATATTAATTTTCTTTCTTTCCTTCTGCATGGAGCGCCATCCTTTCAGGTTGCTTTATGAATTATCGTATTGTATAATATCCCCAGAATCCCCAGAATGGGTATCATACGCGCATATGCCCTCTCAGGGCAGGCGCTTAAAATTAAGGCCGTTTTGCCCCCTACGCTGAAAGGGAATCACAAAACATGGCATTTTACCAAAGCCGCTTTGGGGCTATGGCGTAATATTGCATGGCCGGGCAGAGCGAGGGGCTGTAACCCCCGCTGGTCCGTGTGCGGCCATTTCGTACATTGTATAATACTTTCCGGGATTTAACAAGAGCGGTAGTAAAAAAACGCGGTTTTTGGAGGATTTTGTGAAGATAATTACACTGATAAGCGGAGGAGACGTTGGCGGTGCCAAGACGCACGTTCTGTCTCTCCTGCAGGAGCTGAGCAAGGTCATCACGGCCGAACTCATTTGCTTTCGCGAGGGTGACTTCGCAGCTGAGGCCAGGCAGCTCGGCATTTCCACGGAAATAGTGAACTCTGGCCGGCTTTTTTCCGATGTATCAGCGCTGAAAAAGCGGATTGTCGAGGGCGGATTCGACATTATACAGTGCCATGGCTCAAAGGCTAACTTCATAGGCAGTATGCTCAGAAAAAGTCTAAAAATTCCGGTAATAACGACAGTGCACAGCGACCCCAGACTCGATTATATGGGGCGGCCCGCGGCAAAGCTCACCTACGGCACCATAAACGCGCTTGCCCTGCGAAGGCTTGATTACTATGTCGGCGTATCGGACGCAATGACCGAGCTTCTGATTAGCCGAGGCTTCCCGCCGGAGCGGATATTTACCATATACAACGGCCTTGACTTTACCGAGGACAGCAAGCAGTTCGACCGCAGGGCGTATTTGGCAAAGCTGGGAATAGACGCCGATACCTGTGTCGTTGCAGGAATAGCCGCCCGCCTTAACCCCGTCAAGGACATAGCCACGCTCATACGCGGCTTTGCCGAGGCACAGCGGGAGTCCGAGAACCTGCGTCTGCTGATTGCCGGCGATGGCGAGGAGCGGGAGATGCTCGAAAACCTGGCCAAAGAGCTTGGAGTCTCCGATAAGGTCAGCTTCCTGGGCTGGCTCGAAGATATGGGCGCCTTCTACAAGGCGCTGGATATCAACACCCTCACATCGCTGTCAGAAACCTTCCCCTATGCCCTGACGGAGGGCGCTAGGGAATGGCTGCCCACGGTCAGCTCAAGCGTCGGAGGCGTGCCCTACCTGATAGACAGCGGTGCAAACGGCCTGCTCTTCCCAGCGGGGGATTACAAGACCCTTGGAAAGCATCTGGCCGCGCTGGCAAAGGACCCTGATCTGAGGCGCAAAATGGGGCAAAGGCTCGGCAAAAAGGCAAGGGAATGCTACTCGCTGGAGGCAACGAGAAATACGCAGCTTAAAATATATGAGACAGTATTGAGGCGCCGCCGCCGCGAAATTGAAAAAAAGCGAGACGGTGTCGTAATCTGCGGGGCCTACGGGCGCGGCAATGCCGGTGACGACGCGATACTTGAGGCGATAATTAAGCAGATGCACAGCATTGACGCAGACCTGCCAATTGTCGTTCTCTCAAAGAATCCCCCTGAGACCAGAAAAAAATACCGTGTCTCCGCCGTCTACACCTTTAGTCTCCCCGGTTTCCGCCGGGCAATGAAAAAAACCAGGCTCTATATCAACGGCGGCGGCAGTCTTATACAAGATGTCACCAGTCGAAGGTCACTGCTTTTTTACCTCTACAACATCTCGGCGGCCAAAAGGCTCGGCAACCGGGTTATCATGTACGGCTGCGGAATAGGCCCGGTAAACGACCGCTTTGACCGCTGGCTGGCGGGAAAAGTGATTAACAAACGGGTTGACATAATAACGCTCAGGGAACGGGACTCGCTTGAGGAGCTAAGACTCCTCGGCGTGAACAAGCCCGAAATCCTTCTGAGCGCCGACCCGTCCTTGACACTGACTCCCGCCTGTGAGGAGACGGTGGACAGCGCCCTATTGCGCGAGGGCATACCCCCAAGCGGAGACTATATCTGCTTTGCGCTGAGAAAATGGCCCGGCTTTGAGGAAAAGCTTCCTTTCATTGTTGAGGCGGCGCAGTACGCTTATGAAAAGTACGGACTTACGCCCGTTTTCATGCCAATTGACAGCAAAAAGGATGTAGAGACCTCCCGCCTGGCCGCCGCAAGGCTCAATGTGCCGCACTATATTATTGAAAATGTCATGAGCTCGGGCGAGACAATTGGAATTATGTCACGGATGAAGGCCGTTGTCTCCATGCGCCTTCACGGTCTGATTTTCTCCGCCGGCAACGGAATTCCGCTTGTCGGCATAGCCTATGACCCGAAGGTGAGCGCCTTTCTCCGTTATATCGGGCAGGAGCTGTACTGCGACCTTGCGGATGTTAATGAGAAGAACTTAAAGGAAATGATAGACAGGGCAATCGAAAAAAGCGGCGACGTCGAGGAACTTTTGAAATCCATGAGGCATGTGCTTGAGATGGAAAAGGTCAACACTGACGCGGCCAGGAGACTCTTGGAGGAATAGAGCTTGAATATAATTGAAAAGCTGGCAACAGAACTGAAAATTAAGGCTACACAGGCCGAGGCGGCGGTGAAGCTGTTAGACGAGGGCAATACCGTGCCCTTCATAGCCCGTTACCGCAAGGAGGTGACGGGCAGCCTCGATGACGAGGTTTTGCGTGATTTAAGCGAGCGTCTTATTTCCCTGCGTGCCCTTGAGGAGCGCCGTGAGGACGTTTTCAGGCTTATAGCGGAGCAGGAGAAGATGACGCCGGAGATTGAAAAGGCCCTTAATGCCGCCGAAACCGTCACCGAGATAGACGATATTTACAGACCCTTCCGTCCGAAGCGGCGCACTAGAGCGTCCATAGCAGCCGAGCAGGGCTTGGACCCGCTTGCCGACCTACTTCTTGAGCAGCAGTACGGGCTTGACCCGTTGGAGGCGGCGGAACAGTTCATAAACGAGGAAAAGGGCGTTTTGAGCGTGGAGGATGCGCTCTCCGGCGCAAGGGACATAATAGCCGAACGCGTGTCCGATACCGCAGAATTTCGCAAATGGATTCGGGACTACACCATTGAAAACGGGCTTCTCACATCTAGGGCGAAGCAGGCTGAGGACTCGGTTTACAGGCTCTATTACGACTTTTCCGAGCCGCTTTCAAAAATCCCCTCCCACCGTGTGCTGGCGATAAACCGCGGCGAGCGCGAGGGAGTTTTGTCCGTCAAAATCGAGCTTGATGAGGATAGGATACTGTTTTTTCTGAAAGACCGCATGTGCAAAAAGGACCCCGTCCCCTCCACCTCGGAGGTTGCGGCGGCTGTCGAGGACGCATATAAAAGGCTCATAGCGCCCTCGGTGCAAAACGAGGTGCGGGGGATAATAAACTCCAAATCCGAGGAGCAGGCCATAGAGGTTTTCGGCGAAAACCTCAAAAATCTTCTGCTCCAGCCGCCCGTCCGGGGCAAGGTCGTCATGGGCTTTGACCCGGCCTATCGCACCGGCTGCAAAATAGCTGTTATCAACGATGTGGGCGACGTTCTGATGACCACGGTCGTCTACCCAACCCCTCCGCAGAACAAAACGCTTGAGGCGAAACGAATACTCACGAATATTATCAAGACCTTCAAGGTTGACATAATATCCATTGGCAACGGCACCGCCTCCAAGGAGAGCGAGATTTTCGTAGCGGATATGCTAAAGGGCATAGAGCGCAAGGTCAGCTATATCGTGACCAATGAGGCCGGTGCGTCGGTCTATTCCGCCTCGAAGCTCGCCAGCGAGGAATTTCCGGACTATGACGTGTCGCTGCGCTCGGCGGTCTCGATTGCCAGAAGGCTTCAAGACCCCCTGGCGGAGCTTGTAAAAATTGACCCCAAGGCCATAGGCGTGGGGCAGTACCAGCATGATATGGATCCGAAAAAGCTCGGGGACTCCCTGAGCGGCGTGGTCGAGTCCTGCGTAAGTAGCGTGGGCGCGGACTTGAACACCGCTTCGGTTTCGCTGCTTTCACACATTGCGGGCATAAATTCTAAAACCGCGAGGAATATATATGATTACCGTGTTAGCGCCGGGCGATTTGAAAAGCGTTCGGATCTGAAAAAGGTCAAGGGCATAGGGGAGAAGACTTTTACCCAGTGCATAGGCTTTCTGCGCGTACCTGAGAGCAGAGAGGTGCTTGACAATACGGCTGTGCACCCGGAGTCATACGGGGCGGCAAAGAACCTCCTGCGTTTGACAGGCTATACAGAGGAGGAAGTCAGGAACCGTAAGGTAGGCGATCTTGAAAAGCGCGTGTCCGAGCTTGGCTGGGTCGATGTTGCCACGAAGCTTAAAATCGGCGAACCCACTCTACGCGACATAGTGTCGGAGCTGTTAAAACCGGGGCGTGACCCCCGCGACGAGCTACCGAAGCCGATGCTGCGCACCGACGTTATGGATATAAATAGCCTTAGGCCCGGTATGGAGCTGATGGGCACAGTGCGAAACGTGGCTGATTTCGGCGCTTTTGTGGACATAGGCGTGCATCAGGACGGACTTGTTCATATAAGCCGTCTGTCCGATAAGTTTGTAAAGCGTGCTATGGACGTTGTAAGCATAGGCGACATAATAAAAGTCCGCGTAATAGAGGTAGACGTTGAAAAGAAGCGAATTTCGCTGGAAAAGGTCAGATAGAATCAAGAAAAACTGGAGGTGCAGCATGTATAGGGAAAAAATCGATGCGTATTTTGAATCGTGCAGGGATAAGGTTGTGCAGGATATTTGCCGTCTTATAGATATAAAGAGCGTCAGGGAGGAGCCAAAGGAGGGAAGACCCTTTGGTGACGGCCCGGCTAAGGCCCTTGAAGATGCGCTCAAAATAGCCAGGGAGCTCGGGTTTTCCCCTGATAACATGGA
>JAAYOL010000086.1 GCA_012520395.1 Clostridiales bacterium
GGAGGCCTCCAAAAGATCTACGCAGCCGAGAACAAGCGGGTCGTCAGGCGCGACTACGGCAAAATCGACGGCCTTTTCGACTGCGAAATCGCGGATTCTTTCTATCTCCGTTGCGCCTATGGGCGCGCAAGTGGCTTCAAGCGCTATGCCGCCGTTTCCGGGGAGGGCAAAAACTTCCCGAACCTCGGGGTTTTCACGCAGCTTTTTTATTATGGCGTGCTCGCGGCCGCCTCCGCCGACTACCAGAATCTTCATAATAACCTCCGAGAATATCAGTGATGAAAGAGTCTCAGGCCGGTAAAGGCCATGACCATGCCGAGCCTGTCGCAGGTCTCGATTACAAGGTCATCACGGACTGAGCCGCCCGCCTGCGCGATATACTTTACCCCGCTTTTATACGCGCGCTCGACGTTGTCGCCGAAGGGGAAGAAGGCGTCGCTGCCGAGTGAAACGTCCGTCACCTTGTCGAGCCAAGCTCTCTTCTCGGCCTCGGTGAAGGGCTCGGGACGCTCTTTAAACACGCGCTGCCATAATCCCTCGCCGGTGACGTCCTCGGGCGTTCTTGAGATATAGACATCGATGGCATTGTCCCTGTCGGCCCTGCCTAACCCCTCCTTAAACGGCAGGGAGAGCACCTTTGGGTGCTGGCGCAGGCTCCAGTTATCGGCCTTGTCGCCGGCAAGGCGGGTGCAGTGCACTCTCGACTGCTGTCCGGCTCCGACGCCGATGGCCTGTCCGTCTTTTACATAGCATACGGAGTTTGACTGCGTGTACTTGAGCGTTATGAGCGAGAGGATAAGGTCACGCTTTGCGCTCTCGGGCATGCTTTTGTCTTTTGTGACTATATTCGATATGAGATTTTCGTCTATTTTTACGTCGTTTCGACCCTGCTCGAAGGTTATTCCGAAAACCTGCTTGTGTTCAAGCTTTTCGGGGACGTAATCGGGGTCAATCTTGATTACGTTATAGGCGCCCTTTTTCTTTTTGCAGAGAATTTCGAAGGCATCAGGCTCATACCCCGGAGCAATGACACCGTCCGACACCTCAGCGGCGATGAGCTTTGCCGTGGCGACATCGCAGGTATCGCTGAGCGCTATCCAGTCGCCGAAGGAGGACATCCTGTCGGCACCTCTTGCCCTTGCGTAGGCGCAGGCGAGGGGGGTGAGCTCTTTGTCCTCGACAAAGTATATCTTTTTCAAAACGTCCGGAAGGGGTAGGCCAACCGCGGCTCCGGCGGGGCTTACATGCTTAAAGGAAGCGGCGGCGGGAAGCCCCAGCGCTTCCTTCAGCTCGCGCACGAGCTGCCATGAATTCAGGGCGTCCATAAAATTGATATAGCCCGGCCTGCCGTTTAAAACCTCAAGGGGGAGGCCGGAGCCGTTTGCCATAAAGATTCTGGCCGGCTTCTGATTCGGGTTACAGCCATATTTCAGGGCAAATTCATTCATTATTATGACCATTCCTTTCGTATTGTCCGAAACACATTATGACCTTGAAAGACGAATGGTCATAATGTGCATGCTTTTCGGTTGCCGCGTAGCGGCGAGAAAAACGCACTTGAATCAGCGGAAGTTTGAACTTATTCAGACTTCCTTACCTCCGATTTTATTTACTATCCTTGTGTCGGCAATACCTGTGAGCAGGTCGATATACCTGACAAAGAGCGAGACCTTGTTGTCCTCGTTAAGGCCGGTCCAGATATTTCTGGTGAAGGTTTCTATGTCGTTATCGATGCAAACACAGCGCGGCTCACCCGTGAAGGAAGGGAGGGGGTCGCCGTCGCGGTCGTAGGTGTGGATTATATGCCCCTCGCCGTTTATCGGATTGTCGTATTCATAGAAAAAACGCAGGCACTGGTTTTCGTTTCCGCGGTCGCTTTTTAAGATGCTTAATTTATAGCTGAAGGAACTTCCGGATACGCTGACAAGGCCGCTGATGCGCGGAGTAAAGTTGGGCGCGTCCGGCTCGAAGCAGCGGGTCCTGAGCGCGTCCTCAAAAGACTTCCCGGACTTTAAAAATTCGTATATCGTATCAGTCTGGTCACCGTTTGTAACTATCGTCGCGTCCTCGTAAATCCGAACGGGCGAATAGATTATGAGAGAGGGGTCGGTTAACTTTGACGGGTCGTAGGCCTCGGTCTTTATACCTCCGTTGTTTCTTTTAAAAATTCGGTTGCGGCTGTTTTCACTGCGCCCCATGATGAAGTAAGCTGTTACGGCGTTCCTGCCGTCGGGGCTTTTACCGAAGATTATGCCGCGTCCGGGATAGATGTTCGAGCCAAGATAAGTTGCGAGCTGTTCCATTAAGCCATTTTCCTTTCACTTTGGTGGGTTTGTATATGCCGACCGGAGCAGATGTATTCGATTGCCTGAGGCAGTATTACCCATTCGGCCTGCTCCATAACGCGCCTTTGGAGCGTTTCGGGCGTGTCGTCTGGCAGAACCTCCACGGCCTTTTGCATTATAATTTCGCCTCCGTCGGGAATTTCGTTTACGAAGTGGACGGTCGCTCCCGTTACCTTCACACCGTATTCGAGAGCCGCCTCATGCACACGCAGGCCATAGAAGCCCTTGCCGCAGAAGGAGGGTATCAAAGAGGGGTGTACGTTTATTATTTTGCCCTCGTGGCGCTTAGTAAAGGCTTCGCTGAGTATCGACATGAAGCCGGCCAGCACGATGAGGTCTATGTTCTCGGCCTCAAGGGTTTCGGAGAGCTTATCCTCGAAAGGGCCTTGACCCCCGCATTCCTTTTTCAGTATCACAGCGGTCTTTACCCCGTGACTTTCAGCGCGCCTCAAGGCATACGCGCCTTCGACATTCGATATGACAAGCACGGTTTTGCCGCTATTAATAACACCGCTTTTCTCAGCGTCCAGTATGGCCTGGAGGTTGGTGCCGCCACCGGATACCAGTACCGCTATACGCTTTTTCAGCATATGACTATCCCCTCGTCGCCCCTTATGACCTCGCCGATGATGTATGCCTCCTCGCCCATTGAGCGCAGGATGGAGAGAGCCATGTCGGCATCGTTTTCAGACACGGTGATGCACATGCCGATGCCCATATTGAAGGTGTTGAACATATCGCGGGAGGGTATGTTCCCCACTTTCTGAAGGAGGCCAAATATGGGCAGGATTTTAAGGGACTTTTCGTCTACCTTCGCGCTTAGACCTTTGGGTATGCTGCGCGGTATGTTCTCATAGAAGCCGCCGCCGGTGATATGGGATATGCCCTTGACTTCAACCTCTTTTATAAGCTTGAGTACCGGCCTTACATATATCCTTGTCGGTGTCAGAAGAGCTTCGCCAATGGAGGTGCCAAGCTCATCAGAGTAGGCCTTTATATCATTTTTTTCGACGTCGAAAACCTTCCTGACCAGCGAAAAGCCGTTGGAATGTACGCCCGAGGAGGGGAGGGCTATCAAAACATCGCCCTCGCCGGTCCTGGTGTTATCGATTATTTTGTCCCTGTCGACTATGCCGACGGAAAAGCCCGCAAGGTCATACTCATCCTCGGGGTAAAAGCCGGGCATCTCGGCGGTCTCTCCGCCGATGAGGGCGGCACCCGCCATGACGCAGCCCTCGGCTATGCCGGATACGATAGCCGCGACCTTCTCGGGGATGTTTTTACCGACCGCGATATAGTCGAGAAAGAACATCGGAGAAGCGCCGCTGCAGATTATATCGTTTACACACATGGCAACGCAGTCTATACCCACGGTGTCGTGCTTATCCATAAGGAAGGCAATTTTGAGCTTGGTGCCGACACCGTCGGTGCCGCTGACGAGCACCGGTGCCTTCATGCCTGAGAGATCAGGCATA
>JAAYOL010000087.1 GCA_012520395.1 Clostridiales bacterium
CAGCTTTTGCTTTTCAGGGCGGAACCACTGTAACATTGCGCGCTGGAGCGCCTTTTCGTGAAAGGTTTTTGCCGTATATACCGGCTTCATTGTACGCGGGTCCAGCCCAGTGTAATACATGCAGGTTGAAAGCGTCCCCGGGGTGGGGTAGAAGTCCTGCACCTGCTCGGGGCGTATACCGGCCCTGTTAAGGTATTCGGCCAGAGAGACAGCGTCCTTTAGCGTACTGCCGGGATGCGAGGACATGAGATAGGGCACGATAAACTGCTTTTTGCCATGCCTTTCGTTGAGCTTGCGGTACCTGTCTGTAAAGCGCTCAAAAACCTCCGCATGCGGCTTGCCCATATAGTCGAGCACGCCGTCCACGCAGTGCTCCGGCGCTACTTTAAGCTGCCCGCTAATATGGTGCCGGACAAGCTCGGAGAAAAACTCGCCATTCTTATCTTGAAGCAGGTAGTCAAAACGGATGCCCGAGCGGATAAAGACCTTTTTTATGCCCTTTATTCTCCGGAGCTTTCTCAAAAGGGCGAGGTAATCGCTGTGGTCGGCATTCAGATTCTTGCAGGGCTCGGGCGCAAGGCAGGATTTGCCTTTGCACATCCCGCTTTTCAGCTGCCCCTTGCAGGACGGAGCTCTGAAATTCGCTGTCGGCCCCCCCACGTCGTGGACATACCCCTTGAATTCAGGGTGGTTTACAAAGCTCTCAACTTCGGCCACTACGGATTCGTGGCTGCGGGAGCTGACCATCCGGCCCTGGTGGAAGGCGAGCGAGCAGAAGTTGCAGGCACCGAAGCAGCCCCGGTTATGTATAACCGAAAAGCGCACCTCTTCAATCGCGGGCACGCCGCCCATCTCGTCGTACATTGGGTGTGGCTCGCGAGTAAAGGGAAGTGCGGCAACTGCGTCCAGTTCGCCGGGACTGAGCGGAAGGGCGGGTGGGTTTACTATAAGATACCTGTCGCCGTGGCGCTGAATAACCGCCCTGCCCCGAATCGGGTCGTGCTCCTCATACTGGATTTTTGTCGCTATGGCATACTCCCTCTTGCTCTCCCTAACATCCTCACAGGAGGGGCATTCCACAAAGGGGAAACGGCAGGCATCCATATCGGAGGCGAGAAACGCGGTTCCGCGCAGGCCGGTTATTTCCGAAATGTCGGCACCGCCGTATAGTCTTGCCGCAATCTCGCGTGAGGCCGTCTCTCCCATGCCGTAGACGAGCAGGTCCGCCTTGGAGTCGACCAGCACACTGCGGCGCACATTGTTGTCCCAGTAATCGTAGTGGGCAAAGCGCCTGAGCGAGGCCTCCAGCCCCCCAATAATCACCGGCAGGCCGGGGAAGGCCTCCTTGATACGGTTTGCGTAGACTACCGATGCACGGTTAGGGCGCAGTCCGGCCCTTTTACCGGGGCTGTAATAATCCTCACTCCTTGGCTTTTTGGCAGCGGTGTAATGGGCGACCATGGAGTCGAGGTTTCCGGCGCTTATCATAGCCCCGAGCCTCGGCCTGCCAAGCGCCTTGAAGGCCTTTGTGCTTCTCCAGTCGGGCTGTGAGAGTATCGCGACACGATAGCCCTCGGCCTCCAAAACCCTGCCGATGACGGGTGTGCCGAAGGAAGGGTGGTCGACATAGGCGTCGCCCGTTACAAGTAAAAAGTCGTAGTAATCCCAGCCCCTCGCCTTCATATCGGCGCGGCTGACGGGTAAAAACTTATTCCCTTCCATCGCGTCACCTCCTGATGATAGAATTCATTTTGATTTTGCAGCTTCCTCAGCTTCAAGCTGGGTATAGGCAATTTTACCCACACCGGTTTTCGGAAGACTGTCGCGAAACTCAAATTCCCTGGGCATAGCGTACCGCGCGATATTTTTGCGGCAGTGCTCGATTAGAGCGTTTTTATACTCATCAGTCGCCGTCACGCCCTCCTCAAGGACAATAAAGGCCTTCGGGCGCTGCATCTTATATGGGTCCGGCACGCCGATTACACAGCTCATCTTAACCCCTCTGAAGGCATCTATGACATTTTCGAGCTGCGAGGGGTAGATTGAATAGCCGGAGGACATTATCACACGCTTCATGCGCTGCTTGAAGTAGACAAAGCCGTCCTCATCCATCGTGCCAAGATCACCGGTGTGCAGCCAAATTCGCCCGTCCGAATGGACTTTGAGGGTACTGGCCGTCTCCTCGGGCATGTCCTCATAGCCGAGCATAACTGTTGGGCCCGATATGCATATCTCACCAACTTCGCCCGGGGGCAGGCTGTCAACACCGCCGACGGAGACGATTTTATAGAAAGTGTCCGGGAAGGGAAGCCCTATGCTACCTTCCTTTTCATAATTATAGGGGGTAAGGCAGCTGGCGGTCACGCACTCAGTGAGTCCATAGCCCTCGCGCACACCTACAGATGCTCCGTTTTCCTTTAAGAAAGCATCAAACTTCCTTTTCAGCTCGATGGAGAGGCTGTCCCCGCCGGAGAAAACACCCTTCAGGCAGCTAAGGTCCGCGCCCTTGAGGTCCTCACCCTTCAGCAGGGCTTCAAAGAGCGTCGGAACTCCGGCTATGCAGTTCGGGCGCTGCTTCTTAATCAGACCGGCATAGCTTTTGGCATTAAAGCGCGGCACCAATATGCAGTGGCAGCCGGCTACAAGCCCTGTGTGAACGCATACACCCAGTCCGAAGCCGTGGAATACGGGCATAACGGTCAGCATCTTGTCCCCGGCCGAAACGCAGTTTCCCATTGCGAGCGTCTGGAGTGCCAGCGCGTTAAAATTTAGGTTCGAGAGCAAAATACCCTTGATGGTACCCGTCGTGCCGCCGCTGTAAAGAATCACAGCGCAGTCGCCGGGCTTCCTTTTTTCGCTGGGGTCTTCGGTAGGATTTCCGCCTTTGAGGAAATCCTTCCAGTGTATTACCGGCGCTGAGCGGGGCACTTTTTCAATCTTTCTCCCCTCTGTGAGTGCAAAGCCCATACGCTTTATAGGGCTGAGGGCATCCTTTACGCTTGTCAGAATCAAAAACTCGGGACTTGCCTCGGCTTTTACGGCGGCAAACTTGCCGTAAAACTGGTCGAGGGCCACAACAGCCCTGCATTTTGAGTTTTTTATGAAGAAGGCGGTTTCGCCCTCACTGGACAGGGGGTGGACCATGACGGCGACAGCGCCAATGAGATTGATGGCGTAAATACATTCAAGGGCCTGCGGCACGTTCGGCAGATAGAGCATCACACGGTCCCCGGGCACTATGCCGAGGGCCTTGAAGGCGCGGGCTGTCCTCTCAATATCAGAGGCAAAATCGCGGTAGGACCTTTTTTCCCCGAGGAAGGAATAGGCCGTGAGCTCAGGGTGTATTTTTGCGGTCTTCAGCACCGCCTCGGCCATGGTGCAGTCAGGGTATTCAATGCTTTTGGGCACCTCACCGTAATGTTTCAGCCAGGGAGCATCCTTGGACATAAGAGTCTCCTTTGCATGTAAATTGAAGATAATATTTAATTTTACCCCAGAAGGTGCATAATGTAAAGCAAAACAGCCGGTTGAAGTTGCCGGGTGTATGCTGTATAATGACGGCGTGATATGCGCAGAGCGTATGTTATACCGGATTTTGCGCGGGCGGCTCCTGTATTTTGGACAGAACCGCCGATTGAGGTGACCTGAATTGAAGACTTACAAGAAATACTTCATATACCTAGCTATCTCCACCTTTCTGACCCTTCTCTTTCATATTTTTAAACACTTCCGGCCCGTTATGAACGCAGTTACAAATATGCTTGTACCGGTCAAGCGTGCCCTTTCAGCGATATGTGACATAACAGCGCTGTCTGTGGCGGAAATCGTTGTTGCCGCAGCTATAATATTCGCGCTCTACTATATTGTCCGCTGGGTCATAGCAGTCGTAAAAAGCGAGGAAAAGCTCCCCGTATTCCTGAAAAAGCTGCTGGGCGCGCTCTGCGCGATTCTGACGGTATATTTCGGCATGTCCCTGATGCTTGGCACGACCTATTATTCGGATTCCTTTCAGGACAAGAGCGGCCTCTACGCCAAGGGAGGGACCGTGGATGAGCTCTATTCGCTTGCGAAGTTCTTTGCGAAAAAGACGACTGAGACAGGCAGTCTGGTCAGCCGTGACGAAAATGGGGTGTTCAATGTCCCGCTCGATGTGATAATCAGTAACAGCAGGGGTATATATGACAGGGCGGAGGAGGAATTTCACTTCCTTTCAGGGCCGGACAGAAGGCCCAAGAAGGTGATATTCTCGCGGCTTATGAGCTATTTAAACAATACCGGCTTTTACTTTCCGTTCACAGCGGAGGCCAACATAAATGCAGACTGCCCTCTGGCCCTTATCCCGTCGACAATTGCCCACGAATTTGCCCACCAGCGCGGAGTGGCTGCTGAGCAGGAGGCGAACTTTGTTGCGATAATCTCCTGCGTGACCAGCGGCAAGGCCGAATACGAATACTCCGGCTGGCTCCTGGGTTATATCTACCTTGTAAACGCGCTTTATTCCCAGGACTATGACAGATTTGTCGAGGTGTATAGTTTTTTATCCGAGGAGGTGCTGGCCGATTTGAGGGCCAACAACGAGTACTGGGCTCAGTTTGAGACACCGGTTTCTGAGATTTCCGACAAACTGTACGACGAGTTTCTAAAGGGCTATGGGCAGGAAATGGGCGTCCAGAGCTATGGAGCAGTCGTAGACCTGCTGCTGGCATACTTCAAATAGTCAAAAGAGAGGGCCTAAGCCCTCTCCTTTTATTGTGATTACATCTCGTCTGCGTGTTCCCGCTCACGGAACAGAAGGGATACGCACCAGACTCCCGCAAGCCCTACCAGAGTATAAATCACGCGGCTTACGGTTGAGTTCTGGCCGCCGAACAAATAGGCAACCGTGTCGAAGCCAAAAATACCGATTCCACCCCAGTTCAGGGCGCCAATTATCACCAGTATAAGAGAGATTCTATCCATTATCATTTCTAATTCCTCCAGTGAAATTATGCAGATTGCAAGCTGTAACGCGTTTAATATGCCCCCTGAAAGTAAATATATTCATTTTATGACTTTGAGCAATAATTTTGTGTTTGAATTATGATGAAAGTATGATACAATTACCGTTAAATTAATCGGTTTTAAAGCCGGAAATACCGCGAGGGGGAACAAAAATGAATGATATATTAAAGCTCTTGGAACAAAACTCCAGATATACAGCCCGGGATCTGGCGTCCATGCTGGGCATGGAGGAGGCGGCGGTAGAAGCGGCAATAGCAAAATATGAAGAGGACAAGGTAATACTGGGCTATCAGGCACTCATAGACTGGGACCGCGCCGGTGAAGAATTCGTGACTGCGCTTATAGAAGTGAAGGTCACGCCCCAACTCGGCGACGGCTTCGATCGTATAGCTGAGCGTATATATCAATATGATGAGGTCGAGAGCGTTTACCTCATGTCCGGAGCCTTTGACCTTTCTGTTATTATTTCCGGCAAGACCCTGAAGGAAGTCGCCCAGTTTGTGGCAAGGCGCCTTTCTACCATAGAGGGCGTCACCTCTACCGCCACGCACTTTATACTGAAAAAGTATAAGGAAAAACATTGTCTGTTCCGGAAGCAGGAGGAGCAGAAGGAGAGGACGTTGTTTGTTTGATGGACTATAATTCAATACTATCTGATAAGGTCCAGGGCCTTGTTCCCTCCGGAATAAGAAAGTTCTTCGATATTCTCAATGAGATGAAGGATGCCATATCGCTGGGAGTCGGCGAGCCGGATTTCGTAACGCCCTGGCACATACGAAACGCAGGTATTTATTCTTTGGAAAAGGGACACACAAAATACACCTCGAATGCGGGCATGCTGTCACTGAGGAAGGAAATATCTACCTATCTCAGCCGCCGCTTCGATTTAAATTACGATCCCGCAAGCCAGATACTGGTAACAGTCGGGGGCAGTGAGGCCATAGACCTTGCCATGCGCGCCCTTATTAATCCGGGGGACGAGGTCATAGTGCCCGTGCCCTCCTTCGTTTGCTATGGCCCCCTCGTCAGTATGGCGGGCGGTGTGCCTGTTTATATCCAGACTAAGATGGAAAACGAATTTCGCCTCACACCCGAGGAGCTGCGCGCGGCAATCACCCCTAAGACAAAGCTCGTCGTTCTGCCCTATCCCTGCAACCCGACCGGCGGAATAATGGAGAGGGGCGACCTTGAGGCGCTTGTCGATATTTTTGAAGGCACCAATATAATGATTTTGTCGGATGAGATTTACGCGGAGCTTACATACGGACTTAAGCACACCTCGCCGGCTAATATAGAGGCCCTGCATCAGCGCACAATTGTCGTCAACGGTTTTTCAAAATGCTATGCCATGACCGGTTGGAGGCTTGGCTACGTCTGCGCGCCGGAACCCGTTATTACACAGCTTACAAAGCTCCACCAGTTTGCCATCATGTGCGCGCCGACAATGAGCCAGTACGCCGCGATAGCGGCCATGAAGGACGGCGACGGCGACATCGAAAGGATGCACAGGGAATATGACCGCCGCCGGAAATACCTTGTAGCGGAGCTTCCTAAAATCGGGCTGGACTGCTTTGAGCCCAGGGGTGCCTTTTACGTTTTCCCCAGCATAAAGAGCACAGGGCTCTCCTCGGACGATTTCTGCGAAAGGCTGCTGATCTCCGAAAAGGTTGCGGTAATATCCGGCACTGCCTTCGGTGAGGGCGGTGAGGGCTTCGTGAGGATGTGTTACGCCACATCCTTTGACGAAATCAAGGAGGCGCTCCGGCGCATAGATAGGTTTATAAAAAGCTTGTAAAGGAAATGGCAAAGTGAAATATATACTTGTAATAGGCGATGGAATGGCAGACAATCCCGTGGCTGAGCTCGGCGGAAAAACACCGGCCGAATATGCCAAGACCCCGGTAATGGACTATCTCGCGGCGAGGGGCGAGCTCGGCAGCACCTTCAATATACCAGAGGGCATGCCGCCCGGAAGCGACACCGCGATACTCTCGATATTCGGCTGTGACCCAAAGCATTGCTACACCGGCAGAGCGCCGCTGGAAGCGGCCGCGACGGGCATTAAGCTCAATGCCGGCGACGTGGCCTACCGCTGCAACATGGTCTCCTATGAGGACGGCGATATGCCCTTTGAGGAAAAGCACATACTCTCACACAGCGCAGGCTCTATTGAGGGCGACGTGTCAGACAAGCTGATAATCGAGCTTTTCAGCGAGCCCGAGTTCAAGGCTGCCGCGGAAAAAGCCGGAATGACCGTAAATCCCGGGCACTCCTTCCGTCATATAGCAGTGCAAAAATCAGCGGATGTGAAGGGCATAACACTTGCGGCACCCCACGACCATCTGGGGGAGAAGATAGGCCCGCTCCTGCCGCGCGGCTGCGATAACGCCGAGATTTTAAAGCAGCTGATGCTGCTCTCACACAGGATATTGGACAGGCACCCTGTAAACGAAAGGCGCAGGGCCGAGGGCAAAATGCCCGCCAATGGCATCTGGTTCTGGGCCGAAGGTACGGCAGTGGAGCTGCCAGGCTTTTATGAAAAGTACGGCAAAAGGGGCGGCGTTATCAGCGCCGTTCCCCTGTGCCACGGTATAGCCACGCTTATAGGTCTGGAAATGGTAACTGTCGAGGGCGCGACGGGCGAGCTTGACACCAATCTTGAGGGAAAGGTTGAGGCGGCCATGGACGTGCTGCGAAAGGGCGCGGATTTTGTGGCGATACACGTGGAAGCTCCGGACGAATGTACTCATAACGGTGACACAAACGGGAAGGTTTGTGCAATAGAATATATAGACCGCAGGGTGCTGGGGCCTCTATTAGAAAAGCTTGAGAAAGAGGGCTTTGAGTACCGTATGCTGGTTTTGAGCGACCATAAGACACTTACCTCCACCAGGGGGCACGACGGCGATCCTGTGCCGTATATTCTTTTTGACAGCCGCAAAAGGGAGGGCTCCGGACTTTCCTACAGCGAGGCAAACGGTCTTAAGGGGCCGATTGTCAAAGCCGGAACAGAGCTTATGGGGAAGCTGTTTGAACAAACAAAATAAGGATAGGAACAGATATAGTAATGGAGAGAAGCGATTACAGGGATCTTTTTGTACCGGCGGACATTCTGCTGCCGGTGAACTGCGATATGAAAAAATGGAGTGTCGTTGCCTGCGATCAGCACACCTCGGAGCCGGAATATTGGGAGCGTGTGGACGAGTTTGTCGGCAGCGCGCCCAGTACGCTGCGGATGATGCTCCCGGAGCACACCTATAACTTCCCGAATCTTGAAGAGCTGGTTTCGGATACCAAGGCATCGATGGCGGAGTACGAGGCCGGCGGAGTATTTGAAGTTTGCGAAAACTCCTATGTCTATGTTGAGCGCGAGCTGTATAACGGCAGGCTGCGCCGCGGAATTGTCGGCGCCCTCGACCTCGAATGCTATGACTTTGCCGAGAACACCAAGCCGGCGGTACGCGCGACCGAGGGCACGGTCGTGGAAAAGCTGCCCATCAGGATAAGACTGCGAGAGGGGGCGCCTATCGAGCTGACGCATGTTCTCGTCCTGGTCGACGACCCCGACATGACCTTGATAGAGCCGCTTTCCGATAAAAAAGAAGAAATGCACAAGCTCTATGATTTTGAGCTGATGGAAAAGGGCGGGCACATAACCGGCCACCGCATAGCGGGTGCATTGGCCGAGAGGGTAAAGGACTCCGTCGCCGCCCTTGCCGACAGCAAGAGATTCAATGGGCACTACGGACTTGATAACGAGCCTGTCATGGTACTGGCCACCGGAGATGGAAACCACTCCCTCGCAACCGCCAAGGTCTGCTGGGAGAACTTAAAGCCCACGCTCAGCGAGGAGGAGCGGAAAAAACACCCCGCACGCTACGCCCTTGTGGAGATTGTAAATATACGCGACTCATCGCTTGAGTTCCAGCCAATAAACCGTGTGGTGTTCGATATCGACCCGGAGGTAATGGTAGAGGCCATGCTGGAGTTTTTCCCCGACTCCTACCTCGGACCCGGCGGCTACCACGAGATATGCTTCGTGCACGGTGAGCAGACGGGGATAATAAGCCTTCCGAAAGATAGCGGCGCCCTTGCCATTGGCGCTTTATCAAAATTCCTTGACGAATACGTCCCAGATGTGGGGGGAAGGATAGACTTCGTGCACGGCGACGACGTGGTCGTTAAGCTCTCCCAAAAGCCGAGGAGGCTAGGTTTTGTTCTGCCCGCCATAGATAAGGGGAACTTGTTCCTTTCGATAATACAGGATGGTGCGTTGCCCAGAAAGACCTTCTCAATGGGCGGCTCAAACGATAAAAGGTTTTATTTGGAGTGTAGAAGAATAAGGTAGGAGAGCCCGATGGAGCTGCGCGAAAAGGCCTATGCAAAACTGAATTTCGGACTTGACGTGCTCCGCAGGAGGGAAGACGGCTACCATGAGCTTCTCACCGTTATGCAGAGCGTGAGCCTCTGCGATGAGATTACGCTCAGGCTGAGCGGTGGGGAGAGCATAAGCGCGGATGCTAATCTGAAGTACCTGCCCAAGGGTGAAAAGAATATCGCAGTCAGGGCTGCCCTTCTTTTTTTTGAGACCACGGGAATACCGATTCAGGGCGGCGAAATCGAAATTATTAAGAACATTCCAGTCTGCGCGGGAATGGCGGGCGGCAGCACCGACGCTGCAGCCGTTCTAAGGGCGCTGAACAGGGCGTTTTCGACCGGACTGGGCAGGTCTGACCTTGAGGAGATGGCCTATAAGCTTGGCTCGGATGTGCCCTTCTGTCTGAGGGGGGGTACGGTGCTCTGCCGGGGCAGAGGCGAGATAATGACCGATCTGCCGCCTATCCCGAAATGCTGGGCGGTTATCTGTAAGCCGCCCTTCTCCATCTCGACTTCCGAGCTGTTTGCTATCATAGACTGCGGAAAAATCAGAAACCGCCCCGATATGGACGGACTTATCAAGGCCATAGAGCAGGGGGATGTCGAACGGATTGCAAGGCGGGTATACAATGTGTTTGAGGATGTTCTGCCGCCGCAGTACTCCGAGGTAGGCGTTATAAAAGCAAAGCTCATAGATTACGGTGCGCTCGGCGCCTCTATGACAGGCACGGGCCCCTCTGTTTTCGGGCTCTTCAAAGACCCGGATACTGCCGGGAGGGCCTATGACCTTCTGAAAAAGCAGTACCGCGAGTGCTATTTAGCTGTTACGACAGAAAAGCTGGATGTATAAAACCAATAAAAACCGTCGATACTTTATGTAAACTTTACATAGTATCGGCGGTGTTTTATTAATGAAAATTAGAAAATGGGAAATCGCGCTCTTAGCCGCGATTCTGATTGCCATATTTGTCGGCTCTGTTTCGAGCAGGCAGACGGAGCTCTCAGAGAACCTTATCCGGCTGCACGTGGTTGCAAACTCGGACAGCGAGGAGGACCAGGCCCTCAAGCTCTCCGTACGTGACGGCATACTCGAAGAACTTGAGGAAATTTTGAAGGGCTGTAACGACAAGGCGGAGGCGGAGGCCCTGATTTCACGCAACATTGACGCGCTAACGCAGGCGGCGAGTGAAGCCATATTTGAAAAGGGCGAGTATTTTACAGTTACTGCCAGCATAACAGAGGAAGTGTTCCCAACGGTAGAGTATGATACCTTTACGCTTCCGGCCGGTGAGTACTCCTCTCTGCGGGTCGTTATCGGGGAGGGGGAAGGCCAAAACTGGTGGTGCGTGGTCTTTCCCCCGCTCTGCCTCAGCATTGCCGAGGACACGCTTTCCTATGAGGAGATGGGTCTGAGCGACGAGACCTTCAGCATCATCTCCGAGGAGTCCGGGGGCTATGTGGTAAAGTTTAAGCTCCTTGAGTGGATTTCACAAATCAAGCTCTGGTTCGATTAGGGGCCTTCCCCGCTTTCTTAAAACACATCTTTTTTCCTCTCTTTAGGGTCCGCGCTGAGCATGGTGCGGGCTTTTTCTTGCGAAAATTATCTAAAAACCTGTGAAGCCGGGGTGTTTTTTGCTATAATGACAGCAGATTAATTGATAGGGCGGTGAAGCAATGCTGACGCTTGTTACGGGCAGGGCACGCAGCGGAAAAACCAGCTATATAATGAGCGAAATCAAAAAGAGCGTTGATGAAAAGCGCAGCGGTAATATCCTGCTGGTGCCGGAGCAGTATTCGCACCAGACAGCGAGAGCGCTCTCGGAATACTGCGGTGACAGCCTGAGCCTCTACGGTGAGGAGCTGACATTTTCCCTGCTTTCCGACCGTGTGCTCGCCGAGACGGGCGGGATATCGGAAACGCTGCTTGACGAGGGGGGGCGGCTTTTGATTATGGCCCTCGCCTTTACGAGTGTCCAGCCGAGCCTTCGGATGTATGGAGATATTGCTGCAAAGTCGGAGTTTCTGTCCGGTATTCTGAAGGCTGCGGACGAGCTTAAAAGCTGCCGGATACCGCCCTCGGAGCTCGCTGATAAGGCCGCCTCAGAAGGGGCCTTGGCCGATAAGCTGCATGACCTGGCCCTCATCTGCGAAGCCTATGATGCGGTTATGGAAAACAGCCTGCGCGATCCTGCCGGGCGCCTTGACAAGCTGGCCGACAAAATTGCGACGAGCAGCGTAGGCAGCAGAGGGAACATATACATAGACGGCTTCTCTGACTTCACCGCTCAGGAGCTTGAGGTCATACGAGAGCTGCTGAAAAAGGGCGCAAATATGACAATCACCCTCCCCGCCGGGGCGGAGGAGGTCTTTGCCTTGTCGGAGAGCACGCGCAGCCGCCTTGTTCGGATGGCGGACAGTCTGGGAGTCGCCTGCAAAACTATAAAGCTCCAGCCTGTTAAGGGCGCGGCGGTGCCGGAACTTGAATATCTGGAGCGAAGGCTCTTTACGACAGACAAAACCCCATTCGAGGGTGAAAAGGGTGCGGTCTCACTCATATCTGCCGAAACCCAGAGCTCGGAGTGCGAAATTGCAGCGGCGGAGCTCATACGACTTGTCCGCGACGAGGGCTACAGGTGGCGCGAGCTTGCCGTTACGGCAAGGGGCTTTGAAAACTACGAGGCCCTGCTTGAAAACACCTTTGCCAAATACGGCGTACCGCTGTTTTTAAACAAGAGAACCGACATATTGCAAAAGCCGGTGCTCAGCCTTATTACCTCGGCGATGGAGGCTGTGACGAGGGGCTGGGACTACGAAAGCATGTTCCGTTACCTGAAAAGCGGGCTTGCGGGGGTCACTCCCGAGGAGTGCGACCTGCTGGAAAACTATGTACTGAAGTGGAACCTGAGGGGTGTCAAGGTCTGGAGCAGGGATGAGCCATGGTCCTTCAATCCGCGCGGCTATGTCTCGGAATACACCGACGTCGACAGACAGCATCTATCCGAGCTTGACCGGATAAGGCGGATTGCCGCCCTGCCCCTAAAGCGCTATCACGAGGCCGCAAAGTCGGCGGAGACGGCAGCGGGGCAGATAAAAGCGCTCTACTCATTTATGGAGGATATAGCCTTGCCCGAGTGCCTTGAGGAAAAGACGAGGCGCTTTCGGGAGATAGGGTGGGAGGCGACTGCCGAGGAGTATTCGCAGCTTTGGGACATCCTAGTGGGTGTAATGGAGCAGTGTATGGCCATACTTGGGGATCTCCCGATGGATGTTGAGGAGTTTTCGCGCCTGCTTAAGCTCGTGCTCTCAAAATACGACGTATCGACCATACCCGTGTCGCTCGACGCTGTTTCGGCAGGCGATATGACCCGGATGCGCGTGGGGAAAGTTAAGTGTCTGATTGTCCTCGGTGCGACTGATGATGCCCTGCCGATGGTAGGCGAGGGAGGGGGGATTCTTACCGACCCGGAGCGGGAAAGGCTACTGGAGCTCGGCTTCGAGCTCACGGGCGGTACGGAGGATAGAATATCAAGGGAGATGCAGACGATGTACTCCTGCCTTGCCATGCCCACAGAGCGGCTGATGCTCAGCTATCCCAGGACATCGGGCGGCTCCAAGAAGCGCCCGTCGTATATAGTGGGGCGCATAGAGACCCTGCTGGGCATAACAGTTAAGGACGAGAGAGAGCTCGGCTGTGCATTTCGCACGGCCGCTGAGGCCCCCTGCTTCGAGCTTGCGGTTTCGGGCGACAAGACAGAGGTGGCCATGGCCGCAAGAGCGGTGTTCGAGCGCTCGCCGGAGAGGAAAGCCATGCTTAAAAGGGCGCTTGACGCCGCCGGAACTGCGCGCGGCACACTCGGCCCCGGCTCCGTCGAGAGCATCTACGGTAAAAAGCTCAGGCTGACAGCCTCGCGGGTGGACAGATTCTATTCCTGTAAGTTTTCCTACTTCATGCAGTACGGCCTGAGGGCGAAGCCCCGCCTGAAGGCGGAGCTTGACGCACCCGAGGTGGGTACGTTTTTGCACTTTGTGCTTGAAAATGTCATAAGTGAGCTGCGTGAAAAGGGAGCATTGAAAACAGCCGAGAAAAAGGAATACCTCGCCCTGACCGAAAAGTATGTCGGCCTGTACGCCCGGCAGCGCTTAGGCGGCCTTGAGGACAAAAACGGGCGGTTTAAATACCTTTTCGGACGCCTGACAAGGGATGTATATATAATTGTCGAGGACATGGTGGAGGAACTGAAACGCTCCGACTTTATCCCAATGAATTTTGAGTTGCAGTTCGGGGGGGAGAGCATGCCCGCGGCCGAGGTGAGGGGTGGCGACATGGACATATCCGTCAGCGGCATTGTTGACCGCGTAGACGGCTGGCTGCACGACAACAAGCTCTACCTGCGCGTTGTAGACTACAAGACCGGAAAAAAGACCTTTGACCTCTCGGAGGTCTGGTACGGTTTAGGCATGCAGATGCTCATATACCTCTTTACGCTGGAAAGGCACGGCAGTAAGCTTTACGGTCAGGAGATAGTGCCTGCAGGCGTCCTGTACGCGCCTGCCCGTGACGTATATCTCAGCCTGCCCAGGAGTGCATCGGATGAGGAAATCAGGAAAGCGCGGGCTAAAAGTATTATGCGTAGCGGTCTTATACTAAACGACGAGAAGGTAATAGAGGCAATGGAGCGGGGGGAGAAGAAGTACCTGCCCATAAAGCTATCAAAGGACGGCAAAATAAAGCCGGATAACATCGCAACGCTGGAACAGCTCGGAAGATTAGGCACACATATTGAGGAAACGCTGCGCAATATCGGGCGTGAGATTCAGCGCGGCAAGATAGACGCAGACCCGTTTTTCAAGGGTGGCATAAGTCCCTGCGACTACTGCGACTATGTAGAGGCCTGTCTCTTCGACGAGGAAAGAGATAGGCGGCGGAGACTCAAGCACAGGAAGGCAGAGGAGATTTGGACTGACCTTGAAAAGAAGGGGAGGTGACGGGTATGGGCAGTATCAAATATACGGAGAGCCAGCGCGCTGCGATAGATAGTCGGGGCGGGGCTCTACTCGTGGCGGCGGCAGCCGGCTCAGGCAAGACAAGGGTGCTCGTTGAGCGGCTGATGTCGAGGGTGACCGACAGGGAAAACCCGGTGGACATAGATAATTTCCTGGTGATAACCTACACAAAGGCGGCGGCGGCAGAGCTGCGCTCAAGAATACTTGACGAGATAAACGAGCTCCTGGCTAAGGAGCCGGAAAACAGGAGCCTTGCCCGACAGTCGGCACTTGTCTACAAGGCCCCGATATCCACCATACACTCCTTCTGCTCGGGGCTCCTGCGCGAAAACGCTCACCTGCTTGGCATATCGCCGGAATACCGCGTGATGGAGGGTGACGAGAGCGATATTATAAAGCTGCGGGTTTTAAGTGCAGTGATAGACAATTGGTATGAGCGCATGGACAAGGGCTTTGCCGAGCTGGTCGATACAATGGCAGCCGGCAGGGATGATCAGAGACTGCCCCAGCTTGTGCTCGACCTCCACGCAAAACTGAAAAGCCACCCCTATCCCGAAAAATGGGCTGCGGAAAGGCTGGCCGAGCTTAAAGGCGACGGGCCCGGCACCGACGCTTCCGAAACCTTATGGGGCAGGTCAATAATGGACTACGCGGCCTCCTGCGTCGAATACTGGGCGAAAACCTTCGGCGGCGCTGAAAGCTTAGTCTACGGGGATGAAAAAATTGCGGCCGCTTATGGTGAGAGCTTCAGCGAGACCGCGGCCGCGCTTGAGAGACTTCTGGAGGCGCTCGGAAGCGGCTGGGACGAAGCGCGCGCGGCGCTGCCCATTGCGTTTCCGCGGCTGAAGGCCCTGCGTGGCTACTCAACTCCGGAGACCGCGGAGGTTAAGCGTGTTCGCGAGCTGTGCAAGAAGGCCATGGTAAAGCTAGCGGAAATCTTCGATTGCTCCTCCGCCGAGCTTGCAGAGGACATGGCCGCCATATTCCCTCCAGTCAATGCCCTGTTTTCCCTCGCACTTGACTTTGACAGGGCCTATTCTGAGGAAAAAGCAAGGCTCCGCGCCCTTGATTTCAACGATTTGGAGCACCTTGCGATAAAGCTTCTCACGGATGAGGACGGCTCGCAGAGCAAAAAGGCCGGGGAGATATCACAGCGCTTTGAGGAAATTATGGTCGACGAGTATCAGGACGCAAACGAGATACAGGACATAATTTTAAGGGCGCTGTCTAAGGATGGGAAAAACCTCTTCATGGTTGGTGACGTAAAGCAGTCAATATATCGCTTCCGCCTTGCAGACCCGACCATATTTCTAAGAAAGTACGCAGCGTTCAAAGACGCTAAGGACGCAGGCGAGGGCGAGCCGAGGAAGATAGTCCTGCAGGACAACTTCAGATCGCGCAAAAACGTACTCGACGCTGTGAACTTCGTCTTTGGAAACATCATGTCCAGGTCCTTCGGTGAGATGGACTATACGGAGCGCGAAAGGCTGAATTACGGAAAAACGGATTACCCCGGGAGTGCAGATATGGCCTTCGAGCTCGACGTCATCGAGGTGCCCAAGGATGAAGATGGGGAAGCGGATTTTGACAAGGCGGAAGTTGAGGCCGCATTCGTTGCAAGGCGCATCAGGGAATTGGTGGACGGCGGCATGCTCGTAACCGGGGAAAGCGGGCAAAGGCGGGTTGAATACGGAGATATTGCGATACTGCTGCGCAGTGTAAAGGGCAAGGCTGAGGTCTATGCCGAGGCGCTGCGGGCCGAGAACATCCCCTTTGAGAGTGACAGGGCGGGTGACTTCTGGAGCAGGAGCGAGGTCTTGGTCATGCTCTCCCTATTCTCCGTCATAGACAATCCCCGTCAGGACGTGCCGCTTATTTCCGTTTTGCGCTCACCGCTATTCGGCTTTACGCCCGACGAGCTCGCCGAGATACGCTCAGTGAGCAGGGACTGCGACTTCTATACGGCGCTGGTCAAGACCGCCGAAGTATCGCAAAAATGCGCCGATTTTCTCGATTTTTTGAGCGCACTGAGGCTAACGGCCTCCGAAATGCCGAGCGATGCCTTCGTCTGGCATGTTTACACCCTGACAAATGCCCCCGCGATTTTCGGCTCGATGAGCGGCGGCACAGAGCGTAAGGCGAACCTTATGGCGCTTCTGGATCTTGCGCGTCAGTTTGAAAGCGCGGGCTACAAGGGGCTTTTCGGCTTCGTAAATCAGCTGAAAAGCCTTATGGAGCGCGGCGGCGAGCCCCCGGTTTCAAGCGGCGCCGGGGCGGGAAACGCCGTTACGATTACAAGCATACACAAGTCAAAGGGGCTTGAATACCCCGTCGTGTTCGTTGCCGATACGGGAAAGCGCTTTAATATGGACGACACGAAAAAGCAGCTATTGATACACCCCGACCTCGGTGTCGGCCCGAAAAGATTGGACCTCAGGCGCGGAATAGAGTACACCACGCTGCCGCGTATGGCGATAGCAAGGCGCATGAGGGATGAGCTGTTAGCCGAGGAGCTGCGCGTCCTCTATGTTGCGATGACAAGGGCAAGGGAAAAGCTAATCGTTACCTGCGCCTTAAGAAACACCGAAAGGCTTATTGCAGGCCTGAAACCCGCGGCGAAGGTGCCCATAGCCCCGCAGTTTCTGTCCGAATGCTCGTCCATGGCGGAGTGGCTTTTGCTCTGCGCCCTTCTACGCAGGGAGTCTTATGTCCTTCCGTGTGCCGAGACCGAACATTTGCCGCAGAGCGGCGACAGCCCCTGGGATATTCGATACATAACGCCGGAAACCTATGAAAAGGAGAAGCCCTCCTCCGGCGCTGAAAAATCCGACACGGCGCCTGAAGTTGACGAGGCCGAGGTTTTGGAAATCGAAAGAAAGCTAGGCTTCAGATATGCGCACGAGGCGGCGATAAGACTACCCTCAAAGCTTACCGCCACAGAGCTTAAGGGACGCTTTCTTGACAGGGAGGCCGCTGAAGAGGCCGGGCAGCTTGAAAGACCGGAGAAGAAAATAGTATTTGACCGGCCGAACTTCGCAATCGAGGATACTCCGCTCACTGCAGCCGAGCGCGGCATCGCCCTGCACCTCGTCATGCAGTACATAGATTATCAAAAGTGCGGGACGGTAACCGAAATAGAGGAGGAGATAGCAAGGCTTGCCCGGGAGAAATTTATCACCGAAAAGCAGGCGAAGGTGGTGTCGCCAATAAAAATCTTAAAATTCTTCACCTCGCCGCTGGGACAGCAGGTTCTAAGCGCCGACAGCCTGCGGCGTGAATTTAAGTTTTCTCTGCTGGTTCCTGCTTCTGATTACTTCCCGGACGTGGAGGATGAAAGGATACTCCTCCAAGGTGTGGTTGACTGCTGTTTCGAAAAGCAGGGCGAGCTTACCGTAATAGACTTTAAAACCGATTATGTAAACAAAGAAACCCAGAATGAGAGGGCGGAGAGCTACAAACCGCAGATAATGGCTTACGCGAAGGCCATGGAGCGCATAATGGGCAAGCCTGTGAGCAGAAGGATTTTATACTTCTTTCGCACGGATTCGGCTGTGGAGCTTTAATGGTCCCTTGATTCGCCTACGCTTCAAAAAAATAGTTGCAATTTGAATTATAGTGTGCTAGAATACTGTTTGCTGTCAAAGACGGCTGTTTCGGATCAGAAAGAGGTGAACATAATGAAGGAAGGGATTCATCCCAACTATATGCAGACCACAATCAGGTGCGCCTGCGGCGAGGTCATAGAGACCGGTTCTACAAAAAAGGATATAAGGGTTGAAATCTGCTCAAAGTGTCACCCCTTTTTTACGGGCAAGCAGAAGCTTGTTGACACAAGTGGCCGCGTTGACAAGTTCAACAAGAAGTTCGGCCTGTAATATACCTATTTTTTGAACCCAGATAACCTGCGCCCAAAAAGCGTGGGTTATTTTTGTTTTTCTCAGAAAAGCCGCCGGCAGCGGTGTTATAATGATAAAGCAAACAAGAAAGGCTTAAGATCATTTTTATTAAGCTATGTGTTTAGAGGGGGAAAACATGACGAAAAAGATGCTTCTAAAGATTTCTGCAGGTATAATTGCTTTTCTGCTAATACTAGCTGTGCTTTTTATTGCTATTTCTTTCTTAGGAAACCCTATATCAGCAAATATAGCGAAAGATAAAGCTCTGAAATATATAAACGATAAGTATAGTCATTTGAATTTGGAGCTTAAAGATGTCACTTATAGTCCTAAAGACGGCTCATATCTTATATCCCTTAGCTCAAGCACAAGTGTAGATACTTACTTTTTTTTAAGCTATAGGGATGGGGAAATATTTAGAGATAATTATGAGATGTCAGTCCTCTCCGGTGTGAATACTATGCATAGGTTTTGTGATGAATATAAAAAAAGTGTAACAGCATTGGTGCAGGCAAAAACCAGTGATGTTACTCATATAAATGTACTACCGGAAAAACTGGCCAAATATGGTCTTGACCTTGACTCAGCTTTTGATAAAACATTAGTTAAAAATGTTGAGATTATAATTAGCTGCATCGGAGGTACGGATGCAAAACACCTCTCCGAAATTTTGAAAACAAGCTATGAGGTAATGCAAGAAAACGGATACGATGCCACAAAATTTGGAATTACGGGTGCATATGAAACAGCATTAACTGAGCTTAAGAACATAAAGCCAACACATATTGAGAGTGAGAATTTGGAAGAAATCTTAGGGAAAGCGATAAATAATACTGAATATGATGGGATTACCGTCTTTAGCAAAGGTCAAAAGTAGCAGATGTTTTTGTAAAACCTAATTCGAATTATTTCTAAGCTGTGTCACATCTACAGATAATTATTAGTGGGCAGTGCGGGTGAGCTGGTCTTATTTTATTGCTCAAACAGAGAAGCAACTCACATGAAAATCGCGTGCAAAATTGATCGAGCAGCCGCCGGAAGGCGGTCTGTTAGGAGGTAAGGAATACGGAAAAGATAGAGTTTGAAAAAGCGGTGCTGGCGGGGCTTTCCGCCGATAGCATGGACAGGGACGAGCGCTCCGACGAGAGTAGCATGGCGGAGCTTGAGGCCCTGCTTCAGACGGCCGGCGGTGAGTGCCGGGGCCTTGTGTTCCAGAACAGGCCCGCGCCCGACCCGCGCAGCTTTATAGGCGAGGGCAAGGTCAAGGAGATGAAGGCGCTCATTGAGGCTGAAAACTGCACCCTTGCGGTGTTTGACAACGAGCTTTCGCCCTCGCAGATGCGTGCCCTCTCCGAGGACCTGGGCGTAAAGGTGCTCGACAGGAGTGGGCTTATACTTGATATTTTTGCCCAGCGCGCCATGACAAGGGAGGGTAAGCTCCAGGTCGAGCTTGCCCAGTACAAGTATTTGCTCCCGCGTCTTACAGGAATGTGGACGCATCTTGTGCGCCAGACGGCGAGCGGCAGCAGCAGCCCCATCGGCACGAGGGGCCCCGGTGAAACCCAGCTTGAGACCGACAGAAGGCACATCAGGCGAAAGATACAAAAGCTGGAGCAGGAGCTGGAGGCCGTGCGCAAGGTCAGGAGCACCCAGCGCCGCCGCCGCGAAAAAAACGATATGCCCGTCGTGGCCCTCGTCGGCTACACAAACGCCGGGAAATCGACGCTTCTAAACAGGCTCACCGGCTCGGACATTTCGGCAAAAAACCGACTGTTCGATACGCTTGACACCACAACAAGAAGGCTTGCCATAAGCGAGACGCAGGAGGTTTTGCTCTCCGATACCGTCGGCTTTATCAGAAAGCTGCCGCACCATCTTGTGGAGGCCTTCAAGGCCACGCTTGAGGAGCTCAGCTACGCTGACCTGCTGCTGCATGTAATTGATGCTTCAAGCCCCGACTGGGAGCAGCAGTACAAGGTCGTGGAAGGGCTAATTACAGAGCTTGGGGCCGAAAAGACGCCCCGGATAGACGTTTATAACAAGGTGGATATATGTACCGATAGCATCCTGCCCCGCGGGGAGAACAAGGTTGCGGTATCGGCGCGCACGGGGCAGGGCACCGAATCCCTTATTAAGCGCATAGATGAGATAATTGGCAGGGGCAATCGCCGGGTGACGGTGCATCTGCCCTATTCAAGTGCCTCCCTTTTGGAGACGCTCCACCGTGACGCCTTTGTAGAGAAGCTTGAGTACACGGAAGACTATATAATTGCCGAGGCCATCTGCTCCCCGGAAACCTACGGAAAGCTGCATGAATTTATCTCGGAGGTGAAGTGAAGATGGAGTATTTCGTCCCCTCCGGTTTCGGGGAGGCCGAATTTATAGAAAAGCGCTCCCGCTTTATCGGCAGGGTATGGCGCACGGATACAGAGGAGGAGGCCCTCGCGCGCATCGCTGAAATGAGGGAGAAGCACTGGGACGCCACGCACAACGTCTACGCCTATATTATTAAGGACGGCGGTGCCATGCGCTACTCCGACGACGGTGAGCCGCAGGGGACTTCCGGAATGCCGGTACTGGGTGTTTTCCGCTCCGCGGGCGTCTTTAATGTCTGCTGCGTGGTGACAAGGTACTTCGGCGGCGTTCTCCTAGGGGCGGGCGGACTTGTGCGCGCCTATTCCCATACTGCTGCCCTCGCGCTTGAGAGCGCCGGCATCTCCGTAATGCGTCGCTGGAAGGAGCTTAAAATGAACTGTCCTTACAGCTATTTTGAGCGTGTCAAGCTGGAGATTGCGGCATATGATGGAGCTATCGAGAATATAGATTACGGATCCGAGGTCGTAATTGAGGCTCTGCTGCCCGCATCCAAGGCCGGGGACTTCAACGCAAGGCTCATTGACATGACAGCCGGCACCCTTGCCGCGGAGATAACGGGGGAGTGCTACAGGGCGGTAGATTTAAAAGGGAGAAACGATGAGTAATATTTTTATAGGGGCACTGTTTGTATTTTTGAATTTTACCATTAATATCAATGGCATTAAAAATCGGGCTGATACCCGACTTCATCGGCTATATAATAATGGTAAAGGGCCTTGCAGAGCTTGAAAACGAGAGCCCGTACTTTTTAAAGGCAAAGGGTTTTGCAAAGGGCATGGCCGTTTATACAGCCATTCTTTACGCCATGGATTTGTTCGGGCTATCATATAACTTCGGCATCGTGGCATATTTGCTGGGAATTGCGTCTATTATTCTCACTCTTTACACATCTTACATGGTTGTAAAGGGTATAGAGGAGATGGAGGCCATCCGCAACACAGATTTGAATGCCGAGTCCCTATACTCAGTCTGGAAGGTCCACGCAGGCTTTACTCTGGCGGCCTGCGTACTGATAATAATTCCGTTTTTGAGTGTTATCTGCTTACTGGTGTCTTTTGTTGCCGCCATAGTGTTTCTGGTGGCTCTCAATAAATCAAAAAAGCTATATTACAGTCCGTGGAATCAATAAAATATGGGCATCCGGCTGTGGCGGATGCCCATATTTATTTTTACTTCAATTATATTCTGGCAACCCCCGTAAGGCGGGCCGCCTCGGCGACAGCCTTTGCCACCGCCGGCGCAACTGCGGGACTTAAAGCGCTTGGCAGGAGGTTTTCTGCCGACAACTCATTTGCAACAAGCTCAGCTAAGGCGGTTGCGGCTGCGACCTTCATATCGTCGTTTATATCCGAGGCTCTAACGTCTAGCGCGCCCCTGAAAATGCCGGGGAAGGCCAGAACGTTATTTATCTGATTCGGGAAATCGCTGCGCCCGGTACCGACTACCGCAGCGCCCGCGGAGCAGGCCTCGTCCGGCATTATCTCGGGAATCGGGTTTGCCATGGCAAAAATAATGGGCGATGGTGCCATGGAGCGAACCATGTCCTGTGTCACGGTACCCGGACCGGAGACCCCGATGAACACGTCCGCGCCTTTTAAGGCGTCGGCCAAAGTTCCCTTCAGCTTCTCCCGGTTTGTGACCTTGGCAATCTCCTCCTTCTCGGAGTTGAGCTCGCCACGGCCTTCGTATATTGCTCCGGCACGGTCGCACATAATTATGTTTTTCAGGCCGGCGCTCGCTAGGAGCTTAATAATAGCGATGCCGGCGGCCCCGGCTCCGCTGGTTACAGCCTTGATTTCGTCCATCCTTTTGCCGGTGACCTTCAGCGCGTTAATAAGGGCCGCGAGCACGACGACCGCGGTGCCGTGCTGGTCGTCATGGAAAATGGGAATATCACAGCGCTCCTTGAGCTTGCGCTCTATTTCAAAGCAGCGGGGGGCGCTTATATCCTCAAGATTAATGCCGCCAAAGCTCCCGGCTAGGAGGGCGACGGTGTTTACTATTTCGTCTACGTCCTTAGAGCGGATGCACAGCGGTATTGCGTCAACACCGCCAAAGGTCTTGAAAAGCACGCACTTGCCCTCCATGACGGGCATGCCCGCCTCAGGGCCTATGTCGCCGAGGCCGAGCACGGCAGTTCCGTCGGTAACCACGGCTACGAGATTGTGCCTGCCGGTCAGGGTGAAGCTCTTTGAAACGTCCTTTTGTATTTCAAGACAGGGGGCGGCGACGCCCGGCGTGTATGCAAGTGACAAATCCTCGCGGCTTGTCAGGGCCATTTTGGGGCGAATATCCTGCTTTCCCGCCCACTGATAATGTAGTTTAAGCGATTGCGCCATATAATCCATTTTAATCGGTCCTTCCCGCAGGGGCTATTTTATTCGCCCTTCTGCCGTAAAGGATATTTTATAGCAATTTTCTCAACATTTCAAGGGGGAAAAGTGCCGGAGAAGAACGACAGCTCGGTCCCCGGGTAATAGGCTGCGAGAATTTCGTCAAACAGCGCGCCGTCGGCTGCCATGATGTTGGCACCGTACTGGCTCATGCCCACGCCGTGCCCGTAGCCCGTCACGGAGAATACGAAGTTACCGTCGTATTTAAATGTAAAGGCTGTGGAGCGAAGGCCGAACAGGAAGCGAAAGTCGGTGCCCGACATTTGAATGCCGCCGACCTTGAGCGCCTTGACCCGTCCGCTCTCGGTATAGTAGACATAGGATATCCACAGTCTGGGGTCGCTGTCCAGAACCGCATTGGGAAATTTTTTGAGAAGCGTATTTTTAAAATCCTCCGCCGAGACGGTTACGGTGGAAATCAGGTTTGAAACCCGCTCCGGAGTTTCAGGACTATCAACCGGCACAAGATAGGGAAGCGCGCTGCTCCAGACGTTTTCGCTCCCTTCGGTTCTGCCGGGGGATGAGGAATGGAAAACTGCCAGTATCGGCTCGTCCGCCCAGCTGAGGAATAGGCCGTCCGTGGCCTCCACGGCGGAGCAGATTTTTTCTATGTAATTATCGTAATCCCGGCCCCATCTCTCCCTCAGCTCCGAATGGTCAAAATAGGCGCTGCAGCAGCCCGCATTATCGCACAGGTCGAAGTCCTGGTGGGAGTGCTTGGCAATCTTGTAAAGCGCGTAGGTTCGCGCCGCCACCGCCTGAGCCTTTAAGGCCTCGATATTGAAGCTTGCCGGCATTTCCGCCGCCACAACCCCCGTGAGATAGTCTTTCAACGAGATATTCTCGCCCCTGCCCTCACGGCTGAAGCTGATGACGGCACTGTCCGCCGCCTTAGCTGTGTCTGCCCCGGGGGAGGGTGAGAGATCTACCTCCAAAGAAGGCACTACGATAAGCAAAGGAATTGAAAAGGCCAGCGCAAGCAGGAGAATTGATACTATTAATACAGCTTTCATCTGTTACTCCAATCTCTCCGAAAGGGGCAAGGCAGTTGACGGAGATATGTTTCTGGTGTAAAATGGAGGACATGCCCCATACAGCTTATGCGGGCAGATTTAACTTATGCCTTGCTCTGAAAGGGATGGTCAATATTAGCCGTAAAGGAAAAATGTACGCGCCTGTCGCCGCGTTTTTAGGCGTAGTCGGCGCCGTACTCAGGATAGTAGAGCTTAAAACGGTTTTTGAGCCGGAGACGGGACTGGCAATGAGAGGGCAACCAATTACAGGTTCACTTATACTCCTGTCGGCTGTGTCCGTCACAGTCTTTATTATCCTGTCGCTCGGATTAAAGAAAATGGAATCACCCGCGACATACAGCGGCGCCCTTGAGAGCAAAAGCTCACTTGCGCTGATAGCTTCGGCGCTGGCCGCCCTGGGCCTTGCCATCGGCTCGGTTTTATACTTCGTGGGCGGAACCAGGGGGCCGGCCGAACTGATACTCATGCTCTGCGGCCTTTTGGCGGCCGTATCGGCTTTTCTGCTCTCGCGCAACGTGTTTTTTCAAAGGGATAACTCAGGAAACGCAATATTCAGCACAATTATTGTCATTTTTGTCTGCCTGTGGATGGTCCTTGAGTATAAACTGCGCTCCGCCGATCCTGTTATTCTTCACTATGTCTATGATTTTCTGGCCCTTTGCAGCGCGGCCGTGGCTCTTTACTATAAGGCCGGCTTTACATTCGACAGGCCGCGGCCTTCCCGGACGATCCTGTTTTCGATGATCGCCTGCTACTTCTGCCTTGTCGCCACGCCGGGAGGGAGCGGAAGTGCTCAGAAGATTTATTTCTTCTGCCTTGCCCTGCTGCTTATCGCGGACATGCCCGCTATAATAGGAAACTTAAAAGAAAAGTAAAAGCTCCGGTTTACCTTCAGGTGCACCGGCTTTTTCAGCAGAAACACGAAGCCCCGTCCTTTCGGACGGGGCTTCGTGCAGTAAAAGAGAGGAGTTTGTACACGGGTACTTATATGGAAGTGAGCTGGTGCTCTGGTCAGCTAAGTTTTGCCTTGTCTGCTAGAACGACATCGACAACGAAGTAATTGCCGTTCCTGTAAATTTTCAGCGTTACAGTGTCGCCGGCGACAAATGAGTTGATGATTTCGCTCAGTTCTTCAGAGGATTTAACCGTCAGGTCGTTAACGGCGCAGATTATGTCTCCGCGCTGGATGCCCTTTTCGTAGGCATCAGATACGGTGTAGACTCCGCTGACGTAAACGCCCTTGGGGAGACCATAATAGATGGAGGCCGAGATGGTTATATCCGACTGGAGAACACCCAGGGAGGGCCTTCCGGCAACATAGCCGTTTTCAAGAATTTCATCCACAATCGGCTTGGCAGTGTTGGTGGGTATCGCAAAGCCGATGCCCTCTATGGTCGAATAGTAGGAGACCATTTTCATATTGGTAATGCCGATTATCTGGCCGTACATATTGATGAGCGGGCCGCCGGAATTGCCTTCGTTTATCGCTGCGTTTGTCTGCAAGAGCGTCATCGTATAGCCGTTATAGCTAATATTCCGGTTTATTGCGGAAATTATACCGTTTGTCATGGTGAGAGACTGGTTGACAGGATTGCCTATGGCAACGACTGAATCTCCTATCTGAACGAGCTGCGAATCCCCAAATTCTGCCGGGGTGAGGCCGGTTGCGTCTATTTTCAATACCGCAAGGTCGCTCTGCTCGTCTCCGCCGACCACCGCCGCAAAATACTGGTCTCCGCTTTCGAGAGTAATCGTTACGGCTATGCTGTCCTTGATGACGTGATGGTTCGTGATAAGGTATCCGCTTCTTGAGATTATGATTCCCGTACCAAGTGAGCTGCCGCCCTGAAGCTCCGAATAAACTGAGACTATCGACGGAGCACATTTTTTGTAGATGTCTTGGAGACTGAGCATTTCCCCTGCTTCCGGGGGCGTGTTCGTGGACAGAACTGTGCCGTCCCAGCTTACGCCGGATGGAACTCCGGAAACCCCGGAGGTTGGAGTGGGGGAGGGAGTCTGAACTATCGGCAGGGGAGCAGTGGGCACGGGGTCCTCCGGCCTTGGAATTAGCGAAATCTTAATATTGCCGTCGCCGGAGGAGAATTGAAAATCATAATGTGTGAAAAGGTAGGTTATGAAGGAGGAGACAACTATGAGCGCAAGTGAGGTCAGTGCCATCGCGATAAACCTTGCAAGACCAAGCTTCTTTTTTTTGCGCGGCTCGTCATCTCGGGTGTGGCTTCGATTCAAGGCTGAGGGGGTTTGCGGGGAGAAGGGCTGATACTCGCGTTCAACCGGTGAGGTGTAGGCCGAATAACCGAAGGAACGGCCTTCCTCAGGAAACTGCTCTGACGACATATCGGAGAGCTTTTCGATTTTCTCTCCGGTTCTTTTGAAACGGAATTTCTTTTTATTATTGCCGTCTTCCAACATAAATGTCTCCCCCCAAAGACTGATTGCAGTATAAGATAAGAATATGGAGCAATTGTGAATACGTTGTGAAAATATTGTAAACGCAAATTTCAGACAAAATTCATGCTTTCAGCGTCAGAGTGAACACAAATTCGGTCACTCCCTCTGCGCTTGTCACATACACGTTTTCCTTGTGGTTGTCAATGATGGTTTTTACGATATAAAGCCCGAGACCAACCCCTTCCTTATCCAGCCCGCGGCTGCGGTCGGTTTTGTGGAAACGGTCAAATATCAGCGGCAGCTCGGCCGGATCTATTGTCTCTCCAAGGTTCTTGACGGAGACATAGGCCTTTTCATTCTGTTTCCAGAGGCTGAGTGTTATGGCAGCCCCGTCGGATGAGAACTTGATGGCATTGTCGAGCAGGTTGTAGACCACCTGGGTAATGGAGTCTGCGTCCCCGACGACAATTATGCTCTCCTCGGGTATCCGCAGCTCGGGCCTCAGGCCCCTTGCCTTCAGCTTTCCCTCGAGTCCGAGCACGGCGTGGCGGAGTACTTCGGTGATGTCGAAGGAGCTGTGGGCAGCGAGGGCCGGGTCTATCGACTGGATGCGGGAGAGCTCCAGCATTCTGCGCACGAGGCGGGAGAGCCTCCTTGTCTCCGAGGAGATGATTTCAAGGTATGTGCCCTGCTTTTCGGCGGGGATGGTTCCGTCGATTATGCCGTCGGCAAAGCCGGCTATGGTCGTCATGGGCGTCTTGAGCTCATGTGATATGTTGGCAATGAACTCGCTGCGGAGCTTTTCAGACTTCTCCAGCGACTCCGCCATGGAGTTGAATGCGGCGGTAAGCTCGGCTATTTCGTCCTTACGCTTCGTCTGCCGGACGCGAACGGAGAATTCACCCCTTGCAAAATGCTTTGCCGCGGCGGCCATCTCCTTAAGAGGCGCCACCTGTCTGCCCGTTGTGATAAGCGAAAACACCAGTGACAGGATAAGCACGAAGCAGGAGGCAAAGAAGAATATGACGGCAAAAGAGCGCCAAATCTGCATCATTGACGAGGAATCTATCGATATGAGTATATACCCTGCCTGAGTTCCTGAATATGGGTTCTCAACGGTTGTGAAGTAATAGTAGCGCGGAGTGTTGTAAAAGCCCTCTAGCATGCCTGAGGACATTACCGCCTCTTCCCATTTCAGCGAGCTTATCAGTGTATCCGGCAGCCTTGCTCCGATGTGCTGGCAGGAGCCGTAAACATCGGAGCAGGACACCACGTTGCCGTAGTTGTCACTTATCAGAATATCTACGCTTGAAGCCCCCGCTATAGCCGAAATCGTCATACGAAGGTCCCAGCCGTCGAGCTTCGATTCGGTGAGCTTTGCTGAAACTGTGCCCTGAATTACACCGGCTGTCATACGCAGCGATTCACGCTTGTCGGAGACAATAAAGCTATAGCTGACGGAGATAAACGAGGTCCCGAGAATGAGCAGGCTCAGCAGGACCATTCCAACCGTCAGCGTAAAATTCTTCAGATAGATGCTTTTCATACGGGGATAGACCCCCTTAAAAAATTACTGCGACAGCTCAAACTTATAGCCGACGCCCCAGACAGTGGTCAGCGCCCAGCGGTCGCTGACGTTTTCGAGCTTCTCCCGAAGGCGCTTGATATGTACGTCCACTGTGCGAGAATCGCCGAAGTAGTCAAAGCCCCATACCTCGTCGAGAAGCTGGTTGCGTGTGTAGACCCTGTTGGGCGAGGATGCCAGATGGAACAAAAGCTCCAGCTCTTTGGGCGGGGTGTCCACCTTTTTGCCGTCCACAAGCAGCTCGTAAGACTCCATGTTTATCACAAGCTTGTCGAAGAAGAGCTTTCTGCTCGGGGGTTCGCCCGGCTCGTAACGGCGCATAACGGCGTGAACCCGCGCCATTAGCTCCTTAATTTCAAAGGGCTTGGTTATGTAGTCGTCTGCTCCCATCTCAAGGCCCGAGATCTTTTCGTTTGTCTCGCCCCTGGCTGTGAGCATGATGATGGGAACATTCGAGTTCTTGCGGATTTCCCGGCAGACCGCCCAGCCGTCCATGACGGGCAGCATTATGTCGAGCAGTACTAGGTCCGGCTCAAAGCTCTGCGCCATGGCGACGCCGGCCCCCCCGTCGGGCGCTATTGAAATAACAAAGCCGTCTTTCTCGAGATACAGGCGCAGAAGCTCTGCGATATTTGCATCATCCTCGACTATCAGGACTTTCTTTGACATAGAAACACCTCTTTATGAGAATTTCCCTCTTATCTCATTATAATAGATAACCGGCAAGCGTCAATAGTGAACAAATTGTAAAATGTAAACCCTCCGGCTTTTAATAAATCTTCCAAACGCCGGCTAGGAGAAAAGCAATTGGGCGCACACTGTACGCCCAATGCCTTTGCGGTTAATAACCGTATTTGCTGTATTCCATATCCATGCGGTATTCCATATCCATATAGGGTACCCTATCCGGATACTCTGCAACCGCGGGCTCTATGCCCATCTTCTTCAGATATGATATGGTCTTTTCCGAGCTTAGGTTGGGGAGTACGGTAATATAATCTACGCCGCCCGCAAAATTGATTTTGATAAAACAGTCGTATAACGCATTTTCGGAGCCCATGTCATAGAAAATGAAGGTCCTGCCGAGCTTGCCTGCGCGTATATCGGCCTTAATGCAGTCCTGTAAAAACTCCCGTGCATCAGAGCCCGTGAGGTACTCCTCGTTTACCTTTGCCTCGGGGGTTTCATGGTCCAGATAATAGATGCCGACAGACGATATCGAATTTTCGTCAATTTCCAGAATGTCGCTCATGCGGTCGGACACTGCCCCGGGAGTATTAAACCTCTCCTCCAGCATCAGCAAAATATCTTTGTCCGCTCCGGGGACATTGTAAAGGTCATATCTGCGCGAAATCGTCTTCCCGTTTTTAAGAGAGTAGCGGTAATCTATGTGGAACATATCGGAATAGATTCTGCTTCCGCTGCGGGCGTATTTTTCATTTGCGGGCTTGTTTTCGATTATGGCCTTATGCGCCAACATAAGCTCCTCTATCACCTCCGGGTCGTCAAAGAACAATGTCTCGGAACTTCCGTATATCCTGAGGGTTTCTACCGAATTGACATCGGGGATGTAGCGCTCGACCTTGAAAACGTCAAGCTCCATCGCCATCACAAGGGCGGCTAGAGCGACCACATAAACGAGAAAGCCGGGAGTGGTTTTCTTAAACACTCGGAAGGATTTTCTAAGCAGCATGGCTGTTATAAAATAGCCCAGGAATCCGCCGACTATCATGCAGCTGAGCATCGGCCAGGCCGAGCCGCTTTCGTCGTAGCTCGAGAATCCGAATATGACGCTATAAAAGAGAATACCGAGCACAAGCGAGCCGATAAAAGCAAAGAAGTACTGGAAAAAGGGTCTGAGGGTGGGTACTGCGATAAACTCTGAGGCGCTTTCACTGTGCCGCCTGCGATAGAGCAGGAGAGCCAGAGCGGTAAAGACCAGCCCCGCCGCAGCGTAAATTAGAAGCGTCGTCCATCCCGTATAGACCGGGTCAAGGTAGCGGGAACCGTCATAATAACCCTCGATCGAGGTGTTTTTAAACAGCATAACGATGGGAGAGAGGACGTCAAGGGTTGTGGAGCTGACGCTGGTGAGTCCGTAGCAGAAGAGCGAGGCGCAAAAGCGGATTATAAGCTCTACAATAGCCACGATAAAGTTTAAAATGCCGTATATGACCAGCAGGGCGAAGCCGTGCCCGGTCAGAAATGCGCAGAACACAGCGAAGCCGTAGAAAAACAGTCCCTGAAGGCAGACCATGGCAAGCCACTGGAGCAGGTATCCGATGGAAAGCGAGCCATAAAGCAGCTCAATTCCCGCGGAAAGGGCGAAGATAAACAGGTTGGAGATGAAAAGCCAGCAGAGACCTGAGAGAAAGCAGGTCAGGAACAGTCCCTCCCGGCGAATAGGCAGGGTGTGGAAGGCGCCGGCGCTCCTCGCATTATAGAGGTATGAAAAGAGCGTCAGAGCGGAAACGAAGCCAAAAATGGCGTTCATTATGACGCCCATATAAAGGGCGTTATTCATAATGTAATTGTTAATATAGGAGGCATTGCCGAAGAAGCTGCTGGAGAGCTGGCTTACAATTACCAGAGGCATGCCTATCACCCAGGCGATGTTATATAGAGCCCAGACAGGCCAGAAACGCTTTATGTTTTTGATGAACAGAGCCTTATTAAAGCAGGATGTCACGGATTTCATAGTCCACACCTCCCAATTCGTAAATAAAAATTTCTTCAAGCGTGAGCGGCACAAGGTCATAGAACACAGGGGACAGGGCCGCAACCTTCGCGCTTATATACTCGGTAGTGCCGCGCATGATAAGCGTTAGAATCCGTCCGCTTGACGACTCGTGAATAGCTCCGAAGTTCTGAGGAAGCGTCTCACCCTCGGGCAGGACGAGCTGAAGCTTTGCAATGTTGTCCTGCAGCTCCGACAGGGAGCGCTGGAGAAGAAGCTTGCCGTTGTGCATTATTCCGACATGGTCGCATACGTCCTCAAGCTCACGAAGGTTGTGCGAGGAGACAAGGACCGTAGTGCCTCTATCGGCCACATCGTTCATAATAATGCTCCAGACCTGGCGGCGCATAACGGGGTCAAGTCCGTCCACCGGCTCGTCTAGTATCAGGATGTCCGGTCGCATACACACGGCAAGCCTGAAGGCCGCCTGCTTCTGCATACCCTTGGATAGCTGGCGCATCGGACGCTTGTCGTTGAACTCGAAGATCTTGCCAAGCTTTTCATAGCGCCCCATGTCAAAGCGCGGGTATATGCCCTTGTAAAACTGCATCATGTCCCTTGTGGAGGCCTGGAGAAAGTAGAATATTTCGTCAGGAATACAGGCCATGCGCTGCTTCACCTCAGGGTTTTCGTAAACGGTTTTGCCGTCTATCTTCACCTCGCCGGCGTCCTGCCGGTATATACCCGAAAGATGTCGTATCACTGTCGATTTGCCCGCGCCGTTGGGCCCTACAAGCCCGTAGACCGAGCCTTTTTCCACACTGAAGCTCAGACCACTCAGTGCAGTAAAGTCACCGAAGCGCTTTACGAGATTTTTTACCTCAATCATATTACGTCGCTCCTTTCGCTGTACTCAAGGAAATAAAATGACCGTGAAAAGGGCCGGCCATTTGTGAAGGCGCTGCTTATTGCGGGGGACAGGCAGCTGTGTTCATTCAGGTTTGTAATAGGTTTCATAGCCCTCCTCCTGAATCCTTAGATAGACTGTCTATCCGGCTTTTAAGTTCCTCGGCATGGGTGCCGAGGAATAAAAGCTCGATTACCGCTTCCTCAAACTTCTTAAGCTGCTGCGACCGGCGCGCGCTGTCCACACCGGACATGTCGGAAACGAAGGAGCCCTTGCCAGCCGTCGTGTAAATGTAACCCTCTGCCTCCAGCTCCTTATACGCCCGCTGTATGGTATTCGGATTAATTGCGAGAGCAGAGGCCAGCTCCCGAACCGAGGGCAGCCTTTCGTCCGGAGAGAAGGCGCCCGTCATCACCAGCTTTCTCAGGCCGTCCTTTATCTGCTCGTAAATTGGTCTGGAATCCCGGTAGTTTAGATTTATCACAGTATCACCACCCGCTTATTTTTTTACAGCCGTATTAGGGATATTAGTACAGATGATACACTGAGGAAAAAAGAATGTCAAGCATTTTTTTAAAAAATTTTAATCAGGTCAGGTGAGGGTAGGAGGGAGTTTTCGCCATACTTCTTAGAATGCTCTATAAAAGGACAATATATTTAGGAGATATTTGAAGAATTTAGGGAGCGGGGGCATGACTAAGCAGATTGTTGACAAAACAACAGGGCTGTGATATATTTATTTTATAAATATGGAGACTCCCGGGTGGCCGCTGTGCGGTCTTAAAAAGGAAACAGGTTAAAAGCCTGTGCGATCCCGTCGCTGTAAGAGAGGAGTCCGTTTCTTACATGATCACTGAGAAATTGGGAAGATCGAAACGGATGATGACGCTCGAGCCAGAAGACTTGCCCGGAAGTTAGTACGAAAAGCCACGCGGAATTGGCAGTTGTACATATTGGGAGATAGGGGATAGCTCTACTCCGATGTGCGATGTGGCTTTCACTTTTGAAAGCCGCTTTTTGTTTTGTCGATTTCGCCTGAGCTATTGGCGCGGTCACGACCCCACGATAGACGGGTGATGATAGAATCCTTGCAATGACAGAAATTGTGTGATGTTCTGTTCAACATTAAGCACAATAAGAATCCGGAGGCGTGTTGCCTCCGGATTCTTATTGTCAAGAGTATATTACTTGAGGTTTTGAAGGCGGCCCTGTATCTCCTTTGAGCCGAACAAAAAGCTAAAACCGAGGAATGTTGTTAACTCAACAATCCTCGGTTTCGTAATAAGTATCAGCCCAGTGCCGTCAACACTTGATTTTTTGGGCGCTGAGGGTGAATTTTAAGCACCGAAGTAGCGCTTCAGGAGACCTGCGAAGCCCGCCCCGTGTCTGGCCTCATCCTTTGCCATCTCCATCACGGTATCATAAATGCCATCGTAGCCTAGCTCCTTAGCGCGCTTTGCAAGCTCGCACTTGCCTGAGCAGGCGCCGGACTCGGCGCTTGTGCGCATCTCGAGGTTCTTTTTAGTGCTGTCGGTGACGACTTCGCCCAAAAGCTCGGCAAACTTGGCGGCATGCTCTGCCTCCTCGAAGGCGTAGCGCTTAAACGCCTCGGCAATCTCCGGATAGCCCTCGCGGTCGGCCACGCGGCTCATCGCAAGATACATGCCAACCTCGCTACATTCTCCGTTGAAGTTATCAAGAAGACCCTGGTAAACGTCCATCTCCACCTTGTCTTTAGCGCCGATGCCGACTATATGCTCGGCGGCAAAGCCCTCATCCTCCACAAGCTCCTTGAACTTGCTTGCAGGAACCCTGCATATGGGGCAGGACTCGGGAGGATTCGGCCCCTCGTGAACATAACCACATACAGTACATACCCATTTTTTCATTGCTGATAAACCTCCGTAAAAATAATAAATATATTAGGAGCGATTGTACGCTCATTTTTTGCATTTGTTACATTTTCCGTGAAATACTATCTCGCAGTACTCAACCTCGCCTCCGGAGAAGTTTTCCATGCTATCAATAAGCCTGTAGTCAGGCTCAATATCCAAATCTAAGACATTCCCACAGGCATCACAGATAAAGTGAGGATGCGGCAGGACGTTCGCGTCAAAGCGCTCCTGGCCATTTACCGTGCCGACGCATCTTATAAGCCCCTCCCCGCGGAAAAGCGAAAGGTTTCTGTATACCGTTCCGAGGCTAAGGTCGGGATAAACAGGCTTTAGCCTTGTGTATATCCATTCGGCGCTGGGGTGTGACCTGGTGGAGCGCAGCGTTTCTAATATCGCCTCACGCTTACGGCTGTACTTTCTTGCCGTTTTCATGTTACACCTCTATAACAATAATGATAACTGTTATTGTTATTATAACCTATACTTTTTTATTTGTAAAGAGTTTTTTGCAAAAAACAAAAAATATTTTTTGTGGTCTGCCCTTTAACTTCGCTTATCAATTGAGTTTTAAGCCGAAAAAATATGCAACACACCCTCGCCCGGGTTTTTATATCAAAAAAGTGAACTTGTTATCATAAAGTTTTGTAAGGGTCTGTTTTTTTTAGTGGTAATCTGTTACAATATATATGAACAAAAATATCGGCTAACCTCAAATTAAAAAGTAAAAGGGAGAATCGGTAAAATGATTTCACACGGCAAGGAGATAAAGATTTTTTCAGGAAGCTCGCATCCCAAATTTGCGGAGGCGGTTTGCCGTCATTTGGGCCTCAGACTAGGCCAATCGGAGGTAAAGTCCTTTTCAGACGGAGAAAAATCCATATCTATTCTTGAAACCGTTCGAGGTGCAGATGTATTTCTCATACAGTCAACTTGTGGGCCCGTCAACGACAACCTGGTGGAAATGCTCATTATGATAGACGCGTTCAGACGCGCCTCCGCCGGCAGAATTACAGCCGTTATGCCTTATTTCGGATACGCAAGGCAGGACAGAAAGGCCAAGGCCAGAGACCCCATCTCGGCAAAGCTGGTTGCCAATATCATCACCTGCGCCGGGGCGGACAGGGTTTTGACAATGGACCTTCATGCGGCCCAGATTCAGGGCTTTTTTGACATTCCCGTTGACAATATGCTCGGGAACCCTCTCTTTGTGGAATATTACATAAATAAGTTCGGCCCGGATAGCAGCGATGTCGTGGTCGTGTCTCCCGATGTCGGCTCGGTGTCGCGGGCCAGAGCCTTTGCCCAGAAGATGGGCATGGGACTTGCCATCGTGGACAAGCGTCGGCAGAAGGCCAATTCCTCCGAGGTAATGAATATAATCGGAAACGTACAGGGCAAGCATGTCATACTGTTTGACGACATGGTTGACACCGCAGGGAGCATATGCGGCGCGGCCAATGCCCTGGTGGAAATCGGAGGGGCGAAGGACGTCTATGCCTGCGCCACGCACGGGGTGCTCTCCGGCCCGGCCATTGACCGCATCAACGAAAGCTGCATAAAGGAGATGATGTTCCTCGACACCATCCCCTATCCCTCGGACAAAAAGTGCGATAAAATCGGCTATATCTCCGCGGCGCACATGTTCGCCGAGGCGATAGACAGAGTTTACGAGGAAGTTTCCATTTCACCCTTATTCAGATAAAAGCGAGGTTCAGCCATGTTTTTTATACCCAAACGGAGGGGCCAGCCGGCGTGGCTGGTTGCGTTTCTGGGTAATCCGGGAGCAAAGTATGATAAGACAAGGCATAACGCCGGATATATGGCGGCAGCCTTTCTCGAGTCGGAGCAGGGGATAAAAATCCGCTCGCTTAAATTCAAATCGCTGACGGAGCTGTGCACACTGGGCGGGGCCAAGGCGCTTGCGATTAAGCCCCAGACCTTTATGAACCTCAGCGGGCAGGCTGTTAGGGAGGCCGCGGCCTTTTATCGAATACCCGCGGACCATATAATAGTAGTCTGTGACGATACGGCGCTCCCGCTCGGAAAGCTCCGCATAAGAAGGCAGGGCAGTGCCGGCGGCCACAACGGACTAAAGAGTATAATATCCTGTCTTGGTACCGATGCCTTTTTGCGGGTGAAGATAGGCGTGGGCGCGCCTTCGCACCCGGAGCACGACCTTGTCGACTGGGTTATAGGCAGGATGAGCGACAAGGAATATGAGCAGCTCCTTGCCTCGTCGAAAGAGGCGCTCAGGGCAGTCGAGGCGATTATAGAGCATGGCGTTGAAGCAGCGATGAATAAGTTCAACTGAATACCGTGAAGCTATATCGGGCGGAATACCGCCCGATATCTATATAGCGGTTGAAAAAAACGCGCAAGTAATGTAAGATTAATCATTAAATCAGTATAGCAACGGAGAGGAGAATATATGGTTTCACTTATTAAAAACGGCGTATTTGTGAAGGACGGTAAGCTTTTTGAAAGCGCCGAGGCCGGTTTTCCGACCCCGGACGAGGGCAGGGAGCAGACAATAGCCTACCGCGTAATGCGCTCGCACGACACATCGGATGACCCAAAAAAGATGCGTCTTAAATTTGACGCGCTCATATCTCATGACATCACATATGTCGGGATTATACAGACGGCGAGGGCCAGCGGGCTTAAGGAATTCCCGGTTCCCTATGTGCTTACAAACTGCCATAACAGCCTCTGTGCCGTCGGGGGCACCATAAATGAGGACGACCATGTCTTTGGCCTGTCCGCCGCGAAGAAGTACGGCGGCATATATGTGCCGGCAAATCAGGCGGTTATACACCAGTACGCAAGGGAGGAGCTTTCCTTCTGCGGCGGCATGATACTCGGCAGCGACAGCCATACGCGTTACGGCAGCTACGGCTGTATGGGTGTCGGCGAGGGCGGCGGCGAGCTTGTAAAGCAGCTTCTTTCCAACACCTATGATGTGGACGCGCCCGAGGTTGTGCTCGTTTGGCTTGAGGGGGAGCCGAGGCGCGGCGTCGGTCCGCAGGACGTGGCCATAGCGCTCTGCGGTGCGGTATTTAAAAACGGCTTTGTAAAGAACAAGGTACTGGAATTTGCAGGGCCCGGTGTCGCCGGCCTTGACGCAGATTACCGCATCGGCATAGACGTAATGACCACCGAGACTTCCTGCCTGAGCTCAATTTGGACGACGGACGACAGGATAAAGGAATACTACGAGAACGTAGGCAGACCGGAGGCATACCGGGAGCTTAAGCTCGAAAAGACCGCCTATTACGACAGCGCGGTGAAAATTGACCTTTCCAAGGTGGAGTGCATGATAGCGCTGCCCTTCCACCCCTCAAACGCTTATACGATAAAGCAGCTGCAGGAAAACCCCGAGGCCATTCTCAAGCAGGTTGAGGAGGAGTGCCGCGAAACACTCGGCGGCAAGGTTGAGCTGAAGCTGACGGACAAGATAGTCGGAGGCAAAATCGTGGCCGACCAGGGCTCAATTGTCGGCTGCTCCGGCGGCACTTACAGTAACCTTGCCGAGGCGGCCGCAATTCTAGACGGCGCCTCCATCGGCAACAGCTACTTCGACCTGTCTGTTTATCCGGCCTCGGCGCCCATTTCACTCGCTGTTACCAAGGACGGAACGAGCGCAAGGCTCATGTCCGCCGGCGCGGTAATGAAGCCCGCCTTCTGCGGCCCTTGCTTCGGAGCGGGCGATACACCGGCGCACAATGCCCTGAGTCTGCGTCACGCGACCAGAAACTTCCCCAACCGTGAGGGCTCAAAGCCCGGCCAGGGTCAGATTTCGGCAGTGGCGCTCATGGATGCCCGCTCGATAGCCGCAACGGCAAAAAACGGCGGAGTACTTACCGCCGCGACAGATATTGACTACGAGATACCCAAAACCGATTACAAATACGACCGTACGATATATGAAAAGCGCGTGTACAACGGCTTCGGCAAGGCGCAGCCGGACTACGAGCTGAGGCTAGGCCCGAACATCACCGACTGGCCGAAGATGTATGCCCTCGGCGAGAATATGCTCATGAAGCTCGCCGCCGTCATCTTCGATGAGGTCACGACAACCGACGAGCTCATCCCCTCAGGCGAGACATCCTCCTACCGCTCAAACCCCCTGAAGCTCTCGGAATTTGCGCTCTCACGCCGCGTGCCCGAATATGTGGGCCGCGCGAAGGCCGTTCAGGCGGCGGATATAGAGCGCCGGGCCGGCAAGGTTTCACAGGAGATTATTGACGCGCTCTCCAAGGTCACTGACAATCCGGAGGAGCTTGCGAAAACCACTGATTTCGTCTCCTGCGTGTTCGCAAAGAAGCCGGGCGACGGCAGCGCGAGGGAGCAGGCGGCCTCCTGTCAGAAGGTTCTCGGTGGCGGGGCGAACATCTGCTACGAGTACGCCACCAAGCGCTACCGCTCCAACTGTATCAACTGGGGCATAGTGCCCTTCACGATAGACAAGGATACTCCCTTCGACTATGCAGCAGACGACTATGTGTTTGTGCCTGATATCAGGGCGGCCATCGTCTCAGGCAGGGAGGAGATTCCCGCAAAGGTCATATCCAAGGACGGTGTGCACGACATCACACTCTATGTAAGGGGCCTGTCCGATGAGGAGAAGACCATTATTAAAGAGGGCTGCCTTATGAACTACTACGCCGCGCTCAATGCAAGTACCTGATAAAGGACGGGTAAATATATGGACAAAATAAAAATGACAACGCCGCTTGTCGAGATGGACGGCGACGAGATGACACGGGTTTTGTGGAAGCTCATCAAGGACGAGCTTATACTGCCTTTTGTTGATTTGAAGACAGAGTATTACGACCTCGGCCTCATGGAGCGTGACAGGACGAACGACCAGGTTACAATTGACGCGGCCGAGGCA
>JAAYOL010000088.1 GCA_012520395.1 Clostridiales bacterium
AGGCTCGTCACAGACTATGAACTTGGGGTTCAGGGACAGCGCTCTGGCAATGCCGATACGCTGACGGCGTCCGCCGTCCAGCTCGTGGGGGAAGGAGTTGATCAGACGCTCGTCAATGCCGACGGTCTGCATCAGCTCAATGACACGGTTTTCAATGTCAACTTCCGTTGCGTCGGGAATAAGCTTGTTGAACTTGATGGGCTCGGCAATGAGCTCAAGAACCGTTCTTCTGGGATTGATTGAAGAGTACGGGTCCTGGAAGATAATCTGCATTTCCTTGCGCAGCGCCTTCATCTCTTTGCGACTGGCAGCGCAGATATCCTTGCCCTCAAATATAACCTGGCCCTCTGTCGGCTCAATCAGACGGAGGATACAGCGGCCCAGAGTGGACTTGCCGCAGCCGGATTCGCCGACGACGCCAAGGGTCCTGCCGCGCTCAATGGTAAAGTTCACACCGTCAACGGCGTGGACAGTACCTCTCGGGGTCTTGAAATACTTCTTCAGATCCCGGACTTCCAATAATTTATTATCCATGTTGCCACCCCTCAATTCTAAAGCCGGGCTCATCATATCTGGAGCAGGCGACTGTGTGTGTCTCGCTGACACGTCGGGTCTCCGGGACCTTTTCCCGGCAAGCATCCGTAGCATAGCTGCAGCGGTCTGCGAAGGTGCAGCCAGCAGGCAGCTTGGTGGGGTCCGGCATCAGGCCGGGTATGGGCTTGAGCTCTGCCCCCCTGTTTTCTATATTAGGCAGGGAGTTGAACAGTCCCTCAGTGTAGGGATGCATAGTGTTGTTAAAGACATCCTCAAGCGTACCGGATTCAACAATCCGGCCGGCATAGAGAACTGCTACATCATCGCACATCTTCGCAACAACGCCGAGATCGTGCGTTATCATAACGAGTGCAGTATTGCACTTCTCCTTCAGGTCATTCATCATGGACAGAACCTGCGCCTGTATAGTCACGTCAAGAGCGGTCGTCGGCTCGTCGGCAATCAGGACACTGGGGTTGCAGGCCAGCGCAATGGCTATGACCACGCGCTGCTTCATGCCACCGGAGAACTGGTGGGGATAGTCATTGGCGCGCTCGCCCGGGATACCGACCAGCTCCAGCATTTCGATGGCACGCTCAAACGCCTCCTGCTTGCTGACGCGCTCATGCAGACGGACGCTTTCGGCAATCTGCTGACCAACGGTCATAACCGGGTTAAGGGAAGTCATTGGATCCTGAAATATCATGGAAATATCTTTACCGCGGATTTTTTCAAGCTGCTGCGGCTTCAGTTTAAGCATATCCCTGCCGCAGACAGTGATGTTGCCGCTTTTAATGATTCCGGGGGGATCCGGAACAAGGTTCATGATGGCCAGTGCGGTGGTAGTCTTGCCTGCACCGGTCTCACCGACAAGGCCGATGGCCCTGCGCTTTTTCAATTTAAAACTGACGCCGTTAACAGCTTCAACCACAGACTTTTTCAAAACATAATGTACAACAAGGTCCTCGACCTCGAGCACAACATCATCATTGCAAACAACGGCCTGATCTTTTATGGCCGTATCAACTGATTTCTTACTCATAGCCTCACCCTCACTTTTTCAGTTTTGGATCCAGCGCATCGCGCAGACCATCACCCAGAAGTGCACAGGCGAAGGCCATCAGCATAATGAACAGACCCGGGAAATAACATAGGTGCGGGGCATAGTTCAGGAAAGCACGGCTGCCAGAAATCAGAGCGCCCCACTCGGGTTTGGGCGCGGTAATACCAAAGCCCAGAAAACTCAGACCGGCTGCAGACAGAACGGAGGTGGCCATTCTGGCGGTTGCAGTAACAATCAGAGGAGAGAGACTGTTCGGAACTACCTGAGTAAATATGATCCGAAGCTCGGACATGCCGATTGCGCGGGCAGATTCTACATATTCATTGCTCTTAACGGTTAGTACGGAGGCTCTTGCCATTCGGATGAAGCCGGCAATACTGGCAACGCCGACGGCAATGAGTAGGTTAATTAGGTTCGCCCCTAGTATGGTGACAATAACCATTCCTAGTAGAGTACCGGGAATAGAGGACATAATGTCTGCTATTCGCATAATCAGGTTGTCGACCCAGCCTCCGAAAAAGCCGGCGATGGAGCCGAAGAAGATGCCAACAACCATGCCAATGAAGACGGATCCGAAGGCAACGGCGAGTGAATAGCGTGAGCCGTAAAAGATTCTCTTCATCAGGTCACGTCCCATTTCGTCTGTTCCGAAGGGATATTCCGCAGAGGGGGGCGCAAACCTGTTCTTGGAGTTGATAACAGTGATCTCTTCATAGCTGATGAACAGTACAGAATAGACCATTATCAGGATTAAGGCACAGAGAATAATAAGTCCCACAACAGCACCGGGGTTGGTGCGCAGACGCTTCCAAACTGCGAGCAGCTGGTTTTCTCTCTGATACTGACTTGAAATCATTGATTGAGTTTTTACCTTACTACTCATGCCTTTACCCTCCTCTTTTTCCCGCGAGCATAGGCAGATCTTATGCGTGGGTCAATTGCCGCATAAACCAGGTCGACAAGAAGAAGAACCAGCGAGTATGCGGTGGCGGTCAGGATAACGCAGCCACAGGCCATGGTGGTATCACGGCGTGAGATGGCCTCTACCATCAGGTAGCCGACGCCGGGCCAGGAGTAAACCGTCTCTATGACGGCGGAGCCGCCCAGGGTCACTCCAAGCATCATACCAATCTGTGTAATGATGGGTATCCATGCATTGCCGAGCTTATGTCTGGTTGTGACCTGACGCTCGGGAACGCCCTTTGCACGGGCTGTACGCAGGTAGTCCTGACGGGAAACATCAAGAATGGAGGATCTTGTCTGGCGGGTAATTGATGCAATCATGGCAAAGCCATTGGCAACAACAGGGAGAACAAAGGATCGCCAAGTTCCGTCATAGGCTGCTGGAAATATCTTGAGTTTCAAAGAAAACACGGTCAAGAGCATAAGGCCCAGCCAGAAGTTGGGCATGGATAGACCGAGCATAGCTATTGCTGTTGTGATGTTATCCCATATTGTTCCGGCATACTTTGCCGCAAGTATGCCCGCCGGGATGGCAAGCGCCACTCCGAACATCAGAGAGAAAAGGGATAGCCACATGGTGTTTGGCCATCTCTCTGAGAACTGGCTCCAGACAGTAAGACCGGTAATCTGAGAGGAGCCAAGATCGCCCCTCAAAAGGTTTCCGAGGTACTTTCCATATCGTACAATCATGGGTTTATCCAAGTCATACTTTGACCTCAGAAACTCGATGTCCTCTTCGGTCATTTCCTCCGTGATCATCGTATCGACAATCGTGCCTGGCGCCAGATCCATCAGCGCAAAGATGATAAAGGTTACGCAGATGATAATTGGAATAAACAGTAATAAGCGCATAGCGGAGTATCTTAGCATTAATACAACGCCCTTTCTAATTTGCAAATCGGGGAGCGGCGGCATTTTGTTGGGTTTAAGTTTACATATGCCGCCGCCCCGCCTAGGTTGCTATGAGGAATATGCTACTTTCTGGCATTGAAAAGCCAGATTAATAAAGGTTTTGCCAAGCTTACTGGGGATTCTTTATTCTGTAAGCTAGTGCGTAGTCATGATAGTTGGTCGGGAAGTAAGCCGCACCGCCGGCACCCTTTTGTGCACCGATATACAGGGCCATGTGGAAGGTGCCGAGATAGGGGATATCGTCGGCCAGGATCTCCTGGATTCTGTAGTAGAGCGCCTCACGATCGGGGCCGTCGGAAGTGGCGGCAGCCTCCTCTATCAGCTGGACTATTTCAGGATTGTCATAGACAGCCTTGTTGGAGTTGTGGCCAGGGGTCAGGAAACTTCTGCAGGAGCTGGCCATCGGAGTCCAGGCTCCGGAACCAACAACGATGTCGGTGTCATTGTTATCGTAGGCTGTTGCCGATGCCATGGAGGGAGCGTCAAGCCTGTTGAGCTCGGTGTTGATGCCGATCTCGCTGAGCTGAGCCATGATTACCTGAGCACTGTTAATTGTATGGGGAAGGCTGGCGGTAATCTCAATCGTCTCACCGTTGTAGATGCTCTTCTCAAGATACTCTTTTGCCTTATCCAAATCACGCTCAATCAGAGGCAGATCCATGTTCTTATAGGCAGTTTTGTAGCCCCACAAGGCGCCGGTTTCTGCAATCTCTCCATAGCCGTCCAGAGCGATGTCTAAGATAGCCTCTCTGTCGATGGTGTGAGCCACGGCCATACGGAAGTTCTTATCGCCGGTAATGGGCTTTCTCATGTTAAATGCTATGTAGTTTAAGTTGTTCATTACATAGGAGTAGATAACAAACTTGGGGTTGTTCTCAAACTGCGGGATGTAGACGCTGCCGATGTCGCAGAAGGTAAACTCATCGTTCTCCAGCATAATCAGACGGGCAGTCTCCTCTGCGATGTGACGCATGACAAACTTCTTGCAGAGGGGCTTCTCTCCCCAGTAATCTTCAAATGCAACAAGTGTAAGGCTGTCGTTGGGAACAAGCTTATCAAGATAGAAGGGGCCGGTGCCAACCCAGGGGCCCTTCTCGGGATCATTCTCATATGCTTCGCGGTTGAGTATGGGAGCTATGGGCTGGGAAATGTCAAAGATGAAGTCAACGTTGACACTCCTCAGGGTCAGGTTGATCTCGTATTCATTAACAATCTCATAGCTCTCGACCTGGTTAAAACGGTCATAGATATGAGTACCCGGGGCATCTTTTGCTTTGTCGATGGTAAAAGCTATGTCATCGGCAGTGAAGGTCTCACCATTGTGGTACTTGACGCCCTCGCGGAGCTTAAAGTTAAAGGTCTTGTTGTCCTCACTGCTCCACTCGGTGGCGAGGCAGGGCACATACTCATTGTCGAGGTTGCAGTACACCAGGGTGTCATAGAGCATATGGCCATAGATGCCGTTTGCAGTGCTCTGTGCACCGGGGTTGAACGCATCGATTATGGCGACCTTATCCAGGATATACAGGCTCAGCTCGTCGTAGTACTCGAGCTCAGTCGGGCCGCTGGGGGGTGTGGAAACAGTGGGTGTTGCGGTGGGGCTGGGAGCCGGTTGCTTTTCGCCGCAGGCGGCGAAAAGGCCAACGCAGAGCACGAGACAAAGAAGCATGCAAATGATCTTTTTCATTTTTTGTTCCTCCTTTAAATTTACTAGAGTTGCCATTTAGCTTGCAGAGACATTCGTTCAGAAAAGCTCTGCATGTCGGGTAACTGTCCATCCCGCCTCATTTTAGCGGGACATCCGTGCCCGGGTCTGTTGTTTCCTGTCCCCCTTTCGTCGTAGTATTATTTCAAAGCACACACGCCATCCGCGAGAGGGCATTGTACTGCTTTTTCTTACCGCTCACCGGCGGAGCCTTGGAAGTGTTATCTCATGCATTTCCCTTGCCCAGCCGATGTTTGTCCCGATTTAAATCGTTAAACCAGATTCCCCACATTGAGAAAATTGTGGGGCTATGGGGTTTTCTTTCATACCATAGCAGTAATATTTCGCCGGTATGAAATCCGTCGGATAGTTCGACAGGTGCGCAGATTTTTACCAGTCAAGGCCGGCTGCGGCACGAATTTTCTTCGCAGCTTCGGTTTGGGTGCCGTACTTGTAGTCTTCCAGCTCGCGGACCAGTTCGGGGTCCGTGTTCTCCTGACGGGGCAGGGGAACATCCTGCTCGGTGCAGAGAATCTTCTGCACGCGCTTTATGTCGACGTTGTGGGTGGTAGTGCCATCCTGAACGCAGACAGCTGCGGCAACTCCGGCGGCCTGGCCGGTACCAATGCACTGGGGGATAAGGCTGATGCCGGCAACCGTCTCGGCATCAGCGGAGAGATGGCGGCCGGGGCATAGCAGGTTCTCAACCTTCTGGGGAAGAATGGACCTGTATGGAATCTCTATGGGGGCGCCGCCGTTAATCATATTTATGGTGCTGTGCCATGCTATAACATCGTCAAACTTGGCACCGGTGGCAATATCCAGCTTGGTATACACATGCTCGCCTATCAGGCGGTGGGAGCAGCGGGAACCCAGCTGGGGAGCAATATCGTATAAATAGGCGTTCCTGCCGTAGGGCATATTCTTGCGGCAGAATTCAAGCAGGCGACGGATGGAATTTCTGACTGTGAACTCTGTGTGGCGGATATCATCCAGGTTGCTGCAATCGCGGTTGGTAAGCCAGTTGTTCCACCAAACGACTTCATTGCTGCCGGCGGGGTAGAAGTTGGTCCTGTAGCCGGCAATCTTGTTCAGATTCTCTCTGAAGGCAGCGGCCTCTGCGGGGTTAGAGTGGAACCAGCGGGAGTAGGCCTCGTAGTCCACACCGCCCATTCTCCAAACCAGAGCAGTCATGCTGGTGCGGTTTTCTCTGACGTCCTCAGTGCGAAGAGAGCCGGCAACCCAGGGGCAACCGCTCTGACGATAGATGTCGCCGTCGCCGGTTGCGTCGATAACGACCTTGGCAAGAACGGCTTTGCGGCCTTCCTTGGACTCAAAGATTACACCCTTGATGGTATTCCCGTCCATGATGGGCTTTGTGCCCCAGCAGTGGAGCAAAGTTTTAATGTTGGGCTGCTCCTGAATCATGGCATCCATCTCAAGCTTCAAATGATTGGGCTCATAATAGGGCGCACGAATCAGGTGGGGATTGCCCTGCTCGGGAGAAACGCAGCCATGGATTAAAGACCAGCGCTGCAGCTTAAACGGATCATTCTCGCCAACTTCCTCACGCTCGGGGCATATGTAAGAGTCAGGAGCGTTCTTGTCCAGACGGGCGAACCACTCCTCCTGAATACCACGGACAATGTTGTAGCTGCGCCAGTTCAGAGCCGGAATCATCAGAACATAGCCTCCGGTCACATCGCCGCCGAAGTAACCGAAGCGCTCCATAAGGATAACCTTTTCACAGCCGGCACGGGCTGCAGCCAAGGCCGCACTATGGCCGGCGCTGCCACCGCCTACGACGAGTATATCACATTCATCGTAAATTGGTAGCTCATTTGCAGATTCCAAATAAATTTTCGCCATTCACAACACCTTGCTCTCAAATATATTTTAACACACATCCCGCTGCACCGCTACGGATGAATATTGGAATTATCCGGTCGGGTGGCGGCGTGCGTTTTTTACATGATTCGGTACAACTATATGTATTGCAAACCTCGCTTATCTATCCGGCGCCTTATATTAATTAAATGAGTAATAAATTAATAAAAAGCCATAATGTGTCAAAGACCAAGCTGTGCGACAGGCGATGCTGAAAACAGCCGCCCCGGACGAACAGGCCTCAGAAAATCTCGAGGTTCTTCTTGCAAGATATATTTTGCAAGAACTACATTAATACTATCATGCTTTTTGCAAATTTCAAGTAAAAAAAGCTTTTTTGTCTATTTTGCCAAATCAATTTTGTTAGTTTATCACCCAAACAACTTGCACAATTTGTCAGCTGGTGGTATGATATCTTGCAAGAAATAAAATTAATGAAAAAGGTGTGTAAATGTCAGCCATTAAGAAAAGCTCGCTAGTCGATCAGGTGTATCAGAGACTAAGGGGCGAAATAATTACCTTAAAGCGCCCCATGGGGAGCAAACTCAACGTCAATGATATGCAGGAACTGCTCGGGGTAAGCTGCACGCCCATCCGCGAGGCCATTAACCGTCTTCAGCAGGAGGGTCTTGTCGTATACGAAAACAATATAGGCGCGCATGTGCTCAGGCTCAGGGAGCACGACGTGCTGGAGATTCAGCAGCTCGCCGTCACGCTCCACTGTGCGGCGGCCAGGCTTGCCATGGAAAACGGGGACAGAGCGCTAATGGTCACAGAGCTTGAAAAGCATTTGGAGGATTACAAGACTGCCCGGAACATCCAGAGCGAGGTCATGGCAGTCAATCGCTTTCTCGGCACCTTTTACCACAACTGCGGAAACCGCCGTCTGGACAACAGCATGATATCTATACAGGGCCAGCAGCTTTTGCTTCGATATATCTATGCCGGCTGTACCCCGGAGCGGGGCAAGCTGAAGGCTGATTACGAGAAGATGCTTGGCATGGTGCTCAGAGGAGATACGGAGGGACTTTGTGCCGCAATAAAGGAAAACGCGGACAAGGCGACCCCGGTCCTGATTGATTTTGTCAACCGCTACCAAGTCCCTGACGGTGCGGAGGAAAAATCCGGCAGGGAAAGGGCCCGGCGAAAATCCGGCGAGCGCTGAGCTATAAAAACCATACCATACCAAATCAAACAGGTTAATTCAAGGGCGGCGGATGCAAAAGTTATCCGCCGCCCTTAAGCCGTCAAATCCACTTTCTTGAAGCAAGTAAACTGCATTCCGATTCCTGAGGGAAGGCCGATGCATCCTGCGTGAGAAGCGCCACGCTCCCCTACCTGGCTTTCGCCGCACCGGGAAGCCCATTTTCTAACATCCCGGGGCGAAACAGATGCTCTCAGGGGCAAGGTTTACACCGGGACACCCCCAACAGGCACCCTCCGCCCGGCGGCAGGTCCTGATGTTGTCCGGGAATTTGGTCCGTCGGCGCGGCCAGAACCTCGCCGCCGGTTTTGAGCGCCCTGGGCACAGCCCTCAATTTGTGCCCGCCCCCGGCCCTGCCACTTCACCTCAGGGGCCGGGATTCACCCGGGATTACTCAGGTCATTATTGCATATTCTGGTGCCCGGTACTATCTTGTCAATGAATAAAACCCCATCCAGATGGTCGATTTCATGGCAAAGGGCACGGGCAAGGGAAGCTGTACCCTCCAGCCTCATCTCTTTTCCGTACTCGTCCAGAGCTTTGACCACCACCCTCTCCGGACGCATTACCATTCCGTATACGCCGGGTATGCTCAGACAGGATTCCATCCCAAGCTGCTCCCCGGAGGCCTTGATTATGACAGGGTTAATCAGCTTAAGGACCTCGCCGCCGTTTTCGAGCACAACAGCCCGCCTCGGCACGCCTATCTGCACAGCTGCAAGGCCCGCCCCGTTAGCAGCGCGCATTGTCGTGACCATATCCTCAAGCAGCTCCCTTAGCCCGTCGTCTACCCGCGCCACCTCCTCAGACCTTGTCCTCAGTATGTCTTTTGGTGCTTCGGGCGGCTTGCCCTTTGCCTTTAAGCGCAAGCTCTCAGAAGGGGCGCACTTGCCCTTTGCGGGTATTATATCGTCATTTTTATATTGCCTTATGCTACGCAAAGCCATAAATTTTCTCCTTGCTGTTATCGTGAAAGGCCCATTCGCCTTTCCCAAAATACCGAAGGCTATATACTGCACAGCCGCTGTTTCTTGCCCGTTCGGGCGGCCCTGAAAAGGCGCAGGTTTATCAAAAGCGGCTTCGCTTTCTCTATCATATGCGGGCATTTTGATGCGGGCACGGCGCAGGGCCGGAAGGCGCCTTGCCATCAAAGCTCAAAGCTTGGTTGACACGAGTGCACAGCAGATATACAATGGAATTAATTGATAAAACATTAATTTCGTAGGACCTATTTTAATCTGATTTTAATTTTACTCAAATTGTTCTTTAAGTGTTTTCTGTTAATATAAGGCACAGCAGAAGCGGGACTATGAGGCGCTAAGGCAGAATAGCAAGGGTTTCAAATCTATGATATTAACAGAAAAAATGGAGGAAATTTAAATGGCTACATTGGAACAGGTTGAGAAACTGAGAGAAAAGGCCTCGGTAAGCTTTGAGGAGGCAAAGGCGGCCCTTGAGGCCTGCAACGACGATCTGCTCGACGCCATTATTTGGCTTGAGAAGCAGGGCAAGGTCAATCCTCCCGTCGCCGGCGGCTACTACAGCAGCGAGCATAAAGGCGAGGGCGAGCGTGAAAAGGAGAGCGCCCATCAGGAGACAAGGCAAAAACAGGGCGAGAGCTTTTCCGACATGATGAAAAGGTTCGGCCGCTTCTGCACGAAGCTCATACACAAGGGAAATACCAACTATTTTGAAGTGGAAAAGAACGGGAAGATAGTCATCTCCGTACCGGTTACCGTTCTTGCAATCTCTTTGATATTCTTTTTCTGGGTGGTGCTGCCCCTGCTCATACTGGGTCTGTTTTTCGGCTGCCGCTACCGCTTCCGCGGCTATGAGCTTGGTCGTGGCTCCGTCAACAGGGTGATGGACACCGCCTCCGACACGGCCGAAAACATCAAAAGGTCGTTTAACTCGGAAAAATAATTACGGGGACCCGGAAGGTTTCCCAAAAAGGTCAGGCGGGGGTTTGAATGAGTGCAAATATACTGCTGATTGAAGACGAGGAGAAGCTGGCCCGCTTTGTCGAGCTGGAGCTTTGCTATGAGGGATATAAGGTTACAAAGGCCTTTGACGGCAGACAGGGTCTGGAGCTTGCCCTTTCGGGGGGCTTCGACCTTATCCTGCTTGACGTGCTGCTGCCCGGGCTAAACGGCATGGAGGTTCTCCGGCGGCTGCGCCGGAGCGCCTCTGTACCCGTTATTATGCTCACTGCCCGCGACAGCGTGACCGACAAGGTCTCCGGCCTTGACCTCGGCGCGGACGACTATATTACCAAGCCCTTCGCAATAGAGGAGCTCTTGGCCCGTATCCGCACCGCGCTGAGGAAAAGCAGTGCCGTCCTTCAGGAGAGCGAGGTGCTCACCGCCCTGGATCTCCGTCTGGATGTGAGGCGGCGCTCGGTAACCGTAAGAGATCAGCCGGTGGAGCTTACAAAGCGCGAATTTGACCTTCTGCACTACCTGCTTGAAAATAAGGGTCTGGTCGTTTCCAGGGAGGCCCTGCTTGAGAACGTCTGGGACTTTGACTTTGACGGCGGCACCAACGCAGTCGATGTCTACGTCCGTTTTTTGCGCACGAAAATTGACGAGCAATACAACATCAAGCTGATTCATACCGTTCGCGGAGTGGGATATGTGATAAAGGATGAGTAAAAAGCTGCACAAGACATCGCCGGAACCCTTTGGAGACAGGTTCCGGTTTTCAATAGTATATAAGCTGAGCCTCAAGCTTTTTTTGAGGCTTGCAGGCATTTTTCTGACCATAGACATTATAATTGGCCTGCTTGCCGCCGGTGCTGTCATAGTCTACAGCGAAAAAAGGGCGGAGCTTGCCCTTGATGTTGTTTCGCAGTCGGGCCTTCCAGACGAAGCCTCCCGGCAGTGGCTTAGGCTCTCGGGGCTTGAGCTCACCGAGCTGGACCGCCCGCCCAGAGGTCACATCCCCCCGGACCCGATTAAGCGGCTGCTTCCCGAAACGACCGCCTTTGGGGCGCGGAGGTTTAAGGTCACGATTGATAAAAGCGCGGCCGCCCTTGACCGTCTTCGAAGCCTTGAGTATATTATCGAGCTTGAGCATGGCGGCAGGGTGCTTGAGATAAGCTGCTCGCTCAACTCTTTCGTCGTCATTATTTTTCATGCCTATGCGGCTCTTCTGGCCATCGAGCTGCTGATATTGCTCTCCAGAACCTTCAAGGACGCAAGGCTTGTAAGGCGCACTCTTGAGCCGATTGCCGAGCTTGCAAGGGCGGCCCAAAGTCTGAATAAGGCGGGCAGCCTGCCTGACGCGGACATGGCGGAGCTGGCCGGAACGCTTGCGGGTATAAATGCCGCCCGGCTCGATACGCGCATCAAGATAGATGAGACGCAGGATGAGCTTAAGGGCCTTGCCAAGGCCATAAACGATATGCTGGAGAGGATAAACGAGTCCTACCGCGCGCAGGTCCGCTTTGTGTCCGACGCCTCGCATGAGCTGAGGACACCCATCTCAGTAATACAGGGCTATGCAAATCTCCTGGACCGCTGGGGCAAAAAGGACGAAAAGACCCTTCAGGAGTCGATAAACGCCATTAAGGAAGAGGCGGCGAACATGAAGGATCTGGTCGAGCAGCTATTGTTCCTGGCCCGCGGAGACAACAACACCATCACGCTCCACATTGAGGACTTCAGGCTCTCGGAGCTTTCCGAAGAGGTTGTAAACGAAATGCGGATGATAGACGGCGCGCACAATTATTCACACCACCCCTCGCAGGCCACTGTTTCCGCAGACAGGGCGCTTGTTAAGCAGGCTCTTCGCATTCTGCTTGACAACGCAATTAAGTACACGCCGCCCGGCGGCAATATTAAGATAGCCTCGGAGACCGACGGAAGGCTTTCCAGAATCTCAGTCCAGGACGACGGCATAGGCATAAACCCCGAGGCAATACCGAAAATCTTCGACAGGTTTTATCGCACCGACGAGTCGCGCGCGAGGGCAACCGGCGGAGCCGGGCTCGGGCTTTCAATCGCCAGGTGGATTACCCTGCGCCACGGCGGACATATGGAGGTCCTCAGCCGTGAGGGGCTTGGAACAAGGATAACCCTGGTCCTACCCTCCGCAGGCACAGGCGGCGGGGAAAAGAGCGCCCTTCAGCTAGTTGAAAAGACCTGAGGCTGATTGCCAATATCAATAAAACCGGGGGCATCTCAAAGTGCTTTGAGATGCCCCCGGTTTTGTCATTTGAAAGCAAAGCCGAGAGTTTTTTCAGCGCGTAACGATTTGTCCGCCAAGACTAAGTATACTTTGTAATACCGCTTGAGCCATAAATCCGTTTATTTCCCACGCCCGTTGAAGGGGCAAACACTCACGCAGATTCCGCAGACAGAGCCGCGGCCTATCTTCATAAAGTGCCCGCGCATATAGTCGTTGCATGCCTCAGCATCGAACATTTCGTCCCTGTCTATGCCCTCGCGCCACGTAACGCCCTTGATTGCTCCGGCGGGACAGGCTTTAACGCACAAATCGCAGTCCTCGCATGAAAAGGCCGAGGGCACGGCTGAAGCGGGCAGCGGGCAGTCGGTAAAGAGCGTGCCGAGGCGCACGCGCGCCCCCTTCTCCCTGTGCAGGAACAGCGCGCTTTTTCCAACACAGCCGAGCCCGGCCAAAACCG
>JAAYOL010000089.1 GCA_012520395.1 Clostridiales bacterium
CAAAATCAGCAATACACGCGTTGCCAGGATGTAGGACGGCGGTATCGGCATGCTTAAAAGCAGCTCGTTGTCCTTAGCCTCGTAAATCTGCTGCTGTGTCATGAAAATGCTGCCCACAACGCTGACAGCTACGCACATGAGAGCTGCAACCGCCATTACCAGCCAGCCAAGGCCAACAGAAACAAGCGGCTTTGCTATGCCCATGAAGACCATCCCTACCGCGGCGAAAAGCGCAACTACCACATAGATGGCAAGAAGGGTATACAGAACAATCTTGACCTTGCTCGAGCGTTTCTTAACTCTGCGCCCGACAAAGGACTGCCAGAGCGAAAGAAGGCGAATCTTAAGAAGAGATTTAAACATATTCAGCCCTCCGCCAGCTCCAGGAACAGCTCCTCAAGCGAGGAGTCGCCGCGCACCTCGTCCGCTTTGCCGGATACTACAAGCTTTCCGTTTTTGATAATGGCTATCCTGTCACAGAGCTTTTCTGCAACCTCCAGCACATGTGTCGAGAAGAATATGGCCCCGCCCCTGTTGCAGAGGCCACGCATGAGCTCTTTTAGCGTATGGGAGGCCTTGGGGTCGAGTCCGACAAAGGGCTCGTCAAGCAGCAGGAGCTTCGGCTCGTGTAAGAGCGCGGCGATTACCGAGAGCTTCTGCTTCATGCCGCGGGAATAGCTACTGACGCTCTGAGCAAGCTCCGGCGTCAGCTCGAACATATCCGCATATTTGCGTATGCGCTCCTCACGCTCGGACTTGGGTACGCCGTAAATATCGGCTACAAAGTTAAGGTACTTAATTCCCGACAGAAATTCATACATATCCGGGTTGTCCGGTATATAGGCGAGCCTTTTCTTACATTCAAGCGGGTCCTTTTTGACCGAAATACCGTCTATAAAAATGTCACCCTCGTCAAAGTTCAGGATTCCGCAGCAAGCCTTTATGGTGGTCGTCTTGCCCGCTCCGTTGTGGCCTATAAAGCCGTATATCTCTCCGGGTCTTATATGCAGGGACAGGGAGTCCACAGCACGCTTAACACCGTACGTTTTAGTCAGATTATCAATTTTTAGCATAGTAGCCCTCCTCTAATTCGTCTTAAAATCATAGCATTTTCTGTAAACTTTTTCAAGACTTTAGTGGGCTACTCCTTTGATATGCGCTTCAAGGCCGCAACTGCTAAATAGATTACTCCTATAACTATAAATATTCCTGCCATGCCGTAGCCCATTATCGGCAGACTGCTGAGAAAGCTTTGAAAATCCATAATTTCCTCCTGATTACTGTATTATTGGCACAAATCCCGGCCTTATCTTGCGACCAGTGCGATTATAAGTCCTCCGGCGATGACGGATGCTATCTGGCCTGAGACGTTTGCACCGACGGCATGCATGAGCAAGAAGTTGTGCGGGTCCTCCTTAAGGCCCATTTTGTGGACCACCCGTGCCGACATGGGGAAGGCAGATATGCCGCATGCCCCTACCATCGGGTTAATCTTCTTACCCTCGGGCAGGAAGAGGTTGATTAGCTTTGCAAACAGGACACCGCCGACAGTGTCGAATATAAAGGCGAACAGTCCCAGACACATTATTAATATTGTGGAGAAGGATATAAACATCTCCGCCTGCATTTTAGTTGAAATGGTAATTCCGAGGAGCAGGGTTACTATATTGGCAAAGGAGTTCTGCGCGGTTTCCGACAGCCTAGATAAGACGCCGCACTCGCGTATAAGGTTCCCGAACATCAGAAAGCCCACCAGTGACACAGAGCGGGGTGCAGCCAGACCCGCAATTACAGTAATTATGATGGGGAAAAGGATTTTTGCAGTCTTTGAGACGGAGCCGGAGACATATTCCATGCGGATGAGCCGCTCCTTCCGGGTCGTGATGGCCCTGATAACCGGCGGCTGTATTATCGGCACAAGGGCCATGTAGGAATACGCAGCGACGTAGATGGCCCCGGCATACCTTGTACCGAAGTAATTGGCGACGAAAATAGAGGTCGGGCCGTCAGCCGCGCCTATGATGCCGATGGCCGCCGCGTCCTGCAGGGTAAACCACTGGGGAAACAGCGAGGCGAGTGAGAGCGTCATGAAAATTCCGAACTGGGCGGCCGCGCCGAAGAGCAGCATCTTGGGGTTTGAGAGCAGCGGCCCGAAGTCAATCATCGCGCCTATTCCGATAAAGAGAAGAAGGGGCAAAAGCTCATTTGCTATGGTTGAGTTAAACAGTACGTCAATTATTCCGATTTCAGCGGTCCCGCCGTAAATCTGGGTTATCGCGCCGGAAAGCGGCAGGTTTACAAGTATCGCGCCAAAGCCCATCGGCAGCAGAAGCGCGGGCTCCATCTCCTTTTTGATTGCAAGCCAGATGAGTATGCCGCCTATAATCAGCATCAGCACCTGCTTCCATGTGATGAGCAAAAGACTCTGGTACAGTATTTCCATTTTCTATCTCCTCTATATGTTTTTTACATACGATGGTAAACAAAAAAGACCTTTGTCGACACCTGATAGTATCGACAAAGGTCTTGCTATTTAATGCAGCCGCGGGCCCGTGGCCGTATTGACGCGGCTTGCCCCGGCTAAACCGGAAGCTACTCCCCTTTGCTTTAAACAGCTACATATTATCACACCGCTAGGTCCTTGTAAAGGTGTTATTTTACTTTCCGCTCTTGTGTGCTCTCATGCGCATCGTGTGGTCCAGAATAGCCTTTCTCAGACGCAGATTTTTCGGGGTCACCTCCAGAAGCTCGTCATCCGCCAGGAACTCCAGGCACTGCTCAAGGCTCATAATTTTCGGCGGGACAAGGCGCAGGGCATCGTCGCTGCCGGAAGCGCGCATATTGGTCAGCTGCTTGCGCTTGCAGACGTTGACCGTAACATCCTCGGACTTGGGAGAAACACCGACCACCATGCCGGCATAAACGGGGGTACCGGGACCGATGAACAGAGCTCCCCTTTCCTGGGCGTGGTAAAGGCCGTAGGCCACCGCCTCCCCGGTCTCGAAGGCGACAAGCGAGCCGGTGGAGCGCCTTGAGATATCGCCCTTTAGCGGCGCGTAGGAATCAAAGACGCTGTTCATTATGCCCTCGCCCCTGGTGTCGGTCAAAAATTCGCTCCGGTAGCCGAAAAGGCCGCGCGCGGGAATGAGGAACTCAAGTCTCATCCTCGTACCCATCGGTGTCATTTCGAGAAGGTCGCCCCGCCTTGAGGCGAGCTTTTCTATCACGGAGCCGACGCTGTTCTCCGGCACGTCAACCACCACACGCTCAATCGGCTCACACCTCACTCCATCTATATCCCGGTAGAGCACTCGCGGGGGGCCGACCTGAAACTCGTAGCCCTCACGGCGCATTGTTTCAATGAGTATCGAAAGATGCATCTCCCCGCGCCCGGCGACTTTGAAGCTGTCGCTGTTTTGCACCTGCGAAACACGCAGGGATACGTCCTTTAGAGTCTCCTTCATAAGTCGGTCGCGAATATTGCGTGTCGTTACATATTTTCCCTCGCGTCCGGCAAAGGGGCTGTCGTTGACAGAGAAGGTCATCTCTATCGTCGGGTCGGAAATCTTGATGAAGGGCAGGGGCTCCACCTTGGAGCTGTCGCATATGGTGTCTCCTATGGTCACCTCGCCTATACCGGAAAGAGCAATAATGTTTCCGGCCGCAGCCTCTGTTACGGGGACCTTCGCCAGGCCCTGATATTCGTAAAGCGTGACGGCCTTGGCCTTTCTGACCGGCCTTTCACCGTGGTAGTCGCAGACCGTTATCTCCTGATTCTGGTGCACCGTACCGCGCTCTATGCGCCCTATGCAAATCCGGCCGACGTATTCGCTGTAATCGAGCGCTGATATCAGCATTTGGAAGGGGGCGGCCTCATCGGCGGAGGGCGCGGGGATGTGCTCGACTATCGTGTCAAACAGCGGCTTTAAGCTCGTACCCTTTACTTCGGGGCTGTGAGAGCATATTCCCTGCCTTGCCGAGCAGAAAAGCATGGGGCTGTCCAGCTGCTCGTCAGTCGCGTCGAGCTCCAGCAGCAGCTCAAGCACCTCGTCTATAACCTCATAGATGCGCTGGTCAGGGCGGTCTATCTTGTTGACTACGACTATGACCCTGTGGCCCAGCTCAAGTGCCTTTTGCAGCACAAAGCGCGTTTGCGGCATCGGGCCCTCCGAGGCGTCCACCAGGAGGATAACACCGTTCACCATCTTGAGTATGCGCTCAACCTCTCCGCCGAAGTCGGCGTGTCCGGGGGTGTCGACAATATTTATTTTAAAGCCCTCGTATTCGACGGCGGTATTTTTGGCAAGTATGGTTATGCCGCGCTCACGTTCCAGGTCGCCCGAGTCCATGACACGCTCTATGACCGCCTGATTTTCGCGGAAGACTCCCGCCTGCTTGAGCAGCTCGTCTACAAGCGTTGTCTTTCCGTGGTCGACATGTGCGATAATAGCGACGTTTCTTAGTTTTTTCAAAATTACCTCCATTAGCTCCGCGCACAAAGACGCGACCGGCATTTGTAACCGGCTCTTGTGGTTTAATCGAATTTGTTATAGACGTGTATTATATAAAATGTATCAGAAATGCGCAAGAAATTTCTTTTACCAGCGCGGCGCGGCCTAAAAGGAGCGCCGCCTTGCCCGTTCTTTTTTCCGTTCTTTAGCTACAACTAAATTATCTATCCATATAATGTAACGGGATGCATGCCGTTGTCATCTCAAAACTCTCTATATCCAGTATTTTAAGGAGGTTGAAGTATCATTCAACAAACAATTTTCAGCAACGGAATGACTGGCCGCCAATTACAGTTGTCAAACACAATCAGGCGGCTGTGGATTGAGCATGTTTTATGGACTCGTTTCTTTATTCTGAGTACAGCATTTAGTCTGGACGATCTCCAAGACGTCACAGACAGGCTTTTGCAAAATCCTGACGATTTCGCCAGAGAACTTAGACCGTTTTACGGTGAACAGAAGGCTGCGCAGTTTAAGCGACTTCTTACAGACCATCTTTTGATTGCAGCCCAATTAGTAAACGCGGCAAAAGCGGGCGACACCACAGAAGTGGATAAACAACGCAAGTTATGGTATGCTAACGCCGGGGATATTGCCAGATTTTTAGCTTCCATTAATACTTGCTGGAGTGAAAGGCAGTGGAGAAAACTACTGTTTGAACATCTTCGCATGACAGAAGACGAGGCGGTTTTTGCCCTAACAGGCCAATATAAGAGAAGTATAGAGGAATACGACAGCATCCAGGCACAAGGCCTACATATGGCCGATGTGATGATTCGCGGCATCATCTGCCAGTTTTGCATCGTATAGCAGACACAGGGAAAAGGCAAATACCACAAAAGGATAAGCGCTTTTGTGTGGTATTTGCCTTTTGTCCATTCAGAAGGAGTCGTCCGGAAATCTCTGAGCAGAACTCTTAGACAGGCGCTTATTCCGCCGCATATTTTCCGAGGAGCTTAACAAAATACGCAGGCAGTTCACAGGAAACCGTAACCTTTTCACCCGTTCCGGGGTGTGTAAAGCTAAGTTCCTTTGCATGCAGGCACTGGCCGTCAAGCCCGGGCACGGGCTTCCTCCTGCCGTAAACAGTATCGCCCAGAACGGGGTGCCCGAGGCTTGCCATATGGACGCGTATCTGGTGTGTCCTGCCCGTTTCAAGGCGGCAGCGCAGATGCGTCACACCCCTCAGGCGGGCAATGACCTCGTAATGGGTAACCGCGTTTCTGGAGCTATTAGCCGTAACGGCCATCTTTTTCCGCTCAATCGGATGCCTGCCTATGGGCGCGTCCACAGTGCCGGCGTCGGTCTTTACATTCCCGATTACCAGCGCCTCATAGACCCTCGACAGGCTGCGGTCCTTCAGCTGGGCGGCAAGTGCCTTGTGCGCCCTGTCGTTTTTAGCCGCTAATATGAGCCCGGAGGTGTCCTTGTCTATTCTGTGCACAATTCCGGGACGGTCTTCCCCGCCAATCGTGGAAAGGTTCTCGCCGCAGTGGTGCAGAAGCGCGTTAACAAGCGTGCCGCCCGAGTGCCCCGGCGCGGGGTGGACAACCATACCCTTGGGCTTGTTCACAACTATTAGGTCCTCGTCCTCGTATAAAACCTCCAGTGAAATATCCTCGGCCACAGTTTCCACAGCCTCCGGCTCAGTCAGGAAAACCTCGTAGGTTTCCCCCTCTGATACCCGGTGGTTTTTCTTCAGCGTCTGACCGTTCAAGGTCACAAGGCCCTCGTCTATCAGCCTCTGGATGGCGCTGCGGCTCATACCGGGCAGGCGGGTGGCCAGAAATACGTCAAGCCGCTCACCCTCTGCAAAGGCCTCAACCCTAGTCAATTTCATCGTCTTCATCCCTTTTAGACAGGGCGCCCGGCTCCTTTTTCTCATAGAAGAACAAGAGGTATATGCAAAACAAAATCCCGCCGACCGTTATGAAGCAGTCTGCAATATTGAACACCGCAAAGTTCATAAACTCGGTCTCAAACATATCGACAACATAGCCGTAGCGCAGTCGGTCTATAAAATTGCCAATCGCGCCCGCGGTCAGGGCGGTCAGCGACCACAGCCCGAGGGGATAGGTAACCCTTTTCTTTAAATATGCCCAGACTACGGTTATGACAAAGGCGGCGGTAATGACAACAAACAGCCAGCGCATGTTCTGCAGTATGCTAAAGGCGGCGCCGTGGTTACGCGCATGGGTAAGGCGCAGAATCCCGGGCAGAAAGGCTTTCCATGTCCCCAGTTCAATATTTGCCACCACCCAGCCCTTAAACCACTGGTCAAGTATCACTATGGCGGTGCAGACAATCAGATACAGCACTGTTATTCCTCCGTATGCTGGTAAAAGGGGCCGGTTTCCCCGCCCCTTTTTTATTAATCGTTTAAACTCGCCACAACTGACGCGCATCTCGGGCAAAGCTCGGGGAAATCCTTGTCTGCGCCGATGCTGCCGTGGTGGGTCCAGCATCTCAGGCACTTCTCGGTTTCTGCGGCCTCAACCTTGACCTTAACATCCCCGAATTCGGTGCAGTTGAAGCCCTCTCCCTCGCCATAGACAACGCTGACCCTAGAGACAATGAAAATGCTCATGAGATCAAAGTCAGCAATCTGCTCGAAGGCTTCCTTGGCGGCGGCGCTGATAAAGAGCGTCACCGCAGCGTCCAGCGATTTGCCGATAATCTTCTCAGCCCTCGCCTTCTCCAGGGCGCGAAGCACGTCGGAGCGTAGCTTCAACACGCTGTCCCAGCGCTTCGCCTCGTCCTCGGACAGTTCATACTCCGGCTCGACTCTGGGCATGTCATTTAGCAGCACGCTCTCGACATTGGCCGAGCTGTCGTGCGGCATACTGCGCCATATCTCCTCCGAAGTGAAGGCAAGTATGGGTGCAAGCATGCGAACCATGGCGTCGAGTATTCTATACATCGCAGTTTGGGCGCTTCGGCGCAGATAGCCGTCGCTGTCCTCGCAGTAGAGCCTGTCCTTCAAAACATCCAGATAGAAGTTCGACATATCTATGACACAGAAGTTGTGGATGGCATGGTAAATCGGGTGGAACTCATAGCGCTCATACGAGTCCATGACCTTTTCGACAAGGCGGTTGAGCCGGGTGAGCGCCCAGCGGTCGATGTCAAGGAGCTCTGAGGCGGGCACCTGGTCATCCGGGTCAAAGCCATCGAGATTTCCGAGTATGAAGCGGGCAGTGTTCCTTATTTTGAGGTATATTTCGGACAGCTGCTTGAAGATATCCTTAGAGATTCTAACGTCCTGATGGTAGTCAGATGAGGAGACCCAAAGACGCAGAAGGTCTGCGCCGTAGTCCTTGATGACCTCCTCGGGCGCGATGGCATTTCCGAGGGATTTGTGCATCGCCTTGCCCTCGCCGTCAACTGTCCAGCCGTGGGTTATGACGCATCTGTAAGGCGCTTTTCCATTGACCGCTATGCTTGTCAGTAAGGATGACTGGAACCAGCCCCTGTACTGGTCTACACCCTCAAGGTAAATATCAGCAGGGTAGTGCAGCTCCGGACGGACGCTGCAAACTGCGGCGTGCGTCGAGCCTGAGTCGAACCAGCCGTCAAGGGTATCCTTTTCCTTTGTAAAGGTTTTGCCGCCGCAGTGCGGGCAGGCATAGCTCTCGCCCAGAATTTCAGAGGCGGGGGTCTCATACCAGGCGTTGGAGCCGTTTTTTGTAAAAAGCTTCGACACCTCGTCTATCGTATGCTCGTCACAGACCGGTTTTTTGCAGGTCTCACAGTAGAACACGGGAATCGGCAGACCCCAGTTCCTCTGGCGCGAGATGCACCAATCGCTGCGCTCGCGTATCATGGCAACCATGCGCTCGTGGCCCCATTCGGGGATCCATTTTATGTTTTCACAGGCGCGGACCGCCGTATCCTTCATAGCGTCAACAGAGGCAAACCACTGCTCGGTAGCGCGGAAGATGATGGGGTGCTTGCAGCGCCAGCAGTGCGGATAGGAGTGGACTATCTTTTCGGAGGCGAGCAGAAGGCCCTTGCCCTTCAAATCCTCCAGGATTGTCTCATTGGCCTTTTCATAATACTGTCCCGCAGAGGAGCCGGCCTCCTCGGTCATCACGCCACGGTCGTTAACCGGTACGGTGATTCCAAGCTCGGGATAGAGTCTGCAAACATTGTAGTCGTCAATACCAAAGCCGGGGGCCGTATGGACGCAGCCGGTGCCGGCATCTATCGTGACATGCTCTCCGAGTATGACAAGCGAATCACGGTCGAGGAAGGGGTGCTGCGCCTTCATGCGCTCCATTTCGGAGCCCTTAAGCTTTGCAAGTATTTCATAGTCCTCGATTCCCGCGGCCTTCATAACCGTCTCCACAAGCTCGGAAGCAATAATATAGACCTCTCCGACGGGCACCTTTACAAGCGAGTACTCAAGGCCGGGGTTCAGGCATACCGCGAGGTTTCCGGGCAGTGTCCACGTGGTGGTCGTCCAGATTACGAAGTACAGCTTATCGAGCGGCGCGTACTTAGTCAACAGACCCCTGTCGTCCTTGAGGGGGAACTTGACATATATCGAGGTACAGGGTGCGTCTGCGTATTCAATCTCCGCCTCGGCCAGCGCGGTTTCGTCATGCGTGCACCAGTAGACGGGCTTGAGGCCCTTGTAGATATAGCCCTTTTTATACATTTCGCCGAAAACTCTGACCTCTATGCCCTCAAAGGCGGGGTCCATCGTGAGATAGGGATTGTCCCAGTCGCCGATTACGCCCAGACGCTTAAACTGCGCCATCTGCCTGTGCACAAAGTCCGAGGCAAAGTCACGGCAGGCGTTGCGAAACTCGGTGATGGACATGCTTTTTCTGTCGAGCTTGTTCTTCCTGATTATGGCGCTTTCAATGGGCATGCCGTGATTGTCCCAACCGGGTACATAGGGTGAGTTCCAGCCGGACATATTCTTGTAGCGAACGATGAAGTCCTTGATTATCTTGTTTAGTGATGTGCCGATATGAATATCGCCATTTGAGAACGGGGGGCCGTCGTGGAGCACGAAAAGCGGTTTAGTGGCATTGCGCTCCATCATCTTTTTGTATATGCCCGCCTCCTCGAAGCTCCTTAGCATCTCCGGCTCCCTCTTGGGCAGACCGGCGCGCATCGGAAACTCGGTTCTTGGCAAATTTAATGTTTTGTTATAATCCTGAGGCATCTGTATCTTCCCTTCATAGCCTGAGCAATATTAAGAGGTAATTAATTATTGCACCAAACTTCATTTCTTAGGCGGGCAACAGCCCGCCGTACAATCAATATCCAATATCGCCTGACACAAAAATCCGGCCCCGCACAGTCGCAGAAGCGGGGTTTGGATTATTGCAGAGGCCAAAGCAAACGGTGGGCTAATGCCCGCCGCCTGCCATTATGCGGCTTTATTCTTCTTCCGGGCTGTTGTAATTATTGCCGAACTTGAGGTCTTTAAACTCAAACTTGGGGAACTGGCCGGTCGCTTCCTCATCCTCCCCGCCCTGCTCAGACGGAGAAGAGCTGTCAGTACCGGAGCTTCCCTCCGCAAAAGCGCCCCTTCCGCCTTCATCAAAAAGCTTTATAACGGAATCCTCTATCGCCTTGGCGGCGCTGTCAATCCCCGAATCCTTTTGCTGAACCTCGGGTTCCTTGACAGGGGTCTCGGCCACATTCAGCTCGCCCAGCTTCTGGAGGAAGGTGGCGTGCTTGCGACAAAGGCCTATGGACATATCCACAAAGTCAGCGGTGACCTGCTGGGCGGCCTTCAGTCTCTTTTCCTCATCCGATATCTGACTGCGGATTTCAGCCATCTTCATGGCGGCCTCGGCTTCCTTTTCACGCAGCATGGTCTCCGTCTTGTTCCTGGCCTCCTCGACCATTTCGTCGGCCATCCTCTTAGCCGCCAGGAGCGCCATGCGCATGGCATCCTCGGTGCTGCGGTATTCCTCAACCTTTTCCACAAGCACCTTGAGCTTGCTTTTCAGTATTGCGTTCTCTTTATAGAGGGACTCGTAATCGTCGGCGAGATTATCTATGAATTCGTCCACCATTCCCATATCGTAGCCGCCGAAAACCGCTTTGTTAAAGCATCTGTTCCTAATGTCCTGGGGAGTTATCATAAATCTTCATCCCTTCTCTTTGTTTAATCTCAGAAATAGAGCCCGTTATTTTCAAGCTCGTCAATCAAGTCCCCCATGATGTCAACATTATAAGGAGTAATAATATATGTGCTGACGGCCACCTTCTTTATCTTGCCGTCCTGTGCATATGTAACGCCGCTGAGAAAATCTATGAGCCTTCTCGCAATATCCTTGTGGGTGGATTCGAGATTCAACACAACAGTGCGCTTGTCGCGCAGGTGGTCTGCTATTTCCGCTGCGTTTTCGAATTTTTCCGGCTTTACCAGTATGACCTGCAGCTGGGTAGTCGCGTGTATGTTAACGACCTTGTTGCTCCTCTCGCCGCGCCTGTCGTCAAAATCAAACGAGGCAGACGCTCTGGGCGCCGCGTGAACATTGCTCCTTACCGGCTGCGGGGCCGGCGGGGGCGTCGGTATTCTTTCGGAGGCCCGGGGCGTAAAGTCCTCTTCAAAGTCGTCCTCGTCATCATAGGGCCGTGTCCACTTCCTGAGTTCATCAAAGAGTCCCATAATTTTTATCCTTTCGATTATATGACAAGTCTGGGTCCGAATATGGCCGATCCGATTCGTATCATATTCGCTCCGGCGAATATTGCCTCCTCGTAATCTGCACTCATGCCCATTGACAGTATTTCCATCTTGATATTATCATATTTTTTTGTGCTTATGTCAACAAAAAGCTTGTACATTTGTTCAAAATACAGTCTATTTCCATTATTTTCATCGGCTATCGGCGGTATTGCCATAAGGCCCTTGACAAAAATACCACTTTCGGCGGCACACAGCCCGAGGAGTTCTTCGACTCTATCCGGGCTCACCCCGCTTTTGGAGGCCTCGCCCCCTATGTTGATTTCTATGAGTACATCCTGCACTATGCCGAGTGCCCTCGCCCTTGCCCCGATGAGCGAAACAAGCCGCTTTGAGTCAACCGATTGTATGAGTGACGCCGCCCCCACCACCTGCTTGACCTTATTACTCTGCAGGTGGCCTATAAAGTGCAACCTTGCCCCCTCGTAAGCGCCGAGAGGGAGCTTCTGAAGCATTTCCTGAACGCGGTTTTCACCGCAGTCTGTTATCCCTGCCGTGATGGCCTCCTGTATCCGCTCGGGCGCAATTGTCTTGGTGGCCGCAACCAGGGTGATGTCTCCCGGCGCCCCGGCCCTCAGGGCGGCCTCGTCTATGGCCTCCCGTATTCTCCTCACATTCCCGGCAATGTTCATTTGTATCCTCCCTTCAGGGGTTATTTCATTATCTTTCCGTCATATATGCCCTTTGTGCTCGTTATTATCTCATCACCGAAGCGCAGCTCCTGTACGTTCTCCCCGCTTTCGACAATGTAGTATTCGTCAAGCTCATATATAATATTGATGAGCTTTTCTTCGGCACGGGCTCCCGTCAGTGTGTATACGCAGCTTTTGCCCTCGCTGTTTAGACGCACGGCCTTCTTTGGCACCCTGATGCCAGAATAATCGCTGTAAACTATTTTTACCGACTGAACCCTGACGGTGAGCGTGTCCGCCATGGACTTTGAGGATGAGAATATAACAACACATTTGCCGTCTTCGGGCAGACCAATGCTCTCTATATCCATCTCTATTTCCGAGCCCGCGTATTTTCCGAAGATCATAGTCGCCGTGCCCCCCACGGTGAGACGTGAGGCATCCTCGGCATCTGCCACCGCAGCGAAGTACCAGCGCACGCCGGAGACCAGCTTGCCTATCGCGGAGGCCTCGGGAGTGCGCTCTTCCTCCAGCAGCGCTGTGAGAGAGCCCACCGTCAAAGACGATAAATCCTCCTCGGTGAGGGCTTCAAAGCCGTCCACAGTGGAGGTAAAAATTCCGGACACGGGCGCAAATATCTTCACCGCAGTGGAGCCCGCTGATCCCAGTGCCAGCCTTTGCTGGCGGAGGGAGAGCAGTTTTGCCTGTATCTCCGAGTCTCCGACCGTTCTGGTAAGTATGTTTGCCTCAAGTTCCGCCGCGGTTTCTGAAAGCTCCGCAAACGAGCGCGAGTGCGCCTCCTTCACAAGCATATAGATACCGTTTTTTATTTTCGAATCAAGGGTTATCATGTCCTGCGCGCCCTGACCGGCCTCCAACATGCTCTCAAGTCTTGTAATCTTGGCGTCTAACAAGTCTATCTCGCGCAGCTTTATCAATGTGCTCTCGTCATTATACACACCGGCCACAACTCCGCCCGCTTCAACCCTTTCGCCCTCAGAAAGCATAAGGTTGACTGCACCATAGCCGCCGCTTCCGATAACGGTTTCGCGCCTGACCGCTATACCCAAGACGGAAATGCCCTCCTGCACGGTCATCCTCACGGCGAAGGTGCTGCTGTAAGGGTTCAAAAGCGCGCTGCTGAGATAGAAGCCGAAATAGCACAAGACAGCCAAAAACAAAACAACAGATATAAATTTAGTTGCAGAATCTGTTTTTTTCATATGCTTCCTCACCTGATGCAAAACCCCGTCAATCCCAGAGGGGGGGCATTTATCCCCCCCGATACCTGAATGTAAAGCTGCGCCCCTTTATGTAGGCTCCCCGAACAACGACACGTTCTTCGAGGGAATAATAGTTGATATCGCATGCTTGTAAATAAAGTTCTGCCTGCCCTCGGACTCAAGCACGACAGTAAAGCTGTCAAAGCTCATCAGCCTTCCTCTGAGCTGAAACCCGTTGGTCAAAAACACTGTGAGAAAAAGCTTCTCACGTCTCGCCTGATTCAAAAAAGCGTCCTGTAAATTTGCACCGCTAGCCATAATATCCGCCTTCCTTTCTTTATTAGCGACGGGCGGTTTTTGCCCGTCTTACGGATATTACCCCGAATTCCACGGTGTAATCGCGGCCTTCGTCCCGCAAGGATTTAAGACAGTCGCGGTGGCCATGGCAATCAGCTCCCGCCGGGGGGGCGGGACCAGTAAGAAGCCGGGTATAATATCCTTATGCGGATATTATACCATATTCTTCCAAAAGTGCTGTCGAACTCTGTATTGCTTTTTCATAATCCGGCTCTTTTTCCCAAAAAATCCAGTGCACGCTCTCATCGCGCCGAAGCCATGATAGCTGACGCTTGGCGTAGCGCCTCGATTCCCTTTTAATCGACTCCACCGCCTCGGAAACCGTGCATTTGCCCTCTATTGCGGCTGCAAGCTCCTTATAGCCAATGGCCTGCATGGCGGTGCTCTCAGTAGACAGGCCGCCGGCCAGAAGGGCGCGGACCTCGGCCTCAAGCCCCAAATCCATCATCATGTCAACACGCAGGTCGATTCGGCGGTAGAGCTCCTCCCTGTCCGCGAAGGTCAGGGCAATCTTCAAAGCGTCGTAGCGGTTCGGCAAAAGCCTTGTCTCCCGGTCGTGCTCCGATATCGTTTTACCCGTGAGCTCTAAAACCTCCAGCGCCCGGACTATCCGCTTTTTATCGTTTGGATGAAGGCGGGTGGCCGTTTCGGGGTCTCTCTCAGCGAGCATTTCCAGCATTTTCTCCCCGCCTAAGGCCTCGTATTTCGCCCCCAGCGAGCACCGGAGCTCTCCGTCCCCGGCCCTGTGTGCAAAGTTCCTGCCGGAGATTAGCGAGTCTATATAAAGACCTGTACCTCCGACCAGAAATGGCAGCTTGCCCCGCTTTAATATATCGTCGGTGCAGGCCGCCGCCATATCGACATAGCGCGAGACGGAAAACTGCTCCTGCGGTGAAACGACGCCCATCATATGGTGGGCCACACCCTCCATCTCGGCCGCAGTGGGCTTTGCCGTACCGATATCCATGCCCCGGTAGATTTGCATTGAATCCGCGGAGACGACCTCACCGCCGGTTTTCCGGCACAGAAGGACGCCGAGCCTTGTCTTTCCCGTCGCCGTCGGCCCTGTGATTACAACTATCTTGGGAGGCATTGACTTACTCCTTTTACAGATTGCTGACACTAATTCTTCAGACTGCTGAGCGGGGCGGGAATGCGCCCGCCGCGGGCTATAAACTCTGCACTTGAGCAGGGGTGCACCGGCATAATCGGCGCAGAGCCGAGGAGACCGCCGAAGTCTACGCGCCCGCTCACGCCCTTGCCGGGCACAGGGACCAGGCGCACTGCCGTAGTCTTGTTGTTTACTACGCCTATCGCCGCCTCATCGGCGATGATGGCGGATATTGTCTCGGCGCTCGTGTCGCCGGGTATTGCTATCATATCAAGGCCCACCGAGCAGACACAGGTCATGGCCTCAAGTTTTTCAAGGGTTAAAAATCCGTTTTCCGCCGCCCTTATCATACCCGCGTCCTCGCTGACGGGTATAAAGGCCCCGGAAAGACCTCCGACATGGCTGGAGGCCATGACGCCGCCCTTCTTAACCGCATCGTTTAAGAGGGCGAGGGCCGCCGTTGTTCCATGGGTTCCGACGCTCTCGAGCCCCATTTCCTCAAGTATATCAGCGACGCTGTCTCCGATTTCCGGCGTGGGCGCAAGCGAGAGGTCCACAACGCCGAAGGGCACGCCAAGCCGCTTTGAAGCCTCCTGAGCAACGAGCTGACCCATGCGTGTAATCCGAAAAGCCGTCTTTTTAATGGTCTCGGCAACCTCGTCAAAGGGAAGTCCTTTACAGGCCTGAAGCGCATGATATACAACCCCGGGGCCGCTGACCCCGACGTTTATCACACATTCCGCCTCGCCCTCGCCGTGGAAGGCCCCCGCCATAAAGGGGTTGTCCTCAACGGCGTTTGCAAACACAACGAGCTTTGCACAGCCAATGCCTCCGGCATCCGCCGTGAGGGCCGCCGTTTTCTTTATAATCCTGCCCATCTCCGCGACGGCGTTCATATTGATGCCTGCCCGCGTGGTAGCTACGTTTGCGCTAGAGCAGACGCGCTCAGTCGAGGAGAGCGCCTCGGGTATTGCGCGTATGAGCTTCAGGTCACCGTCGGTAAAGCCCTTGTGGACAAGGGCAGAAAAACCGCCGATAAAGTTCACTCCCACAGCGCGGGCCGCCCTGTCCATCGTAACTGCGAAGGGCACATAGTCCTCGGTTTCGCAGCTGCCCGCGATATGGGCCATTGGAGTAATCGATATGCGCTTATTAACTATCGGTATGCCGAACTCGCGCTCTATCTGCTCACCCGTTTCGACGAGCTTTGAAGCACAGCTTGTAATCTTATCATATATCTTTTGGCAGCACTGCTCCACGTCCGGGTGCGCGCAGTCTCGCAGTGAAATTCCCATTGTGATTGTGCGTATGTCGAGGTGCTGCTGGTCTATCATTTCAATAGTCTGTAATATTTCGCCCTTGTTTATCATTGAGGAGCCTCCCAGCGCTTTGTAAGTCCTCGAGCCGAGGGATAACTGACAAAGCCGTATGTAAATTTGCGTGTAGATTCAGGCAAATAAGCCCTAGATTCTGTGCATGGCGTTAAAGATATCCTCGCGCTGTATGCGAATCGAAAGGCCCTGCTCCCTGCCCGCGTCCGACAATAGCCGCGACAGCTCGTCAAAGACTATGCCCTCGCTGGGGTTTTCCACCAGCATTATCATTGTAAAGTATTCCTGCATTACCGTCTGGCTGATGTCCAGAACATTGACTCCGTTTTTCGCCAGAAGTGAACAGACGTTTGCTATTATACCAACCCTGTCCTTCCCTATTACCGTAACAATTGCTCTCATTTCTATGCTCCTTTGAGGTGGCGGGCGTTAAACCCGCACCGTTTTCGCGGGCGGATTTCCGCCCATCTTTAAGAAAATCTCCTGAGAATACGCCACAAAGCCAAGACAACAAGGTGAAAAGCACCGAATAGAACCGCCGACAGGCGATATGGGTTCGGCTCCCGTCACCTTAATCAACTGAGAAATTCAGCTCGTCGAGCGTAAGCGAAAAAGCGGGCATAAAGTTCTCCATGAAATATTGTACCTCTGGCAGGGCCAGCTTGTCTACCGCCCTTCTCGTCTGTCGCTCTGCCAGCAGAAACTCATTGTTGCCCGCCTTGAGCTCCTCAACACATTTTATCAGCGCCGCGAGCTTGTCCGCCGCCTTAACAATCTCCCGTATCTCGACAGGGACGCTGTCAATGAGCGGCGAGTACGAGGCGCGCAGGCTCTCCGGCAGCATGGCTATGAGCTTTTTCTCCGCCAGACCCTCAACCTTCCTGTATGCCGCCATTATCTCAGGGTTTAAGTACTTAACCGGGGTCGGGAGGTCGCCCGTGAATATCTCGGAGGCGTCGTGGAAAAGAGCAGCCGCGGCCGCCGCGTTGGGGTCAGTCTCCCGGCCGAAAACATCCCGCCGGATGACGGCCAGCGCATGGGCGAGAACGGCCACCATATGCGAGTGCTCCTGCACGTTTTCATTGTAGCTGCCGCGCATGAGCCCCCATCTTTTTATATGGCGCATCCTCGAAATCAGCGCAAAAAATCCGCTTTGCTCCACCGCCGTACCCCCTTTAGCTTTGCAGAGTTGTATTTTTCACTATACGGCCAGCCTGCCACTGTGGCTATAAATTGCCCTAAGTACGTGGGGCCGCAGTGCCCCGATACAACAATTATTGTAGCGATAATAGTATCATAAACAAGGATTATTGTAAATAGCGCATAAATTTAACGGATAGTTAATAATTACGGCTTGACACGCCTTATATTGGGCAATATAATATTCATAATTACATCACATAATTGGAAAGGAGCGGTAAAATGCAGGTCTCACTGTGTCTTTTCGGGGATTCCGTAGCTAAAGGGGTTGTTCTTGACAACGTTAAGAACAAGTATATCTTTTTAAAGGATAGTTTCGCCAATGCTTTCGCGGCGGCGACGGGTGTTGCGGTGGATAATTTCGCAAAATTTGGCTGCACCATTGTCAAAGGACTTGAGATTGCATCTAAGCGCGCGGACATGCTCAAGGATTATGATTTTGTAGTGCTGGAATTCGGTGGAAACGACTGCAATTTCAACTGGGCGGAAATTGCAAAAGCGCCCGACGCGCAGCACCTGCCGGCGACACCCCTGGATGAGTTTGAGGCCTCCTACCGCAGCCTTATCGAGGGCATACGTTCAAAGGGCGCAAGGCCCCTGATGTTTAACCTGCCCCCAATAGATTCCAAAAGGTTTTTTGATTGGGTTTCAAAGGGGCTCAACGCCGAGAACATACTCAAGTGGCTCGGCGATGTGGAGCACATTTACCGCTGGCACAGGGGCTATAATGACGCTGTTTGCCGCATAGCCGAGGAGACCGGCACCCCGCTTATTGACATTCGCAGCAGTTTTTTAAACTTGACTGATTATCGTGAATTCATCTGCGAGGACGGAATGCATCCGAATTTAAAGGGGCATAAGCTCATATTTGAGACAATTAGGCGCTACGCCGCCACGATGGCACCCGAGATAATGGCTTAAGCTAATCACCCCTTCTGTTGCAGGGCACACTGCAACAGAAGGGGATTTTTTCGGTTTATTGAGCTAGTCCAGAGACTGCACTCTCGTAGTATGTATCCCTCTCGCCCTTCTTTTCCCCGCCGCCGCAGGGCGAGGGATATCATTATCCGGATAGGATTGCCCCGGGGACTTGGAGATGCAAAGTAAAGGCGTGCCGCCGCCGCAGCACGCCTTGCACGTTCAGTCCTCCATCTGTTTGCCGAGAAATTTAGCCACAGTCTGGGCAAGCTTGTTTTCAACTTCGCCAAGCGGCTGCGCCCCCTCCGCCGTCAGGAAGAGTACGGAGCCCATGAGATCCCCTCCCGATATGATGGGGGCCGCTATGGCAACGGAATAGGCCGTCACCCCCTCTGCGGGTGAAATTCCCCGCTCTCCGGCCCTGCGCTGATAGAACTGCCGCTCCTCCAGAAGCTGCTCAAGCTCCTGACTGATGCGCTTTTCGTGCAGCTCACGCTTCGGCACGCCGAAAACGGATATTATGTTATCCCTGTCCGTTACGGCGGTGATGCAGCCGGTGGTCTTGTTCAGCGTCTCACATATTTGAGAGGCAAAGTCGTTAATCTCACCGACGGGCGAGTACTTTTTGAATATTACCTCCCCGTCCTTTTCGGTAAAAATCTCCAGAGGGTCACCCTCACGGATACGCATGGTCCTGCGTATCTCCTTGGGTATGACAACTCTGCCCAGATCGTCAATTCTTCTTACTATACCAGTTGCTTTCATATATAAACTCCTCCATTAGATTCTTCGGGTCAACGAGTTCAAAACTATTGTTAGCAACAAAGGAAAATTTATTCTCACTCGCAATGGCAATTGGTGGATGAAATTCTTCCATATGACCTTCTCAGGGTATTTTTTATATGCCTTATTTTTTGTCTATCTGCGGATAATATGCTATAATGCGCTTAATATTTTTTAATATTGACATGTATTGACGAATTGAGGGTAAGTTGTTAATGAAAGAGCTGACTCTTTTTTATTTTGAAGGCTGTCCACACTGCAAAAACGCCATCAGATGGCAGGAGGAACTGCTTGAGAGCCATCCGGAATACAGGGAGGTACCGCTAAGACTGGTTGACGAGCGCAAGGAGCCTCAGCTCGCGGGCAGCTTTGACTACTGGCTCGTGCCGACATACTATCTCGGCGGCATGAAGCTTTGTGAGGGCTTTACGCAGAAGCAATATGTCGAAGACGCGTTTAGGCGCGCGTACGAGAGCTGATGGCCAGCGTTCATAACATTCCGCCCCTTTTTGACGAGCGCTCCGAGGTGCTTATCCTCGGCTCCTTCCCTTCGGTAAAGTCCCGCGAGGGCAGGTTTTTTTACCACCACCCGCAGAACCGTTTCTGGAAGGTCATGGCGGCAATACTGACAGCTCCCCTCCCCGAAACCGTCGAGGAAAAGCGCCTAATGCTTATTTCAAACCGCATCGCGCTCTGGGACGTCATAGAAAGCTGCGAGATAAGGGGCTCGGACGACAACAGCATAAGGGATGCCGTCCCCAATGACTTAAGAATTATTACCGGTGCCGCTCCCATTCGCAGGGTGTTTACAAACGGAGGCACGGCCCACCGGCTGTATGGCAGATTTTGCGAGAGCATGACGGGCCTTAAGGCCCTCCGCCTTCCCTCCACAAGCCCGGCAAACGCCTCCTACTCTCTTGAGGCTCTGATAAGCAGATGGTCGGTCGTGGCCGATGCACTTAAATGAATAAAGCCACAGGGGAAACGCGATATGGCGTTTCCCCTGTGACTTTATAGAGTGTAAGAAATGGTCTTGCCCATCTCCGAATTTAGTGCTCGCAGCGGCCGCAGTTGTTGCACGGCCCGCCGGTCTTGCAAGGCGGCAGATTTAAAAGCTTTTTATAGAAATCCGAAGGAAGCGGCCTCGGGGAAGCTTGCTCTCCGTCTTTCTTCGGCTCATCCTTGGCCGGGACTTTCCCCTCTTCTGTTACCACTGCCGGAATTCCTTAATGCCCTCTGCGCGGGCTTTTTTCGCAAGCTCAGTATACAGGCCGTATTCATGCTCCTCCACGCACTGCATGTAGGACGGATCAACCCTCTCGTTTCTGGGCAGCGGCACATCCTGGTCAATGAGGATGTTCTGAACCCTCTTAATGTCGACATCGCGCACCGTTGTTCCGCTGGTCGCCGCGACGGCTGCTGCTACTCCGGCTGCCTGGCCGGTTCCCACGCACTGCGGGATGAGGTTGAGCCAGTCGATGGCCACGTCGTCCGCCGAGAGATGGCGGCCCGGGCAAAGCAGGTTCTCTACCTTCTGAGGCAGTATCGCCCTGTACGGTATCTCCACAGGACCGCAGTCATTTATCTGGCATATCGTCGAATGCCAGGCTATAACGTCGTCGAAGTGGCTGGCAAACGCCCAGTCGTTGGCAGTCATTATATATTCGCCCTTGAGTCTGCGGCTGCAGCGCGTTCCGAGCTGGGGAGCTATATCGTACAGATAGGCGTTGCGGAAGGCCATCGGAACCGCTTCCCTCAGATATTCAAGAACCTCACGCATCGTATTGCGGGTGTTTATCTCAGTCTCGGTCTGGTCCTTTATGTTGGTGCAATCCCTATCCGGGTGCCAGTTGTTGACCCAGCATATATCATTCTGGTTGCTAGGCAGGGGCATGCAGCGGAAGCCGGCTAGTTTGGTAAGCTGTGTACGCAGCTCCGCGGCAGCCTGTGGACGTGTCCGCTTCCACTCATCGAATAAATCGTAGTTTACCCCTCCGATGCGCCATACCAAGGCCGTTGTGCTAGATCTCGTATCGCTATCTGCAAGGCTTGCATACGGTGCTCCCGTCTGGCTGAAGATGTCGCCGTCTCCGGTCGCGTCGATTACTATCTTGGCGAAAATGGCCTTGCGGCCCTCCTTGCTCTCGAAGATTACGCCCTTAACCTGGTTGCCCTCCATAATCGGCTTGGTGATCCAGCAGTGGTAAAGCACGCGGATTGCATCCTTGTGCTCAAGGAGCATCTTGTCCATTTCTATTTTCAGCTGGTTCGGTTCAAAATAGACCGAGCGGACAAGACGGTGGGGTGCATTGCGGCTTACACAGTCGTGAATAGCTCTCCATGCGTCAATTAAAACGGGGTCCTCGCTGCCTATCACATCGTTGCTCGGCCCCATCACCGCTCCCGGAATCTTCTCAAGGCGCGTAAACCACTCCTCCTGGAGTCCGCGTACGAAGGATTTGTTATACCAGCTAAGGTCAGGCACCATTATGACGTATCCGCCTGTGGCGTCTCCGCCCATATAGCCGTAGCGCTCCATAAGGATAATGTTCTTCGCACCGGCGCGGGCCGCCGCTACTGCCGCGCTGTGCCCGGCCGCGCCTCCGCCTACTATGAGAATATCACATTCATCATAGACAGGCAGAGTGTTCGATGCTTCAATGTAAGTCCTTTTTTCCATCTTTCACACCTCTATTTTATATTTTGTGGAATCCCGCTGCGGCAAAGGCAGGGGGAGCCTTTCACAATGTCAGAGATTGACGATCGCCACAGCATCCTGCACGTAAACAGGTCTATTGAAGATTTTATATGCATGAGAGGGGCCTTACTACGTCACTTCCCAGAGCTTATTATATAGTCATTTCCTTTGTTTGAAAAGCTTTTTAAAAATAGTCGCAATTTTTATAGTCCACAAATTGATTGTAATATCGCAAACAATACTTGTCAAGCATTTATAAAGAAAAGCCAGTAAAAAAGCTCGGGGCTAAGGCCCCGAACCTTTATTATATTTTATTGCCATGCGGCTTTTTCCTGGCGCGCGCCCTCACAGAGGGCACTTTTCAGTTATCGAAGGGCCTCGTATAGCTTCTTTATTTCCTCTTCAGTATGCGCTATTATTCTGTGCCTTATGCTGATATACTGCTCCATTTCCTCTATCGTAAAATGGTTGAACACATTCCTCTGGAGGCTGTCCATTTCATCTATAAGCGCATTGGTGAGGTCGGCGCCCGATTCAGTAAGAAAAAGGAGTATCCTCCTGCGGTCAGTGGGGTGTGGCTTTCTGGTAATGAGCCCGCTCTTTTCAAGCTCGTCTGACATATTTGTCACTGTTTGCCTCAGTATTACCAGGTAGTCGGCCACCACGGAAGGCTCGACACCCTCGGGGTGCCTGCTAATGAAGCGGAGCATGCGGTAAGTGGTATGGTTTATGCCATGCAGGCGCATAAGCTCGTTAAGCCAAAAGCTTGTTTGCAGGTTTATCGAGGCATTATTATCAAGCGTCTCAAGGATTCTGCGGAAAAGATTTTGGCGCGCGAGGGTCTCCTCGTCAGAGCCCTCGGCACGGTGGATGTCGTGCTCAGCTGCGTCATGTTCTTTTTCCATAGATATTCCTCCCTGTATTTTGGGTTATGCCCATAAATTATACATAATATCGTCTTAAATTATAATCGTCTTTACGATTAATTGTCAACCGGCTTTAGTCCGGCGGGGGTGCGTCCGTAAGGCGCTCACCGAGATTTATTCTGGCATACTTGTCGTAGTAGCGGAGTATTTTGTACGAGAAAATTATCCTTTGCTGGGTCTGCACATTGCTCAGGTCCGCCTGAATAATCTCGTGTATCTTCGCGATTTTGCTGCTTACCGTGTTTCGGTGCATATAGGTTGACTTCGCCGTCTGCACAATATTGCTGTTGTTCAGGCAGTAGTGGTAGAGCACATCCAGCAGATTGGTCTGATTGTCCTTGTCATAGCGCGCAACGGCTATGGCGTCGGGATGGGTGAGGTAAATAATATCGTCATGGCCCAGCAGCGCACTAAAGCTGTTTATGCAAAGGTCTATCATAAAATACTCAGCATAATCTTCAAAGAAGTAGAATCTCTGCTTGGCGTTAAGCGAGAGGGCTTTGCCGAGCTGCAGGATGCTCTTACAGATTAGGTAATTTGTGCGGAGCATACCTCGGCGGCTGGTGGCGTTGCTTATCGCGGCGTAGGCGTTATAACGGGTCAACAGCGCCGCAAAACGCTCGTTGTCAAAAATTGGCGTCGGCTGAAAAACCCTGTCCGGGCGGCTGAGCAGCAATACCACCGCATTTTCGTAAACAGCCGCATTTGAATCGGGGAATATTTCTTCAAGCTGTGTAAAAAGGTGCGTTGTGGGGCGAGGAATCCCGCTCGGGCTTCCGAACTCAATTATTATAAAGGTACAGAATCTGTGGGGAGTGCGCGATATGAGCGAGAAGCGGTTGTTAATCTCCTGCTCGTCCGTCAATCGCTGCGTAACAATGTCGTCTAAGAGGGTTTTGAAATCCGCCTCCGTCCAGTAATCGGCACCTCCGGGCATCCTCATTATGCGGGATATGGCCGTCCTTGTAAGATCCAGCATAGTTTCGGCGTCAAAGTCTGCGCGCGAGGCGGGCGCAAACATAAGCATGGTGGAGATAAACTTGCTATCCTTCAGCACCTTCTGTGTCCAGCAGATGTTTCCGTTTTCAAGGCGGCGGAATATGAACACCGGCTCGCGGCTGATATCGCTTCCGTCCCCGCCGAACAGTATTTGTGCCGAGGCCTCGGAAAGGTAGCCGGTGTTGTTAAGCTCCTGCGCCATCGGCTCACTCAAAGGCTGATTTTCGCTGCTGTATATCACTCTGAAGCGTGAATTGAGCAGAAAAAGCGGCATACCCGACAACTCACTAACCCTGTTGACTACGGAATGTATGTTCCCCGTGAAGGCGGCCTCCAAAAGAGACTTAGACCAAAGCTGGTAACGCCTCATCACCGCAGAAAGCTTGCTGTGTATGTCCAGAATATCCAGCTCGGACACGACGAGATTGACGCCCTCTCTTTTTGCAAGCCCGATAAGCTTCTCATCGGCACCTGAGGAGAAAAATGTTATCCCGCTGACCTCTCCTCGCTCCAAGGCGCTGTAAACCTCGTCACCCTCGCCCACATAGATGGTGTCCGGGGCCGGCGTTTCCATATGACGAGCGAAATCAACCGCCGATATCGCCGGAAGCTTCGGCTTCGATATTACAGCCTCTGCTGCAAGGGGACGCAGGGCATCCACCCAAAACGAAAGCTCTGCCATTTGCCACCCCGCCTTTCTCATTTGCACATTGACTATGCCAAAACGTGTGCAATAAGTCATTATAGTTCCATAGTGCTGTGCACATTTGCACAATTGCGTTTCCCACTTAAGCAAAGGAGCACACAATTTTTTCTTATTTCGGTTTCGCATTGAATCGCAAAAGTTATAGTGATATGCTTATATCGACATAATTATAGCCTGCCGCTTGCCCATTGTAAATAAGCGGCGTACATAGATAATCATAAAATTGAAAATATAATCTGACGGAGGCAGCGATATGACAGACAGAATACAACGCATGCAGGAAAGGCTGAAGGTCGATAAGTTCCCCTTCTGCGCCGAAAAAGCAAGACTTGTGATAGAGTCCTGGAAGCAGCATGAGGGACTAACTCCCATACTCGCCCGCGCCTATGCGACAGCACACTATCTCGACAACAGGACACTTTTTGTCGAGGACGACGAGCTCATAGTGGGCAACGTAGCGGCAAAGCCGATGGGTCTTGAGGCATCGTGCTGGGGCCCCTTCTGGGACGACGAAGATCTTGACACCATTCTCGAGGGCAACTACACCATATCTGATGAAGACAGGAAGGCTCTGCGCGAAATGGATTCCTTCTGGGAAGGCCAGGGCCGCCAGATGTACGAGTGGCAGGGCCGCTTCTATGACGATGAGCGCATGTGGCCGTTCATTCGCTCAGGCATCCTCTGCCCCCCCTGGACCGACAAGACAAAGGGTCGCGGCTCGGGCGGTGCCGGCTTCGGGTGGGGCCTCGGCATCGGGCTGTCCTTCTTCGTTCCCGACTATGGAAGAATCATAAGCGAGGGCATAAACAAGACCCTCCAGGAGGCGAGGGAAGAGCTGAGAAACGTCCGTTATGTGGATAACGACTCCTACGACAAGGCGATGTATTTGCAGGCCGTTATAATAGCCCTTGAGGCCATGGTACGCATGTACCACCGCTACGGCGACGTCTGTCAGGAAGCCGCCGATAAGTGCGCGGACCCCAAGCGCAAGGCTGAGCTCCTGCGCATGGCCGACACCTGCCACTGGATAGCCGAAAACCCCTCCCGCGACTTCCGCGACGCTATGCAGAACTTCTGGTTCTACTGGATGATGATAACCCACGGCACAGTGCCCGGCGGGCGCTTCGACCAGTTCATGTACCCCTACTATAAGAAGGATATCGAAAGCGGCGCCCTCACCAAGGATGAGGTTCTTGAGCTGCTGGCTTGCCTGCGCATAAAAATTATGCAGTTTAACTTTGTCAGCGGAGCTGCCAAGCAGCGCGACAAGTGGGCCGGTATGGCCAGATGGCACAACTTCGTCATCGGTGGCGTTGATAAAGACGGCAACGACGCAACAAACGAGCTTTCCTACCTCATACTTGAGGCTGCAAACCAAGTACGCGTACCGCACTACACCATAACCGTCCGCGTCAACGAAAACACCCCCGACGAGCTTATGAAAAAGTCCATGGAGCTTGTCAAAACAGGCATAGGAATGCCGGCCTTCGTTTCCGATAAGAGCTATATACAGGGCCTTGTCGATCAGGGTGTGCCCCTTGAGGATGCGCGTGACTTCGCTCTGGCAGGCTGCCTGGACCTTAACCTTCCCGGAAAGTCCCGCATTAATGCTCTGGGCATGTTCATCGTACCAAAGGTGCTCGACGTCACCATGCACAACGGCATAATGAGGGAGACCGGCGAGCGCATTGGACCGGAGACCGGCGAAATGAAGGACTTTAAGACCTTTGAGGACTTCTACGAGGCCTTCAAGAAGCAGCTTTACCACTTCATGAGCATGTATAATGAGGAGCACAACATCCTAATCCGCGTCACCCGCCAGGTAAACTGTGACGTAGTACATTCCGCCTTTGCTCACGACGGTATAAAGTGCGGCAGAGACATAATGGACCGCAAGATGCCCTACGAAAATGCCTCGCTCCTGAACCCCGTCGGCATGATTAGCGCCGTCAACTCAATTGCGGCAGTAAAGGACCTTGTGTTCGACAAGAAGGCATTTACCATGGAGGAGCTTTACAAGGCCATCAAGGCCAACTGGGAGGGCTATGAGGACATGCGTAAGCTCTGCCTTGAGGCCCCAAAATTCGGAAATAATATTGATACGGTCGATAATATTGCGGCAGACCTGTATAAATTCTGGGTGGACAGCTGCAACAGCTTCACCACCATCTACGGCGTGCCCCCCAGACCTACGGGTATCTCGATTACGGCGCACGCGCCCGGCGGCTCATATACCTGCGCCACTCCCGACGGAAGAAAAAGCGGTGATACACTCCCGGACGGCGTCGCCTCCCCCGCACAGGGCACGGATAAAAACGGCCCGACTGCTTCCCTCGCAAGCGCGATGAAGATAAATCAGGACCCCTTCAACGCCATGCTTCTGAACATGAAGATACATCCGAGCGCCCTCAATACCGAAGAAGACCTAATGAAGCTCGCCGCCCTTGTCAAGACCTACCTCACAAACGGCGGAAAGCATATCCAGTTTAACGTAATTGACAATCAGACTCTCAAAAAAGCGCAGGAGAAGCCCGAGGAGTACAGAGACCTCATCGTACGCGTTGCGGGATACAGCACTTACTTTACACTCCTGACTACCCCTGTGCAGAATGAGATTATCGCCAGAACCGAAAACAGACTGTAACCCGCAACAAAATCTAAACCGCCGGTTTTGACCGGCGGTTTTTGATTATATACAAGGTTTGCGGTTATCTGCGAGAGGTCTGGAGCAAAGCTTTCTCCCTTTAACCCGGGCGGGCGCTGAAAAAACACTTCCAGTCCCGCAAAAATTAAACCGATTACCGCAGGCAGACTTTAGAAAAAGGTGCGCTCTGCTATCTTTCGCCTGTAAAGCCTTAGCCTTTACAGGCGCCCTTGGTTTAACCCCCATAGAGCCAGGTGCTTATGAGCCTGCGGTTTTCCTCCATATCAGTTCGGATTACGGATATGCCGTTTATGTCCTCTCCCTCATATCCATCCTCAGCGGGAATGCTGTACTTTTCAATGCTTTTAACGCCGCCGTTATAAATCCCCAGGGCATGGACAAAGACCTCAGCCCTGTTCATGTCAGTGCTTATATAGGGCAGCGCGGCATAGGCAAGCTTTAATATGCCTGAGCTGCTGAGACTTCCGACATCGCTCATTAGCCGCAGTATAAAAGACCGCCGCCTCTCCGCACTCCCGGACTCATCAAAACTGTCCTCCATCGCCAAATAGTCAAGCGCCTGCCTACCGCTAAGACGGTTAATCCCTTCCTCAAGCCCCAATACGGCGGCCTCTTCACCCGAAAGGTCGATTTCTATGCCCCCAAGGGCGTTAATTACGGCTTCAAGTCCCAAGTACTCGGCAACCAGACAGCCTTCCAGCTCTATGCCGAAATTCTGCCTGACTGTCTCGCTCAGAAGCTCTATACCTCCGAGCTGGTAAGCTCTGCCGAGGGTATCCCAGCCATGCTCGGGAATCTGAACGTAAAGCTCCCGCGTGAGCAGTATGAGCTTTAACACCCCATCTGTTTTCTCATAGCCGGCCGCCACAAGGGTATCCAGAAGTCCCTCCGAGCCTTCCTGACTGTCGTTGCAGACAAGCAGGAGGCTTAAAATACCGTCATCCCCGGCCGCGGGAGTATCCGTTACAATGGGGGCGTCGGTCACCCCGGGGCTCGGCATAAAAGGTGTCTCGGTTGTCCCGGCCTCGTCGGTCACCAGATTGCCGGTCGTTTCGACGGCCGGGGTCTCCCTGACATAGGAGGGATGGAGCCTTACCAGCTCTCTGACCGTAAGAGCAACGCCGATGATTAAAACCGCAGCGATTATTACAGCTATCATTTGTAGCCTGGAGTCCTTATTCTTCATTGCGCTTCCCCTATATGTTTTTCCATTTTTTACATATATTGTTAACGCAATGCGGATTATTATACCATGAATCTAAAAAATTCATGGTATAATTGTCATCGCCGCCGGTTGCCCCGCAAGGGGCGAGGCGGTCGCGACATATATGACCGTCAGCCTCCCGCCAGAGTCGAGGCAATCTAGGTGTCAGGTATAATAATTGCTTTGCAATTATTATACCATGAATCTAAAAAATTCATGGTATAATTGTCATCGCCCCCGGTTGCCCCGTAAGGGGCGAGGCGGTCGCGACATATATGACCGTCGCCCCCTTCAAGGCAGCTGACGGCTCCGGCTGTCCGGATATTATGTTTTTAACAGCTCAAAACGGTTCTTGTTGAAGCGCAGTATTCCCTCATCGCGCATCCTGCCTAGCTCGCTTGAAAGTGCGCTGCGGTCCACCGCGAGGAAGTCTGCCAGCTCCTGGCGGTTGAATCCTATCTCAAATTTGGCGCAACCAGCCTTCGTGGCCTGTTCCGAGAGAAAAGAGAGCACCTTTTCTCTTGTGGTGCGTTTGGTCATATGCTCTATCTTCTGCATCAGCAGTATGTTTTTCTCAGCCAGTATGTGAACCATATTTCTTATCAGCGCGGTGTGGAACATACAGCCCGAGCTGCAGGTGGTTATTATTCTTCTGTAATCGATAAACAGTATCCGGGACTTTTCCGACGTTATGACGCTGATTGGCAGCTCCTCCTCCTCGGCACAGGAGAACGACTCGCCAAACATATCGGAGGGCCCGAGCTTCGAGACAATCGAGCGGTTGCCCCAAAAGTCCTCGTTTACAACATACACTCCTCCGGCCAGGACAATTCCTACGCTCCTAACGCTGTCGCCCGGCGAATATATATACCTTTCCTTATCAAATTCACAGCTCCTCGCCGCGAGACAGGAGAGCATTGAGGAGATGTCGTCGGTCTTTATCCCCGAAAAAAGCACTGATTTCGTCAAAATTTCAATATCTTTCATAATTACCCCCTCGCGTTGTAAAAACAACATACATACTACTTGCAGTATATTATAATGAAACCACAAAGTCAATGATTAAGCTTATGGAGGTAATAATAATGATAATGAGAAGAATAATTGAGATAGACGAAGAAAAGTGCAACGGCTGCGGCATCTGCGTCGATGCCTGCCACGAGGGAGCAATAGGAATGGTGGACGGAAAGGCAAAGCTGCTGCGTGACGATTACTGCGACGGGCTTGGCGACTGCCTGCCCACCTGCCCCACCGGCGCAATTACCTTTGTCGAGAGGGAGGCACTGCCCTTTGACGAGGAGGCCGTCAAGGCCAATCAGGCCCGGATACAGGCTCAAAAGCTCCCCTGCGGCTGCCCGGGCACTCAGAGCAAAACGCTCAAGCGTGCCGAGCAAGCCCCGGCGAGGGAGAATACGGATGTTCCGAGCATGCTAAACCAGTGGCCCGTACAGATTAAGCTGGTACCCGTAAACGCACCATATTTCGATGGGGCACACCTACTGGTAGCGGCTGACTGCACCGCCTTTGCCTATGGTGATTTCCACAACAAGTTTATAAAAAACCGCATCACTCTCATAGGCTGCCCGAAGCTCGACAGCGGCGACTATGCCGAGAAGCTGACGGCAATCATCAAAAACAACAATATTATGAGCCTCACAGTCGTGCGTATGGAGGTTCCCTGCTGCGGCGGATTAGAGCATGCTGCGACAAGGGCGCTGAAGGACAGCGGAAAGTTCATCCCCTGGCAGGTGGTGACCATCTCCACAAGCGGCGAGATTCTGGAATAAGGTCTCCGGCAAGCCGCAATACATGGTCAGGCCCTGCGGCCATCAAAAGCGTCTGACCTCTATTCGCATATGACAGAGTATAAATATTTGGGGGCGTCTCATAAATGTGAGACGCCCCCAAAATATTGTCTTATTTTCCGCTGTTCATGCTCAGATAGGCATTTATAAAGCCGTCTAAGTCACCGTCCATTACAGCGCTTATGTTGCCTGACTCAAAATTTGTCCTGTGGTCCTTGACGAGCGTATAGGGCATGAAAACATAGGAGCGTATCTGGCTGCCCCATTCTATCTTCTGCTGCACGCCCTTTATGTCCTCGATTTTTTCAAGGTGCTCGCGTTCCTTAATTTCCGCCAGCTTGGAACGCAGCATCCTCAGCGCGGTTTCACGGTTCTGGTGCTGGCTGCGCTCGACCTGGCATGAGACGATAATTCCCGTCGGGATATGCGTTATGCGTATTGCGGACTCCGTTTTGTTCACGTGCTGCCCGCCGGCGCCGCTGCTGCGGTATGTGTCCACCTTCAAGTCCTCGGGACGTATCTCAATTTCTGTGTCGTCCGTTATCTCGGGCATTACCTCCACCGCCACAAAGGACGTGTGCCTGCGCCCTGACGAATCAAAGGGGGAGATTCGTACAAGACGGTGAACGCCCGACTCGCTTTTAAGGTAGCCGTAGGCGTTTTCGCCCTCTATGGATATGACAGCGCTCTTGAGCCCCGCCTCGTCGCCATCGAGGTAGTCAAGCAGCTTATACTTGTAGCCGTGTCGCTCCGCCCAACGGGTATACATGCGGTAGAGCATCTGTGCCCAGTCCTGCGCCTCCGTGCCGCCGGCGCCCGCGTGAAAGGATATTATGGCATTTTGCCCGTCGTACTCACCCGTAAGCAGGGTGGCCAGCCGGGCTGTTTCCAGGTCATTTTCAAAATTCTCAAACTCCTCGGCAAGCTCGGGTAGCAGGGTTTCGTCCCCCTCCTCAAGAGCCATCTGGCAGAGGACTGTAAGATCCTCATGGCGGGCCTTCAGCTTTCTGTATGTCTCGCATTTTCCTTTGAGCTGCTTAATCCGCTTTAAGACCTTCTGAGAGTGTTCCATATCGCTCCAAAAGCCGTCCTGGGCGCTCTCCGCCTCAAGCGCCTCTATCTCCTTTTCAGCCTCCTCCGTCTTGAGAGCGGCGGACAGTGTGGCTAGGTCAGGCTTCAGAGCAGTTATCTTCTGTTTATACTCTTCAAATTCAAGCATATCTTATTCTCTTTCGTTATATTTTTTAGGCCGCGTCTCCATAATTATCTGGTGCTTGGGCCGACTTCCTTTTCGTCACCGTAAATCAAATCGTCGATGTCCCGATTTTCGGTGTTTTCTCTGAAATACATAAAATGTCTCATATGTACCTCCTTGCATAAAATATCCCGATACGGTATACATATCATTTTATGCAAGGCTTGGGATATTATGACTGGTTTTTTATACTTTCCCGCCTTTGATGCCGCCACCGAAATTCGCAAGTATATTGGTGTCAAAGCTGTAGCTAATGTCGGCTGCTTCCCGCTCACGCTTCAAGGCGAGTGAAACCATCCTGTCAAGCAGCTCGGTATACTTTACGCCGAGCGGCTCCCAAAGGTAGAAGGACAGAGAGCCGGGTATTGTGTTTATTTCGTTGACCCAGAGCTTATTTTCCTGCGTATCAAGCAGAAAGTCTATTCTGGACACGCCGTTGCATCCAAGTGCTTTGAAGGTTTTTATCGCGAGACTGCGCACCTGCTCGCGAAGCTCGGGGCTTATCGGCGCCGGGAGCAGTCTCTTAAGGCCGCTCATGCCCTTCCCCCCGCCCTTTTTTCCGTCTCCGCCGCCGTATTTGTCGTCATAGCTGAGTATCTCGTCGGTGTTGATGGGCTCCTCACATTCGGAGGCCTCGGCAGTCTCGTAGTCACCGAGTACCGAGCAGTTGATTTCGCGCAGATTTACAATCGCGTTTTCAGCAATCACAACCGACGCGTAGTTAAATGCGTAGTCCACCGCCTCGGCAAGGCCATCGCGGTCATGCGCGATTTTTATACCGACGCTTGAACCGAGGTTGACGGGTTTTATGATAATCGGATAGCGCAGAGCGTCCTCAAGCTCCTCAATGAGTTCTTCACGCTTCCTGCTCCAGCGCTTTACATCAAAGCGGACGCAGGGCAGGACAGGCAGGCCGTTGTCCTTCAAGACCGCCTTCATAGCGTATTTATCCATGCCCAGGGCCGAAGAGAGCACGTCACAGCCGACATAGGGCACGCCTATCGTTTGCAGATAGCCCTGAAGTGCCCCGTCCTCAACATTTGTGCCGTGAACAGCCGGAAAGGCCACGTCGATTACGGCATATACGTTGTCGCCGAATTTCTTCGGCGGCTGGCGCAGGAGCTTCATCCGGCCATTTTCACCCATCGGCAGAACGCGCACGCTGCGTGCCATAAGGGCCTTTATATCGCGGTATGCCTCGATTTTCCCTATATCGGGGCCGCAGTAGAAATCGCCCTGCCTCGATATATATATCGGCACAATGTCGTACTTTCCCTTGTCGAAGGAATTCATCGCCTGTATAGCCGTTATGACGGATACCTCGTGCTCCACGCTCTTGCCGCCAAACAGCAGTCCCACCTTGATTTTCATGGATTGTCCTCCAAACCTTGATATCTAATAATTGTCCGGCAAATCGTTTTCAAGCAGTATTATTTTCCGCTCAGGCGTCACCACTGCGTCCACCGCCGCCATCGCGGCCTGTATCGTCGCTCCGACGAATATTTTGCTCTTATCGTAGCCGGCAGATAAAAGTCCGTCGTATATGGGCCTTGTCTGCTTCTCACCTACAAGCGCAACGAAGTCGCAGACTTCGGCGGCCTGCCTGCCGAACTCGTAGTTGAGCTCGTACTGCTGCTCACCCAACTCAATCATACCCGGCGTTACAAGCGCCTTAAACCCCGAAAATTCACCGAGTACGGACAGCGCAGCCCTCGCACCGGAGGGGTTTGAGTTAAAGGCATCGTCAATAATAAGGTCCCTGCCCCGCCTTATGAGCTGCAGCCTGTGCGCAACGCTCTCAAGGCGGCGCACCTGTACGGCGATGTCCTCCATAGGAACGCCCAGAGTATCGGCGACGGCTATCGCCCCGGCTATGTTCTGCACATTATGGTGACCTATGAGCTTTGTGACAAAGGAGTACTCCACACCGTCCCTGCCCGTCATCTTGAACTCCGAGCCCTGCTCGGAGACCTTTATATCCCGCGCGCGGTAGTCGGCCGGCCTGTCGGAACCATAGCTTATACGCTCTGCCCTGACCTTGCGCGAAGCTATGTATTCGTTGTCGGTGTTCAGGAATATTGTCTCGCCCTCCGGCAGGGCCTGCTCAAGCTCAAACTTGGTGTTAATGATGTTTTCTATGCTGCCGAAGGTCTCAAGATGCTGGGGGCCGACAGATGTTATTACGCCCATTTTCGGCTTGACGATATCGCAGATTTCCTTAATCTCACCGACACCCTTCGCTCCCATCTCGCAGACAAAAATCTCGTGCGTCGGGCGAAGGTGCTCGCGCACGGTGCGCACGACGCCCAGAGTCGTATTGTAGCTCTCCGGGGTGACAAGGACATTATACTTTGCAGACAGGAGCTTGCCTAGATAAAATTTAACACTGGTTTTGCCATAGCTGCCCGTGACCCCGATTACCGTAAGGCGCGGCATCTGGTCTATTATGCGCTCAGCCTCCCTGATAAAGCCCCTATTTATACTTTTTTCAACGGGCCTCATCAGAAGGTTTGCAAGGAGCACTGTCAGCGGATTAAAAAAGACAATCAGAGCGAAGGCGGCGTAAAAATAAGTCCTCGCGCCCCCGCTCGCCGACGCTAAGGCTATAAAAAGCACATACAGAATTGTGAGCGTTATGAACATACGCAGGACACGCTTTGTCACGACCAGCGGCTTCTTGGCCTTCTTCTCTATGTTCAGCACAGCCGTCACAGCCAGCAGTGCGGCCGAAGCATAGACACCCCCCGGCACAAAGACAAGGGCGGCGGCCAGGAGCGCCGGCAGCCTGTGTAAAAGCCCGGCCCCGTCCCGCATCACCCATGAGAGGTGGCCGCCCATCTTATATGAATTGAGCTGGAACATGTGCATCTGGCGCTTTGTGAGCGCCGCGGCAGCGGCCAGAAAGCACAGGCTGTATATCACAAGGATGATGGTATCCGTCATCGGCGCACCCCCAAGAATGAATCCAGCACCCGGTATACAAACGAGGGCTGTTCGAGATAGCAGTAATGCCCCGCACCCCTGACGGTGACAAGACCCCCGTCGGGCAGGAGCTCCTCCATCCGCTTGCCGTCGCTAAGCGGGGTGGCGTCGTCGTTTTCGCCCCATATCAGCAGCGTCGGCTGCTTAATGTTCGGCAGAAGATGTGAGAGGTCCTCGTTGACGAGCCTCACGAGTGTTTCCCGCATTACGGGTGTTGCGCTGCGATAATCTGCGGAACCGCTCCTGTTTTTTAATTTTTCAAGCGCATTGGGAAATGCTATCCTTAAAGGCGGCGATGAGAGAAGCTTTTTACCCAGCTTATATCGCTTTATCCGACGCAGCTCCTCGGGTGTTTTTTCACGTACAAGCCCGGCGCTGCCGATAAGAATTACCTTCGGCACCTCCAGCTTCATGCCGCTTCCAAGGGTTTTTATGATTATCCTGCCGCCGTTTGAGTGTCCCAGCAAAATCGCCTTTTTCACCCCTAGCGCTTCGAGAAACTTAAGCACGAAGACCGAGTAATCAGCCGCGCTCCATGGCTGTGGCGGCTCGGCTGTCTCACCGAAGCCGGGTAGTTCCGGAGCTATTACCCGCATGGTCCTGGACAGATGCGCGATAAGCCCCTCATATAGTGAAAGGTCCGTACCCCAGCCGTGCAGCAATACGAGGACATCCCCGGCGCCGCGGTCAGCGTAATGAGTATTTATCCCATCTATGCTTATATACAAAAGGGCACCTCCCTGTTCTATTATCGGCCTATTTTCAGAAAGAAGATTGAGCCCGGCCCCCGTAAAATGTACTCTTGCCGGAGGGGACTGTTTTGCCTTTTAAGACTCGCTAATTCAACCGCTTTCTGACGGTATATTATATACCAGTTCCAGCTTTTACACAATTGCAATAGTAAAATTATTATAATTCAGGTAAATTATTAGGTAAACAAAAAATTTTTTACAAAAAGAATTATATTTTTATAATTTTATTGTTGAATTTATGGTATTATTAATACGTATGAGTAAGTATACTCTCTGCGAAAGGAGTTTTTTATGATCAGACAACCATATGACGCTGAAAAAGAGTCAAAAGTAATTGGCAAGTTTCGTACTTTCCCATCCCCGGCGGCACCGGACGGATATTTACCAAGGTATGACAGACCTGTAACCCCGCGTGAAAATTTTATCTCCATGCTCAAGGGCGAGGCACCGCAGTGGATACCTAATTTTACTTACGATGTGCAGCCCTTCTGCCCTCGCGTTATACCGGACAATGTCGCCCGCGGTATGGTCATGGACGCTGAGCCCATGGAGGGCCTCGTCAAGGGCGGGCTGGACATGTTCGGCGTTGACTGGGAGTTTGAGCCCCTGGTCGGCGGTTCAATGGTTAAGCCGGGCAATCCGAAATGCCCCGATATTTGTGAGTGGGAGAAGTACATCACCTTCCCGGATCTCGATAAATGGGATTGGGCCCACGCTTCCGAGGTTAACGCCCCCTATTTTGACGGTGGACGTATTGTTGAGTTTACCATCTTCAGTGGCCTTTTTGAGCGACTGATTTCCTTCCTCGATTTTGAGGGCGCCGCCATGGCACTTCTTGACGAGGACCAGCAGGAAGCTGTGCACAGGCTCTTTGACAAGCTCTGCACCTTCTACGACGAATACATCGGACGCGTAAAGAAGTACTTCCCGATGGTCGATCTTATCTGCTTCCACGACGACTGGGGCTCCCAGCGCGCGCCTTTTTTCTCTCTGGCAACCTGCCGGGAAATGATTGTGCCCTATATGAAGCGCATAGCCGATTCCTGTCATAAGAACGGCTTCTTCTTCCATCTGCACTCCTGTGGAAAAAACGAGATGATTGCCCCGGCAATTGTCGAGTCCGGAGTAGATATGTGGATACCCCAGCCTATGAATGACTTTGACTATCTGCTTAGAAACTTTTACGATAAGCTTGTTCTCAGCGTATCACCCCCCGCACTCACTGAGGAGCTCGACGAAGAGGCCATCAAGGAGGCCTGCAGAAAATACGTGGAGTCCACTCTTGTTGTTCCCAAGCCGAGAGTCCTGTGCTTTGCCTCCTCTGCCCTCAGAAAATATCCCTCTGTCACAAAAATGCTGAATTACCTCTACCCCATCAGTAGAGAGTATTATTCAAAATTATAAAATAAAACGAATAATTAAAGAGGAGAAGTGAAATTATGATAATCATTGGTGAAAAAATTAATGGCTCAATTCCTTCCACCGGGCGCGCCATCGCCGCAAGGGACGAAGCATTTATCCGTGATCTCGCAATCCGCCAGGCAGAGGCCGGAGCAGACTATATAGATGTATGCGCCTCTGTCGATGATGATCAGGAAATGGAAGTCATGAAGTGGCTTATCGACATCGTTCAGGATGCGGTAGACACCCCCATCGCAATCGACAGCCCCAATGCCCAGACCTGTGTTGACTGCATCCCCTTCTGCAAGAAGCCGGGCATTGTCAACTCCGTCTCCGGCGAGGGTGACAAAATGGACCTTGTTTTCCCTGTTATAGCAGACACAAAGTGGGAAGTTATCGCACTTCTTTCCGACGACACCGGCATACCCAAGTCTGCCGCCGACCGTCTGAGAGTTTTCGATAACATCATGGCTAAGGCTAAGGAGTACAATATAGCTCCCGAGCGCATCCACATCGACCCGCTTGTTGAAATGCTCTGCACCTCTGAAGAAGGCATCGCCATGGTAGTTGAGGTTATGACTGAGATTAAAAAGCGCTATCCGACCATCCATATAACAGGCGCAGCGAGCAACATTTCCTTCAACCTGCCTGCCCGCAAGATTCTGAATCAGGTTTTCATGACCCTTGCTATGAACGCCGGAATGGACAGTGCTATTCTCGATCCGCTTGACAGAGGTATGCTCGGCACAATCTATGCTACCGAAGCTATGCTCGGTCTCGACGATTACTGCATCGAGTATATCACCGCTTTCAGAGAGGGCCGTATAGGACCGGTTAAGAAATAATCTTGACTTGTACCCCGGATGAATAGTATAATCAATATTGCATTATAAATAACCTTGCAAAAGCACAGAAAGGATATACTATGAACAGAATCCCTTTAGATCGCCAGAAGGAATCTCAGGCAATTGAGGTCCGGGTTCAATTTGGCAAGGAAAAAAACTTTGAAGCACCTTCCTATTATACCCCCATTCAGCCTGTGGAGAATTTCAGATTGATGCTGGAGGGAAAAGTTCCTTTCTGGATGCCTACTGATGAGGATACTTTTACAATTATTCCCCGTATTATCCCCGACAATGTCGCCCGCGGATATGTCATGGATGCAGAGCCCCTAGCACTTGAGGAAAACGGCGGAATCGACATGTTCGGAATTGAGTGGGAATACGTCCCCACGGTCGGAGGTTCGATGGTCAAGCCCGGCAACCCCAAGGTTGCGGATATATGTGACTGGGAGAAGATCATTACCTTCCCGAATCTTGACGATTACGACTGGGAGGGCAGCGCCGCGAAAAGCGCCCCCTACCTTGAAAAGAACAGAGACAAGCTGATTGAAACCTGGATTTTTAACGGCCTTTTCGAGCGTCTGATTTCCTTCCTCGATTTTGAAGCTGCCGCCATGGCGCTTCTCGACGAGGAACAACAGGAGGCGGTGCATAAGCTGTTTGACAAACTTTGTAACTTCTACGATGATCTCATCGGACGTTATCAGAAGTACTACGGCACCCAGCTGATTTTGTTCCACGACGACTGGGGTTCCCAGCGCGCACCCTTCTTCTCATTGGCGACCTGCAGAGAGATGCTTGTGCCCTATCTGAAGCGTGTGGCTGAATCCTGCCACAAGCGTGGTATGTATATCAACTTCCACTGCTGCGGCAAGAACGAAATGCTTGTTCCCGCAATGATAGAGGCCGGCGTCGACATGTGGATACCGCAGTCGATGAACGATTTCGACATGCTGGTTAAGGAGTACGGGGATAAAATATGCCTTGGCTCCAGAATGTCTCTCCTGCCGCCCGAGACCCCGGACGAGGACGTTGTCGCAGCAGCCACCGCTTTTGTAACCCGCTACAAGGGCTGTACCCGCGTATTCAGCTCGGGCGCAATGTTTGCTAGGACAAACCCCGCAATGGCCAAGCTCATGCGTGAAGTCTACTTCCAGACCCGCGAAGAATACAATAAGCTCGCATAATTACGTTTGTTTTGACTAGAACAGAAGTCATCTACATAATTTTATAAGGAGGATTTATCCATGTCTATCGTAAAAGAAATCGCATCCGCAGTTGAAGCCGGCAAATCAAAGGTTGTTGGCGGACTTGTTGAGCAGGCGCTCAACGAAGGCATAGAGCCCAGTGTCATCCTCAATGACGGAATGATCTCCGCAATGGGTATCGTCGGCGAGAAGTTCAAGAACAACGAAATCTTTGTTCCTGAAATGCTCATCGCAGCCCGCGCAATGAAGAAGGGCGTCGAAGTTCTGCAGCCTCACCTCGCGAAGCAGGGCGTTGAGCCCATCGGCAAGGTCATTCTCGGCACAATTTCCGGCGACCTCCACGATATCGGCAAGAACCTCGTTGGCATGATGATCGAGGGCGCAGGCTTCAAGGTCCTTGACCTCGGCGTCGACGTTCCCCCCGAGAAGTTCATCGAGGTCATGAAGGAAAATCCTGACTGTAAAGTTGTTGCACTTTCCGCTCTGCTGACCTCCACCATGCCCGCGCTCACCTCCACCATCAAGGCCATCGAAGAAGCCGGACTGCGTGACACCGTCAAGATCATGGTCGGCGGCGCACCTGTAACCCAGGCTTTCGCTGATGAAATTGGCGCTGACGGCTATTCCGAGGACGCAGCTTCTGCAGCTGAGCTTGCCAAGAAGCTCTACGGCGTAGCATAAGTAGCATAAGTTAATTTTATTCGCATTTTTCCCCCGGACACGGTTCTGTGTCCGGGGGTTTCATTTTGCCCCCATGTCAATAGCTAAGGTCTGGCGAAAGCATCCGGCAAGTGGTGTGTACTGCTTGCCGGATTTTTGTCCGGTCAAGCGACCTTATTTTGTGCTTAGATTTAAGGGACAGCCTAGCCGTCCCGCATAGGGATTTGTTTTCCTCTTTCCAAGACATAAGAAAGGCCACGCCGAAGGTTTTATCCCTCGGTGTGGCCCTTACTTTTGCCCTTTAGGGGGCACCTGTGCAATACGCGCCTTAATCCGCACAGGATTGTTGTTTTGGGTTTTCGCTTAGCCGCCTATTATAATCTGCGGCTGCATGTATTTCATCATAAAGCGCCAGATTATTATCGCCGATTCCGCCCTGATGGCTGTGCCCGCCGGGTTAAGGACATCAGGTAGAGTGCCTTTTATCTGCCCTGCGCCGACCGCCCACTCAAAGGCCGCCCTGGCCCAGTCTGAGATACTGGACACATCGGTATAGGTCGAAAGGTCGCCGGTCGAGCCAACATCGAAGCCCTTATGCGCCATGAAGCGGAACATCATCACTACCATCTGCTCACGCGTGATGTCTGCATCTGTCCCGAAGGTGCTCGGGTCGAAGCCGAAAGCTATGCCGTTTTCAACTGCCCAGGCTACGGCATCGGAATACCAGCTATCCGAATCCACGTCTTCAAACCCGGCTTCGCCGCGGGTCTCAGGCTCTCCTGCGAGGCGGTAGAGCATGGTGATGAACATGCCCCTTGTGAGGGAGTCGTTGGGAGCAAAGTCATCCTCGGAAACGCCCCTCATTATTCCATGCCCGTGCACCTGGGTTATCGCAGCGTAGAACCCATCGGCCGGCGTAAGGTCCTTAAAGGGCATCGGTTCTGCCACCCTCACCGGGTTTGCACCGGTCAGTATTAAGAAGGACGAGAGCGTATCGGTTTCGAAGGTCAGCTTGCCATCCTTGACAACGGCGCTGGAGCTCTTTAACGTGCTGCCCTCACTGTAGAGTATTGTCAGTGTCCTTCCCTCGTATTCGGCGGGAACCGGTATGCTGATGGTAAGCGTTCCTTCGTAATCGCCGGTCAGCGAAATGCTGCGTAGCAGAAGGCCCATGCCCTCTTGCTGCATTGCCTTAAGGATGGCGCAGGCGCTGCAATCATCCTGCTGGTGCAGCAGCTGATCGGTGACCTTCAGCTTGGCCGTGGGACTAATTAGTCCGGTAACGGTTATTCCGGTCTTTTCACTGCCAATCGTCTGGGTCTGGGGCGGGGTGGGCGCTCCGCCGCCGCTTCCGCCTCCGCCACCGTCACCGTCACCGCCACCCTGCGAGTCGCTGTAACGGTTCTTGAAGCTGGATTCACCCTGTTCGGACACGATGCTTATCCTGGAGGGCGGTACGTTTACCTCAAGCTCATCGGCCCCTTCGCCAACATTACCGATGGCCGCTATTGAAAGCTCTCCTGCGGTTATGTTTCCTCCGGTTATTGAGCCGTTTATCGTGAGGTCCGCCGCTTGGCTGGCGGTGAGGCTCTGGATTTTGATTGCCTCGGCATTGCTTATCATGTTGATGTTTCGACTGCTTCCGCTCAGCTCCTTCGCGTCAATGGCCAGTTTCTCGGTCGTTGAACCGATATTTCCGTCCGCTCTTAACTTCAGCTTGCCTGTGATTATATTGCTCTGTCCCGCCCCTGTCGCCGTGGCGCCGATGTCTCCGCCGATGCTTAAGTCGGCTTCATCGGCAACAACCCTATCTATAACGGCGGAACTGCTGTTGGAGATATAGACCTTTTTGCCCAAGGCGCTTATGCTCGAAATGCTTGTGCGCAGGGGGCTTGCCGCCGATGTGCCCACATTGCCCGAAACCGAGCTGATGGATGCGCTCTGCCCCGTCAGAGCTGTGCCAGAAAGGTCGCTTGCAGCCGTTATATCGCCGGTGGCAGCAAGGTTTATATCGCCCGAGGCGCTTATCGGGCTGCCGAGGGTCAGGTTGCCGCAGGCCTCAAGGTCAATCGAGCCTTCTGAGGCAGGGGTGTCCACACCGCTTTTTAGGACCAGTCTGCCGTTTGTTCCAAGCTGGATTGTAAGGGCATTATCGGACTGCCCGATATCGGCCCCGGCATCGAAGGTAAGGGTAATATCCCCGTCAGAGACTATGGATGCCATTGCCCCCTCGGCGGCTAGCAGAGCGTTGTCTTTGGCGATTTCTGCGGCTTCAAGATCGCTTCCAAGAGCTACCTTTTGAGCTGCAAGGCCGGCGAGGTCTACCCTTGCCGCTTCCTCATCAATTATGCCGTCGATTCTCGCAAGCTCAGCCTCGGCATCGATTAAGGCATTGAAGAGAGCTATAATCTCCTCAATTTCAGCGGCCTCAGCCTCAAGAGCCGCGAGCTCGCCCCCGGCCACTTCAATTTCAGAGGCAAGGTCGGCGATTTCTATTCCGAGCACGTCTATTTCCGCCTCAAGGTCGGCAAGCTTAGTATCGTAATCGGGGTCTTCGGCATCAAGCCCATCAAGTTCGGCCTGCTTTTGTGCAAGCTCGGCTTCCTTATCGCTCTTCTGTGTTTCAAGCGTAGCGATTTCGGCCTGTTTGAGCTCTACTTCCCCGCCCGCGCCTACTATGGCGGCGAGGGCCGCCTCGGCCTCCGCAAGGTCGGCGTAGGCTGTGCCGTAGGCAGTCTGGGCACCGTTTAGATTGGCTTGCGCCCTTGTAACATCCCCCTCGGCCGCCGCCCTGCCGAGCCTTTCGGGGAGGAGAACGGTGATGTAATGATTGGCGGTGTCGTATGCCCCGGCTGCCAAGCTGTATCTGCTCTCGGCCAGAGCAAAAGCGGCGATTGCGGCGGCCGCCGCTCTAATAAGCTCTTCGGATTTTTCATCTTTGATGCTTCCCTTGAAGATAAGGGTGACCGAGCTTCCCTCAATGTCCCCGACAAGCATACCATTGGGATTTATCTCCTCAATGACTACCGAGCCGCCCGATGACACGGCGCTGAGGGTTCCCGTTGTGGTCATTACCACGATGGGAGTCTCTGCTGTGCCAATATTGCCGCTTGCGTAAAGGGCTATGCTTTCGGCCAGTATCCACTGGTCGTTCTCAAAGCTGTCGCCCAGGGTGAAGCCGTAGGCTCCGGCTCTGAGTATGGCACTTGCGCTTGCTTTGATGACGCCCAGCATAAGGTCGCCCATCTTATTGTTTGTAAGGTCAAGGTTACCCGCAACCTCAATGTTGACCTGACCGTCGCCGGCGTCGGCGCCGAAGTCAAGATTTCCAGTGTTAATTATGCTTATTCCGTCCAGCGCCCCGGCTGTCATCTCGGAGACCCTTGTGTTAATCGGGGTCTCGTAGCTTCCAACACTGCCGTTTTCTGAGCTCAAAACGGCCTTGGCCGCGTCGATGTTGGGCTTTGAAAGGTCGGTTCGCTTGTCGAAAATATTGCCCGGCGCGCTTACATGGGCCGTGTCTCCCTCAATGCTACCAAGACCGATATCACCGGAGGCCTCCTTTAGATATATAGATCCAGTCTCGGAGATTGCGTTTACAAGCCCGGCCCTTTCGGCAAGGGATTGAATAACCGCCTTGTAATCAATAGCCATAACAAGCTCCATTGTACCGGTAATCGGGTTGCGGACAAGCTGCCAGCTGTTAGCAAACCTTGACGCGTTAGCGGAATCCATGGTG
>JAAYOL010000090.1 GCA_012520395.1 Clostridiales bacterium
ACCTTGGCAATGGTGAACTACATTGTCTCATGGTACAACCCCAAACGGATCCATAGCTCTTTAGGGGATCTAAGTCCTATGGAGTTTGAGCAAGAATACTATGCTGGATTATCAATTCCAGCATAGATTGATTGATATATCAAGCAAAGATAAGAAAGAGGCCGTTAGTTAAGCTTCACCCTGTCCGGTAGGGCTAGGACATTCCAGAGATATTGCCTCTTCCATGGTGTACATCCCCTTATCTTTACCCATTATCCATTTGGCCGCATATATGGCGCCCTGACCAAAGGCCGACCTGCTCAGAGATTCATGGACTATACGGATTGTCTGATTCGGCAGTCCAAAAACTACCTCATGCTTGCCTACTATACCGCCAACTCTTATGGAATTAACATGGTTCTGCTTATCCAGTCCCAGATCCTCAGCTATCCGCAGTGCCGTGCCCGATACGCCCTTTTTGCCCTTGAAATGCTCCTCAACGATTTCAATATCGGCATTGGGTACTATTTGCTTTAAGAGCTTTGAAGCCTCAATCAGAAAGTTGACTCCGAGTGTGATATTGGGCGAGTACAGCACCGCCGTATGCCGGCTAAGCTCGCGCAGCTGCCTAATATCCCTATCTTCATAGCGGGATATTGCGGAAACAATACGCGTACCGGCTTTTACAGCATTTTCATACTCCGATACAGCTCTTGATGCCGAAAAATCGATTATTACATCGACCTTTTCCTGCTCAAAGAAAGTGTCATAGTCAATGCTCTGGATGGAGAATATTTTACCCTCCTCGTGATCAAAGCCCAGCACACGACTGGCAAAGTCCCCCTCGTGGCTCGTGGATTTTCTAATTACCCAAGCCAGCTGGCAGTCCCGGTCTTCAATTATCTCCTTTGCAACAGCAGAGCCTGTCCTGCCAAATCCGAATAATCCTACTGTAATCGCCATAACGCCCTCCTTTGTTTTCAATAATGTAAGTAATTTTGAGCAAAAAATAAGCTGCAGACAGTTTCTGCAGCGTTGTTAAATCATGGCGAGGCCATGATTACATCACTTTCAACGCTTACGAGATTAGCTGACGGATTCGGGCGGAAAGCATGCCCTACATGAAAAAATCATGATTCACCCCAAAATTGGTTCTCCCATTCCATTTCTGGATTCAGCGATATCGTTATTATGATATTGTGTTTTTATTTATAAGAATACTTTGCTGTGAAGATTATCATAAAAGCGGAAAAAAGTCAACTTTGTGCATTACTGCTAATATCGATTTTTTCTCTTTACTTTTTTGAAAATAGTGTTATAATTATCGACGGTCCATAATATTTGGACAGGTTTTCGGGGGCGTAGCTCAGCTGGGAGAGCGTACGGTTCGCATCCGTAAGGTCGAGAGTTCAATCCTCTTCGTCTCCACCAAGTTCAGGAAAATCCACGAAAATGGATTTTCCTGAACTTTTTATGCGGTATGCAAACACAATTCAAGATATAGCTGCTGCATGGAAGCATCTTGCCGGGAATCAAAAAGGATTGGAGTTGGGTCACAAAATGGCAGGGGAAACAATACTGATCGTTGATGACGAGGAAGAAATAAGCGATCTTATAGCACTCTATTTGAAAAGAAACGGGTATCAGCCCAAAACATGTGCATCGGGCAATTCTGCTTTAGAAATCGTCAGTACAGAAAAACCTGATCTCATTATTCTTGATATTCAGCTCCCCGATATCGATGGGCTCGAGCTTTGCCAGCATATTCGCAGAATGACTGACTGTCCGATATTATTCCTGAGCTGCATGGGTACTGATGCCAATAAAATACTGGGTTTAGCGGTAGGCGGAGATGATTACATGACAAAGCCCTTCAGTCCAGGAGAGCTTGTTGCCCGTGTAAAGGCGCATCTTCGCCGCAATCGCGTGATCCCCTCCAAAACCGCCTCCACTGAACAGGTTATAAAAATATCCGGACTTACCATCGACCTTGCAAGCCATACATTATATATAAATGAAAAACCGGTTGCTCTTCCTTTGAAGGAGTTCAAAATATTGGCGCTCCTTGCGCAAAACCCGAATATGGTGTTTAGCCTTGCGCATATTTACGATCTTATCTGGGGGGCCGACAATATCGGATACACCAGAACAGTCATGCTACATATCAGCAATTTACGTAAGAAAATAGAGCTTGATCCTTCAAACCCGAAACTGATTGTGACAATTAAAGGTGCCGGATATAAACTGAACGCACCCTTATAATCCGACATATCAAATCAGAAATATTCACTGAGCTATTAAGTAAAGCGAGGTTAGACTTTGCATACAAAACATAGGGGCTCTATACTTATCATCGCAACTATCTGTGCTCTACTCTTGATAATGTCAGGCTGCGGCAACCCTGCTGCTTCAGCGGAGCCAAAACCGAAAGCTGTAAGCGGCACAATAGATTTCACGGCATATGATTTTGAGAAAGACGGCACGATTTCCTTGGATGGAGAATGGGAATTTTACTAGGAAGAGCTCCTTGAACTTTCGGACTTGCAGGATGTCCGGACGCTAAAAAAACAATATATTCGGGTGCCGGGATCTTGGAATAAATACGATTGGAATAATAGTAGACTGACTGGCAATGGGTGTGCTACATATGTTCTTACGCTCAAATTACCCGATAACATCGATTCACTTGCTCTCAAACTGCCAAGAATGTTTACAGCTTATACGCTTTCGCTTGACGATACGCTCCTTACATCAAGCGGAAAAGTTGCGGCTGATAAAGAGCTGTCAGTTCCGCAATACTATCCGAAAGTCATAACTTTGAATCCGGTTGACACAAACGTAAAACTCATCGTTCAGGTTTCAAACTACTTTCACAGAAGCGGCGGAATGCTTGAGGGCATTAAGCTCGGAACAGAGACGCAAATATTTAAAACGCGTGAAAACCATATCGCTCTGGAGCTTTTTCAATTCGGATGCCTGATGATTATGGGAATATATCATATATTCCTTTATCTGTTCAGGAAGAAAAACCGGCAGCCCTTCTATTTTGGTTTATACTGCATTTTGATCGCCATAAGAACGCTTTTTGTAGGAGAGATTTTCATAATTCAGCTATTCCCCAATTTTAACTGGGAAATCCAGCACAAAATCCAAACCCTGACCTTCTATATTGGGGTGCCGATCTTTACGCAGTTTATAATGTCTGTTTTTCCTGATGATTTTCCCAAAAAGGCATTGAAGTTTACCCAAATTACCGGTTCTTGTTTCAGCCTTTTTGTTTTGCTTATGCCGGCAAGAATTTTTACGGTCGTCAATCCTGGATTTCAACTTTTTACTGCCGTAGTTATTGTATTTGTTTTGTATACGCTCATACTCGCTTGTGCCAGAAGGCGGAAAGGTGCGCCACTTATTGCGTTTGGCTGCGTGGTATTTATCGTCACCGCTCTTAACGATATTCTGTTTCTCAGCGTACCTTTTAACGATTATACTCTGACCTTTTTTAGATCCATCATTACAACAGGTAACCTATCTTCATTCGGTCTGATTGTTCTGGTGTTTACGCAGTCGATTGTTTTAGCCACCAATTTCTCAAAGGCATTTACAGCTGTGGAAGTGATGTCGAAAAAACTGATAACTGCTGATCGCCAAAAGGATGAATTGTTATATTCACTTGAAGCTAAGGTTCAGGAGCGAACCGCTGAGCTGAAACAGTCTAACAGTGATTTGGAGACAGCCCTCAAGAAACTCTCAAAGGCCGAGAGCTCCAGAAAGCAGCTGCTAACAAACATCTCGATGATATAAAAACACCGATGACAATGATTCAAGGCTATTCCGAGGCAATTCTTGATGGTATTGTAACTGACAAGGAAGAGCTTCAGAAATACCTTGCGCTGATTCAGAACCGAATCAGCGATCTTTCCAGGTTAACCAGCGACCTTTTTGAGTTGTCCCAGCTTGAGTCCCGTAGCAAAGCATTTGATTTTCAAAAGATTTCTTTATCAGATCTTCTTTCGAAACTTGATAAGAAATTTCGGTACGATGTACAAAACGCAGGTTTGCATTTCCATATCACCAGCACCGAAAGTGCCGGTATCTGCTTAAGTATTGACATTTTTCAGATTGAGAGGGTGTTTTCGAACCTGGTATATAATGCGATCAAGCATACGAAGGAGGGTTCAGTCACCGTTCAATGGTCAAAAAGGAATCAACACATAGTTTTTGAAGTGGCCGATACCGGTTCGGGTATAGCTCCGGACGATCTGCCGTTTCTATTTAATCGTCTTTACACAGGAGCAAAATCAAGAAACTCTTCCGCCAAAGGCAGCGGTTTGGGTCTGGCAATCGCCAAGGAAATTGTTGAATATCATGGCGGCGAAATTTGGGTGGAAAGCGTCGCTAATCAGGGCAGTACATTTCGTTTCTCTCTCGAATACACTTTGCAATAGGTCAAAATTGTGCAGGAAACCTTTAAGGTTTCCTGCCTTTTTTAATTCCATGTCGTATCACACCTTTTGGCTAATGGCAGGAAGCATTCAAGCCTTAAATGTAAGCGTAAAGTAGGGCGTCATATAGTTTACTAGGCAGAACAATGGTACCATCACAATGGAACAGGTTCAAAAAGTAAAGCAACGAATTCAACCGCGAGAGGAATGATTGTATGGATACACGAGAAGTTGCTGCGGAGTATCGTCTGACAAAATGGGCGCAAATGATACAATCGCGAGCACAAAGCGGCCAAAGCACGCAGAAAATAGGCCGCATGTTTTCCATGCGGCCTAAAACGCCTAACGCTATTTATTTAAATGTTATTTCCAACGGCGACCTGTAAGGGCCAGATGCATCCTTTATATTTGTGGTAACATTACCACCCACCTTCATAGTATAGTTTTCTGATATAACTTTTAGATTTATTTTGGAACCTACAGCTACCCATGTTTCATTATATCTATATCTATCTTCGCAGTAGAAAGAGCTACCCGCAGTTCCTATAAGATTTACGCTAACCTGCCCATTCGTTTGAAGTCCCGAATGTGTGTGTCCGCTAAATTTTACCACTCCATCAATCGTGAAGTTTATAATAATGTTATCTGGGTTTCCAGTCTCAGCCACTCCATCATAGTCGATTCTGACAGCTGTAGCCCATTCTCCCCCTGATATTACAGCATTTTGAAGAGTGATATCGTAAACCACCGGACTTTCCGTGTCATTAAATATATGCAGTGGTGTATCGCCAACACACTCGTCACTTATGATAAATTTTGATGTCTTATTATCAAACTCGGTCATTACTCCATTTTGAATAAACCGATCCGGATATATTTCAATTTTCCCATCCTCCAGTGATAATTTATACACCATAACTTCCGGTTCGGTAGGTGCCTCGGTAGAATTCCATTTAGCGTACAAAACATGATTTTCAGCGGTGCTTACAGTGGTGGACGAGGTTAATTCGGTGCCGCTTCCGTTGTCATCTGTTTCGCTATCATACCAGCCTGCAAATACATATTCTGTGCGTGTTGGCGCCGGCAAGTCGCCGTAAGGAGAATCGAAGGTGACTATATAATCTTCGCAGACACTACCCCCATTAGAATCGAATGTAACGGTGTAAGGGTTTGCTGTCCATTTTGCCGTGTAAATTGTATCCTCTGCCGGCATGGTGGTTTCCGGCTCCGGTGTCCAACCGTCAAAGGTATATCCTTCTCTAGTCACTTCAGGCACGGTGATGGGTGCGCCGTATTTAACTGTCGTCACTATGTCTTTATTCCCATTTTCAGACTTGAAGGTCAGTTTGTATTTGTTGCGGGTGTAATAGTATTCAACTACTGTTTTTCCATCACCACCTATAGTAACAGTCTTTTTATTTGGCGAGGTGAAACCGGCATAATTCTTAACTTCTGGTGTCACCTCAGTTCCTGCAGTACCGGTTCGGTTCTCCTCCTCCTTCAAAGTAGCGGCTGTGCCAATGGGAATTTCCTTACCAAAAATAATTATATATCTAATGCCATCAATATTCTCTTGATAATGCTTAATAGTATATGGTGTTTTAGGATTCCCTGACCACTTAGCATACAGAATCTGTGCTGAAGTTGTGCTCACAATTGTATTTTCATCAATTAGTGTACCATACCCAACATTATCTACTTCACTGGTATACCAACCAAGGAAGGTATAGCCTTCCCTTTTAGGTTCGGGAAGCTCACCATATTTTTCACCGTATGTAACTGTAATGCTTGCAGGGTTTTCGCCTCCATTGGAATCAAAGGAAACAGAATATGTATTCTTTTCCCAATTCGCTTCATATGCTAAATTATTTGCAGGCATGGTTTTTGCAACAGTTTTATCCCAACCTGTAAAGGTATGCCCTGTTTTTGACAGAGCAGGTGGTTTAATTGTCGCACCGTATTTCAAGGTTTGTACAATATTGTCACTTCCATTATAAGGAACAAAGGTCACTGTATAACTGTTACGAGTATATCTGTATTCAACCACAGTGCTACCATCTGCCGCAATTGTAACATCTTTTTTGCTAGGCGACACAAAGCCTGCATAGGTCTTTACTGCCGGTAATACATTAGCACCCGTTGTTCCGGTTAAGTTTTCAGTATCTTTCAGTGTATATTTTTTGCAGTTGGTAATGTCCTGCTGATAGTGCACCACCCTATACATTGTGTCGGTTTTTGGAGTCCATTTCGCATAAAGCTTAACGTTATCCCAGCCCATGGTTGAGAATGTATAAGCTTGTTTCAATGCTGTATCGGTATACCATCCCGCGAAAGTATACCCGGTCCTGGTCGGATTTTTCGGCGCAGTCACCTTTTCATTGTACTTCTTTGTAATACTCTTAACAGTGCTTCCTCCATTACTATCAAAGGAGATTGTATAACCGTCTTTTTTAAGGGTGTCCCACACTAGCTTATATGTACGGGAAATAGGAACTGAAGAAAACGCAAGGGCCCCTTGCTTCCATACAATCGTCATTTCTGCTTCAAGATATTTGATATCAGAGGGGACATTTGCCGTTATTTTGCCATCCTTAAGAGCAAATCGTTTATCCGAGAACTTAACCTCATAATCTCCGATTTTTTGTGTCTTAATAGAGATTTCTCCCTCTCTAAGGTCTAAATTAATCATTTTAAAGGTATCAATGGGGACTGTGTAAGTCTTGGAATTGCTGTTAAATACGATATCCTCGGTATCTTCGTAAGCAAAATCATAAATATAGTATCTTGTGCCAGCCGAGAGTATTGGGGTCTGCCTACCTATCAAGTCTTTGCTAGCTTTGACCTTCCCTTTACCTGCCTGGGCAACTAAAGCCATATCTAAATATGATCCCAGCTCATAGTAGAGTGCTCCGGATTTAGTCGTTTTATTGTTATTCTTATGTAGCTTTTCATAGAAGAAGAAGCCATAGGCATTGATATATATACCTGATTCCGCCTCTAATCCAATACTGTTATAATCTGTATTAATAATACCTGTCAATAATTCAGGCTTGATTCCTACCCGCAAGCCAAGCCTTCCCATGACATAAAACTGGAAAGAATATTCCTTCTTCATAAGGTCAACTGAGCTAGCACCTGAACTTTCATCTATCAGCCAAGCCCAGTAGCTATATCGTACGGCTTCCTTTGATTCATAATTGCAGCCTATAGCAACATTTATATCTCCTGAGACGATAAAGCTTACTTGAAATTTTATTTGTATGGCTCCTTTAAGCAAGCTATAGGATTTTTCAACGATCGTTTGGTTGAATATCTCAATAAAATCGCTCTCATTTTCCATCATATCGGTATATAATTCGTAGAGATCTTGGACTCCGGCAGTAATTTCTTTTTTATCATCTTCTTTACCGCCAAGGAGATCTGTAATCTTAGCAACAATATCTATTGAGTTTACATCACCCTCTGTATAAACCAAAGCTTCGAAGCTAACCGCAGTAAAACTATGGATATCTATATCGGCTTTCATAAAGTAATCAGTCGTGACAACAAACTTCCACCAGCCCTCCTTTTTAGCCCAACCATCATAACAAAAAGAAACCTTTAACTCTTCCACAAAATTTCCGGTTAGTCTAACACTAATAACACTATCGTCATCAGTCTTAATTTCAATTGTTACAGAAAGAGATATAACACATCTTATTCCCGAGCTAAGATTTTGAGGTTTTGTGTTTATTGATGCTTTCACTATAGGATCTTTTAATTTTACTTTACTATCACTTGCCATTAAGCGGAAATCACTTGTGCTCATATGGGAGCCATCATCCATAGTAATTCTGAGAGACTCCATGCCTCCATATTCACCGGCAAGCTGTTGAAAATGATCTGATAAAAGCGCCAGATTAGTTAAATATGTTGCTGCTTTATCTACAAAGCCGCTTTCCATAACTTGCTCTTCTATCTGTATCTCATTTTCTTTTATCTCATCATCGCTAAGTAATTGGTCACCGCTCAACTCAGTTACCGAATGATAATTAAAGGAATCAAACATTTCCTCCTCTGTAATTAATTTAAAATCAACGCTTACAGTAGTTCCGTTTTCTACTACCTTTGTTACCTTTGCATAGGAAATATCCACATCGTCCAGGTCTTCTTCTGTTATGTTATCATTAAGTATCTCGTCAAATGGTACAGGACTAAGTAATAGAAAATCACCTACATCAATTGTAGTTTCCGCGCTAAGTCCAATATCACTGAATCTTTCAAACTCCAGATTATATAGTGAGGTGGTAAAGAATCCGGATTTGGTTTCGCTATCGATGACATAATCTGTAAGGGAGTGGCCTTCACCTACATAAAGAGGAAGGGACTCGGGCATTACAAGGACATCCTTCGGCTCAGAACCGGTATAACTTATTGTCTTTCCGTTAATCTCGGTTACAGTTACATAAGAAATCTTATCGTTTACATGGTCTTTATTGTGTTCATCCAGACTAGGATTGATTCCACTATATATGCACAGCACATCCCCAATACCAAAGGGCAATGGATCAGGCCCGATATAATTAAAGCTGCCGGTAGTAGAAGTGTTAGTTTCAGTTCCTTCCTCAGACATTGTTACTAGGGGTATTGATATAGATTGCATTCTGACATTATCCTGAATTATGTTTTCTACATGGTCATCGGGAATGTACACAATATCAGAATTAAATTCAATATTATATACTTCTTCCTTTTTTATAGTAAAAGAACATCTGCGTACATTGTCCTCCTGGTCGGCAAATGTAAGCCTTTCATCATCTAATACAAGTTTGTAGGATGCGCCTTCTACAAAGCCCTCTGCGGCTTTAAGAGTGAATGTGCCATTGCTTTTTCTTCCACGTCGGCGAAGCTACCGTTTCCTAAATAGTCATCTGGATTTATCCCCGCTATTCGTCCGATGACCGTCACATACATAGCGCGAGTCATAGTGCCATAAGGTGAGAAAGTGTCCTCACCCGAACCATTAAATATCCCATTCTCCAAAACATAAAGAACATCATCATAGAACCAGTCAGATTTCGATATGTCAGCAAACGGGTTTATCTGTTCCGGTGTTGGTGATATCTCGGAGTGTATTGTACTTGTATTTAAATCATATACCGCTGCCATTGCATCTGCAGGAAGTATAGTGAAAATTATACAGATCAGAAGAATTATGCTGATAATACGCTTCATTATTAAGTACCTCTCCGATATTATTTTTTTGCTTACTAAGTCTTTACCGTCCATAATTGTCACATAATTTATTGAACCCCAGCCGGCACCTTGTTTTCTGTCAAGCTGCCTAGCTTACATATTAATTAACCATAAGTGTAACATAACGATTTTTATACAAGATAAAGTTAATCTAAAGTTTACCTTAAGTTTTGTGAGATGCTTTAAAATGGAAATGAGCAAAAATAAGAATAAATGTGTAGCACCTAAAAGATAACAAGCCGAAATTAATACAACAAGCGCCAATCCACCAGGATTGGCGCTTGTTGTATTATGCTTACAGTCTTATCCGGGGGGCGGGTAATATCGGAGTTCCAGAGCGGTTATGGTACATATCAGCAATTTACTCAAGTGTCAGGCTGTGGCGAACCTGCCGCTTCAGCGAACCGAAAGCTGTAAACGACACCACACCTTTGCCTTCAATCTCCTGCACCGTTAATCTTCCTCCGGCTCTGCCTTCGCAACTGTAATACTAAATCCTGAGTCTTTCTCATAAGTGAGCATAACACTGAGGTCCTCGCCATTTGCCGCCATATACACTAGGCCGGTGTCAGTCTTCATCTCGTAGGTTTCCTCGCTAAAATCTTCCTTAATTTCTTCCAGATAGGACGTAAACTCTTTATCTGAGATTTCCTCAACCATAATAAAAAGCGAATCGTCGGCTTCCATCACCGAAACAATCTTGCCGCCTTTGAATTCGGGAATGCTTTTTGCCAGGTCGGACGTGGGCCACTCGTCCGCGCCAATGGTCAGCTCCTGACCGTCCTCTCCCTTGATGACCACCTTGTCGCCGTCAATGTCCACGTCCACTCCGGCACCCTTGAGCATTTTTTCAACAGCCTTTTCCGCCGCCTTCTCCCTTGAGCCACAACCGGCAAAAGATAAGACCAGTATGAGCGCCAAAAGGCCGATTAAAATCTTTTTCATAGTATCTCTCCCTTCTTACCTCAGCGGCTTTACTGCCGCTCTATATTTAATATGTAAATATTTCCCTGTCTCTTAAATAAGTTAAAGCTCTTTACTCATAAAACTATATTTTATTTCAGGATTGTAAACTTGCCGATGAGGGGCAGGGGCTTTGCTTTACCCCCGAATCCGTTGACGAGCCCCATAATACCCAAAATTAAGATAACGACTCCGTAAACCGGCATCAGTATCCAGCCAACGATGGGGATGATACCCAATATCACGGTGCCCGCTATACCTGCAATCCACAGTAGCAGCCCCTGGTTGGCATGAAATTTGGCATATCTCGACTCGGGGCAGGTAATCAGCGGAAGAAAGAACAGCAGA
>JAAYOL010000091.1 GCA_012520395.1 Clostridiales bacterium
AAGCCCCGCCGATATCGCGGCACTGATGATTTATCTGGAACGAAGGAAGTAATTTTCGCTAAATAGAAGGAGACCGGATGGAAAAGGTTGTACTGGGGCTCTCCGGCGGCGTTGACTCCGCCGTTTCCGCCTCAACTTTAAAGGAAAAAGGCTATGAGGTGCACGGGGTCTTCCTCGACATAGTCTTGGGAAACTCCGCAGACGCAAGAGCCGCGGCCGAAAGGCTCGGCATAGGCTTTGAGGTCGTTTTAATTGCAGACGAGCTTGACAAAAGTGTCTGCCGCCCGTTTGCAGAGGGCTATCTTGCGGGAAAAACGCCCACGCCCTGTATTATGTGCAATCCGCGCGTAAAATTTCCCGCACTTTTGGCGGTCGCCGACCGCATAGGCGCAAAATACGTCGCCACAGGCCACTACGCAAGGACAAGGTGCGATGAGAAGACGGGCAGAACCCTGCTTTTGAAAAATCTGTCCCACAACGACCAGAGCTATATGCTGTCGGGCCTTACGCAGGAGATTCTCAGCCGCGTTATCTTCCCGCTGGGCACGATGGAGAAGCCAAAAATCCGTGAAATTGCACAGGGTCTCGGTCTTTCCGTAGCGTCGAAGCCCGACAGCATGGAAATATGCTTTATTCCCGACGGCGACTACGCCGCATATATTGAGCGCCGCTACGAGACTCCCCCCGGTGGGAATTTCGTGGATTCAGGCGGCAAGGTGCTTGGCCTTCACAGGGGTATACACCACTATACCGTCGGCCAGAGGCGCGGCCTCGGTGTTTCCACGGGTGAGCGACTGTATGTCTCAAAAATCGACAAGGAAAAAAATGAAATTGTCCTGACCCCCGTCGGCTCCGGTGTCAATAAGATACCTGTAAAGGAAATTAACTGGATAGCCCTGGAAAGCCCTTCGGAGCCCTTTTGCGCAAACGTAAAGGTGCGGCATTCCAAAACCGAGTACCCCTCTCTCGTTACCCCGTCCGGTACGGAGGCGGAGGTCAGCTTTGACTCCCCTGTACGCCACCCCGCGCCAGGTCAGTCTGCGGTGTTTTATGACGGGGATGTTGTCCTCGGCGGCGGAGAAATCGATTTTTATTAAATTTCCGCTATATTTGCCTTATTTCTTGTTCATCATAAGTGTAAACAAGCTATTAGTTTGGAGGATCATAAATGAATGATAACGGTAAGGGCAAGGCCACGGCCTCCCTCTTACTCGGAATAATCTCAGTAGTCATCTGCTGGCTGGGAATGGGCGCCCTCGCAGCCGTGATAACGGGCATCTTCGGCATAGTTATGAGCGTTCAATCGAGCAAGGAGATGGCGTCCGCCGGAGTTTATGACAGTAAAACTATGGCCACGATAGGCCTCGTTTTGTCCATAATCGGCCTGATTATCGGCGGCATCGTATTTGTTGCCTGTGGACTTGTAATGGGAGCTGTCGGCTGCATAGGCTGTGCCGCGGCCCTGTAACGCAGGCGGCTGACTTTATCCGCAGCTGACTGGAGGTGGCGATACCGTGCTGCCCTTCATAAGTATTTTCGGCCGTCAGGTCGCCATGTACGGGCTTTTAAACGTAATCGGCGCGGCACTTGGAATGCTTGCCGCCGTATATCTTGCAGGACATCGCACTCTGGCCCGCCAGGACGTGTTTTTTGCATCCCTCTACGCTGTCATAGGGATGCTGGTCGGCGGCAAATTGCTCTTTGTAATTACAGTGCTGCCGGTGCTTTGGGCGCGCAGTGCCGAGCTTTATCTTGGAAGCGAGCTTCTAAACGCGGTAATTTACGGCGGCTTCGTTTTCTACGGCGGCCTTATCGGAGCCGCCGTCGCCGTCCGGCTCTACTGCCGTAGCTATAAGCTCTCAGCCCTTCGTATGTTCGACGCACTCGTACCCGGCCTCGCCCTTGCCCACGCGGTCGGCAGGGTCGGCTGCTTCTTTGCAGGTTGCTGCCACGGCATAGAATATACCGGTCCGGCGGCGGTTATAATTGGAGGCGTATCCCGCTTCCCGGTTCAGCTATTAGAGTCGGCCCTGCTCCTGATTATCTCGGGCGCTCTGCTCCTCTTTCTGCGAAAGGAGCGAGCCGCCGGGAAAATTGCCGGGCTGTACCTCGCCTCATATTCAATAGTGCGCTTTTGCTTGGAGTTTGTGCGGGGAGATATAATTCGGGGGGCTTTTCTGCTCCTCTCAACCTCCCAGTGGCTCAGCCTTGCGCTACTTCCAGCGGGGCTCTACCTGATGTTTCGACATAAAAAGGGTGCTCTCTTATAATAATTCCCTTTACTTTGGCAAAAAAACATGATAGAATGACTTGCTTAAAGAGGTAAATGTAGTAATACGCCTCTATTCCCTGTGCTTAGTTTCGGGAGAAACCGCATTTTGTGTGGAGCCTTTCAGCCCGAAACCCAGCCTGCGGATAATAAATTCAAGAAAGGATGTCAATACTATGATCACCAAGGAACAAAAAACAGCAATAATCGAAAGCAACCGCACACACGAAACTGATACGGGCTCGCCGGAGGTGCAGATTGCAATTCTCACCGAGCGTATCACGCAGCTCACCGAACATCTCAAGCTTCACCCCAAGGACAACCACTCCCGCCGCGGCCTTCTCAAGATGGTCGGTAAGCGCAGAAATCTGCTGGACTATCTCATAAAGAAGGACATCGAGCGTTACAGAGCCTGTATTGCAAAGCTTGGAATCAGAAAGTAAGTCTATCAGTACGGGCGGCCTCCGGGCCGCCCATACCAGATTTATGGCGACGGGAGTAGTGCCCCCTTGCCTTAGCCTGCCGACATAATGCAAACCCGTTTTAACCCCACAGGCTGGTAAAATCTCGGACCTTGCAGGTGCGGTTTTTTGTCAGGCAAAATTGAACGCCCGCGGGCCAGTGCCCGCCAAGAAAATTGAACTAATCTGGCGCGAAAATTGCCCCCAAGGCGGGCTTCGATGCCAGGCTGTGGCACGGAGCGCCGGAGCTGCTTTAGCAGTTGAAGATGTGCCCGAGGATATCGGTCCCAGCTTCAAGTGCTAAAAGGCGAAGGCTAATTCACACTCCGTGCCGGAAGGAGAAATATGAAAATAAACAAAAGAGAATTCCCCAACCACAAGATTTACAGCATGGATTTCTGCGGCCGCCCCCTGTCCTTTGAGACAGGAAAGCTCGCGGAGCTGTGTAACGCCTCGGTACTGGTGCGCTACGGCGAAACCACCGTACTAGTAGCGGCAACCGCCTCAGCAAAGCCCAAGACCGGCATCGACTACTTCCCGCTTTCCGTCGACTTTGAAGAGAAGCTCTACGCTGTCGGTCGCATCCCCGGTGCCTTCCTGCGCCGCGAGGGCAGGCCATCGGAAAGGGCCGTTCTCTCAGGCCGCCAGATTGACCGTCCCATGCGCCCCCTCTTCCCTCCCGATCTTAGAAACGACGTGGTCATCACCTGCACAGTCATGTCTGTCGACCCGGACTGCAGTCCGGAAATTGCCGCCATGCTCGGTGCCTCCGCCGCAGTTTCTATTTCCGACATCCCCTTCAATGGGCCGATAGGCGGAGTGGTTCTCGGCTATGCTGACGGCAAATATATCTTCAACCCCACGGCTGCCGAAAAGGACCTGTCCCAGATGACCGTCACTGTCGCAGCGACGATGGAGAAGATTGTGATGATTGAGGCCGCCGCAAACGAGGTTTCTGAGGAAGTTATGCTCGGCGGCATTATTGAGGCGCACAAGGTCATCAGGCCCGTTATTGAGCTTATCAATCAGATGGTGGCTGAGATTGGCAAGCCCGACTTTGAATACGATCGCAGCTCCTTCAATACTGAGCTGTTCGATAAGATTGTCGACAAGTTCCTGCCCGAGGTCGAGTACTGCATGGACACCGACGACAAAAACGTCCGCGAGGAACGCTACAACGTCGTCATGGATAAAATGATAGCCGAGTTCGGCGAGGAATATCCCGAAATAGACGAGCAGATGCCCGAGATAACCTATAGGATTCAGAAGAGGGTCGTCAAGACCTGGCTCCTTGAGGGCAAGCGCGTTGACGGCAGGGCGATGGACGAAATCCGTGCGCTGTCCGCCGAGGTCGGTCTCATACCCCGCGTGCATGGCTCGGGCCTCTTTACCAGAGGACAGACCCAGGTGCTTTCAATTGCAACGCTTGACACCGTAAGCGCGGCCCAGAAGCTCGACACCATCTGGGAGGAGACCAGCAAGCGCTATATTCACCACTACAACTTCCCGGCCTACTCCGTGGGCGAGGCCAGAGGCAGCCGCAGCGCAGGCCGCCGCGAAATAGGGCACGGCGCCCTCGCGGAGAAGGCCTTGGATCCGGTAATTCCCCCGGTCGAGGAGTTCCCCTATGCTATCCGCGTGGTTTCCGAGGTTGTATCCTCCAACGGCTCCACCTCACAGGGCGCCATCTGCGGCTCGACGCTGGCGCTTATGGACGCGGGCGTGCCCATAAAGGCACCCGTCGCGGGCATCTCCTGCGGCCTTATCTCCGATGACGACCGCTGGACTACCTTTATTGACATTCAGGGCGTCGAGGACTTCCACGGCGAGATGGACTTCAAGGTCGCGGGTACCAAAAAGGGTATCACCGCCATCCAGATGGACCTGAAAAACGACGGTCTCACCTATGAAATCGTGGAGTCTGCCCTTGATATTACAAAGGAGGCTCGCATCAAGATACTTGATGAAATCATGCTCCCCTGCATCTCCAAGCCGAGGGACGAGGTCTCCGAATACGCTCCGAAGATGCTGCAGCTTAAGATTGATGTCGATAAAATCCGCGAGGTCATCGGCACCGGCGGCAAGGTCATTCAGAAGATTGTTGCGGACACCGGCGCGAAAATCGATATCGAGGACGATGGCAATGTCTATATCTCCGGCATAGATATTGAAGCCTGCCGCGCCGCCAAGAAGACCATTGAGAACATCGTGTTCGTGCCTGAGGTCGGCAAGCTCTATTACGGCAAGGTCGTCCGAATCCTGCCCATCGGCGCCTTTGTCGAACTGGTGCCCGGCAAGGACGGCATGATTCACATCTCGAAGCTTGAAAACCGCCGAGTCGAGAAGGTCGAGGACGTGTTGAACGTCGGTGACATGACCTGGGTCAAGGTAACTGAGATAGACGACAGGGGCCGCGTCAACCTCTCACGCAAGGACGCAATTCGCGAGCGTCAGCAGGCGGGTCTGCCAATCGATCAGGAATAATTTAATGAATTTTTCCCCTGCCGGAGCTTTACGGCAGGGGAATGTTTTTATACTATATACTATCCGGGGCGGTGCTTTGACTTGTCTTATCATCGCATAAGCTCAAAACGAGGGCGACCGCTAACGGCCGCCCCTGCGATTTCTATTTTTCACATAAACAAACATAGAATTATCGGTATAAAAATTGCAGGCAGATAATTCATAATCTTTAGCTTGGTGAGACCGAGCATATTAAGACCCATGCCTATTATCAGAATCGAGCCGACGCAGGTCATTTCAGCTATGACTGCCTCGCCCAAAAGCGGCGAGACAAGTCCCGCAAGCAGGGTTATAGAGCCCTGGAACAGCAGAATGACAATCGCAGAAAACGCAACGCCTATACCAAGGGTAGAGGCTAAGAAAATTGAGGTAACAAAGTCGAGAGTCGACTTTGCGTAGAGCATCGTGTGGTCTCCCGCAAGTCCGCTTCGTAAAGAGCCGACAATCGCCATTGAGCCGATGCAAAACACAAGGCTCGCGGTCACAAAGCCCTCAGCTAACGAGGGGCCGCTATCCTTTTTAAATTTCATTTCCAGACGTTCTGCAAAGCGGTTGAATCTCCCGTCGAGGTCCGGAAGCTCGCCCAATATTGCTCCGATTGCGACAGATATAATGGCAATTAGCGGGTTGTTGCCCGCCAGCGCACCATCGATGCCAAGGTAGAGCACGCACAGTGCGATACCGGCCATCACCGTCTTTCCGATGCGCTCAGGCAAGAGCCTGTTGAAAAGCAGTCCGATGAAGGAGCCCAAAAGAATGGTGCCGGTATTTACGAAGGTTCCGAGCAGTGAGTTAAACATTTTTTATCTCCGGATTATAATTTTATCGAAATATCAATAATACTATCATATATTCCCTTCTTTAGCAACAGTGACCCATACTGCTTTACAGCCTTCTCCAGGTCCTGAGAAAGGCTGTAAAAAAATTATCGCAAACTATAATTGGTTATGATATAATAATTGCGAAGCAATTATTATATTCGCATGTGCCCTCTCCGAGGGCACGCGCTAAAAATTAAAAGGCCGTGGCGCGAGGGCGCGCCACATGGCCATATATCATAAACAGAGTTTATGATATAATAGCGAAAGTAGATGTTTAGGAGCGTATATTGCCCGGTTTAGGCAGCGCACTTAAGTAAAAAGCCACAAATAATACTACTCTTACGGCTGGAGGTACGCCAATGAACTTCCCCGGCCTTGACGGAAACACCGCGCTAAAGGCGCGTCTATCCGAAGCCATGGCTTCCGGCGGGCTCAGCCACGCCTATATAATTTACGGTGAAAACAGGGATACCCTGCAAAGGCTCGCTGACATACTCGCTGCCGCCATGCTCTGCTCGGGCGCGGACGAAAAACCCTGTCTGGGCTGCAGGGACTGCCGCAAGGTCTTCGGCGGCATCCACCCGGATATAAAGCCAGTTCTCCGGGAAAAGGATAAGCGAAATTATGCGGTAGATATAATAAGGGATATGGCGGCTGATGCATTCGTCCTGCCGAATGAGGCGGAGAAGAAGGTCTACGTCATACCCGAGGGCGACTGCCTGACGCACGCGTGTCAGAATGCGGCCCTTAAGGTGCTTGAGGAACCGCCCCGGCACGCGGCATTTATCCTACTGGCTGAAAACCCCGGCAGTTTTCTTGAGACCCTGCGCTCAAGATGCATCGAGCTGTTTATCAGCTCCGAGCCTTCTGAAACGCCGGCGGATGACAGCCTCGCATTAGAATTTATAAGCATTTTCGAAAACGGCGACCCGCTTGAGATGGTCTCCTTTGCCGTCGGCCTGGAAAAGCTGGACAGGGTCGAGCTCATGGACTTTCTCACCGGGCTGAACGCCGCCCTCGTGCGCAAAATGCGCCTTGACATTACCGGGGACAGGGAGCGCTATTTAAAGGTCTGCGACCTGGTCTCACGACTGATTAAAATGGCTCAGAGCAACGTGGGGGCCGGTTCCATATCCGGCGCGCTCGCCGTCTGTGCCAATACGATTTTGAAATGAGGAAACACGGTGACAGAAGTTATAAGTATAAAATTTAGAAACGCCGGTAAGGTCTATTACTTTGCCCCGGGCGGCCTTGTAGTCGAGCCGGGCGATCATGTGATAGTCGAAACGGCGAAGGGCCTGGAATACGGAGAGTGTACCGCGGGCAACCATGAGGTGGACGATTCTGCCATTGTGCCGCCCCTGAGACCGGCAGTGCGCATCGCCACCGAGGAAGATAGGCAGAAAGCAGCGCTGAATGAGGAGAAGGAGAAGAAGGCCTTCGATATCTGCCTGCAAAAAATAGAGGCCCACGGCCTGGACATGAAGCTGGTCGATGTCGAATACAGCTTCGACGGGAGCAAGATACTCTTTTTCTTTACCGCGGACGGCAGGGTTGATTTTCGTGAGCTTGTAAAGGACCTGGTGTCGGTATTCAGGGCCCGCATCGAGCTCAGGCAGATAGGCGTGCGCGACGGGGCTAAAATGCTGGGCGGTCTGGGTATCTGCGGCAGAGCCTTTTGCTGTAGCACCTTTCTTGATGACTTTCATCCGGTCTCTATAAAGATGGCTAAAACACAGTCGCTTTCGCTCAATCCCACCAAGATCTCGGGGACCTGCGGGAGGCTGATGTGCTGTCTGAAATATGAGCAGGCCGCCTATGAGGATCTTATCAAAAACGCGCCCAAGGTCTCCGCCTGCATCGTCACGCCCATGGGCGAAGGTATTGTAACCGAGGTTAACCTTCTCAGGCAGACTGTGAAGGTTCGGGTGGACGAGGGCGACACAGCCGGTCTCCATGTCGTGCCATTCTGCGACATTGGCAAGACCGTATCCTGCGCTCCGAAAAAGGAGGAGGCGCAGCCTGAGATGATCTCCCCCTCCATTTTTGACAGGTTTGTATGCCTCTCTGACAAGCCGCCTGCAAAGGAGGCGCAGCCCAAGGAGGACTCTGACAAGGAGCGCCGGCCTCAGCAGCAGCCAAAGTCTAAGCAGCCGAGGCCAATTTCCGAGCTTAGCTCGAATACTCCGCAGGCCGGCGGCGGAAAGACTCAGGATACTAAGAAAAGAAGCAAGCGCCGGGGCGGAGGGAAACCCAGACCCGGCGGAGCGGATACTAAAGTTAACAAAGCCGTTAAAGCCATTGAGGAGCAGGAGATCCCCGCCCCCGCTAAGCCGGCTTCCAAGAGGCCCAAAAGAAGCGGCAGGCAACGCAGAAAGCCTAAGCCGCCCAGCGCACAGTAGATAGTGCGTCGGGCGCCGCGGCTGAGCTTTCAGCGCAGGCCTGTCTTGGCAGGGCACTGAATAAAAAGCAAAGCATGGGGCGGTTCGTTCACCTCTGCCTCAGCGCCGCCATGTATAAGGAGGCGACATGACGGACAGCTACAAGGAAAAAACCATTCGCTCGGGCGGAGCTCTTATCAGCCTTGCCGAGGTCGGGGAGGGCGAGGGGCTTATAATGCTCCACGGAAACGGCGAGGACCGCAGCTGCTTTGACCGGCAGCTCCCCGCTTTTGCAGAGCACTTTCGCTGTATCGCCATTGACAGCCGCGGACATGGCCACTCCACCCACGGCGACAAAAGGCTGACGCTGAAGCTGATGGCCGGCGACGTGCTCGCGGTTATGGACGCACTTGAGCTGAAAAAGGCCCATATTCTGGGCTTTTCCGACGGCGGCAACATCGCCCTGCACCTTGCGCTTATGGCCCCCGAGCGCATATCCTCGCTCATTCTTTCGGGTGCTAATTCAGACCCCGTCGGTCTGGAACCGCGCGAGCTGGCGCTTATGCGGAAGACCCGCCGCCTTCTCTCGATTAAAGCTATTTTCAGCCGCAGCGCAGCGCGCAGGCTGGAGGTATGGGAGCTCATGCTCAAAGAACCGCATTTCACGAAGGCGGAGCTTGAGTCGATAAAACTGCCCGTTCTGATAACGGCCGGGGAGAACGACATGATACTTAGAGAGCATACCGAGTACCTTCACAACTGCATAGAAAACTCTGAATTGTTTATTTTTAAGGGCGGCAGCCACTTCGTCCATGCGGAGCAGGCCGCGCTCTATAATAAAACCATATTAAATTTCCTCGGGAGGGGCTGATTAAACCGCCCCCTGCCCATATTGAAAGGGCTTTAGTTTAAGAGGCACTTCCCTGATAACCAAGGATAGGAGGACAAAAGCAATGGCAAAGAAGCAGTTTAAAGCAGAGTCGAAACGACTCATGGATCTTATGATCAACTCAATTTACACGCATAAGGAGATTTTTCTGCGCGAGCTTATCTCCAACGCGAGCGACGCTGTGGACAAGCTGTGCTACCGCTCACTGACCGACGATAAGGTCGGCCTCAGCCGAAGCGATTTTGCTATAAAAATAGAGCTGGACAAGGATGCGCGCACCATAACCGTCTCCGACAACGGCATCGGGATGACCGCGCAGGAGCTGGAGTCAAACCTCGGCGTCATTGCGAAAAGCGGCTCGCTCGGCTTTAAAAGTGAGCTTGATCCGGAAAAGGCCGAGGGTATTGATATTATAGGTCAGTTCGGCGTGGGCTTCTATTCCGCCTTTATGGTCAGCGAAAAAGTTACTGTCATTTCCAGGGCCTATGGCTCGCAGGAGGCCTCAAAATGGGAGTCCTCGGGTGCCGACGGCTATACGATATCGAAGGCCGAAAAGGAAGGCGTCGGAACGGATATAATAATGAAAATAAAGGAGGACGCGGAGGGCGAGAATTACAGTGAGTTTCTCGACAGCTTCCGCCTGCGTTCCATTATAAAGAAGTATTCCGATTTCATTCGTTACCCCATAATAATGGACGGAGAAACTATAAACAGCATGGTGCCCATCTGGCAGCGCAATCGGTCCGAGCTCACGGATGAGGACTTAAACCTCTTCTACCGCGAGAAGTATTTTGACATGGATGAGCCGGTCAGGTCAATTCTTGTATCGGCCGAGGGGCTTGTCTCCTACAAGGCCCTTCTCTACATCCCTAAAAAGGCGCCGTACAACTACTACACACGCGATTACACGGCCGGGCTTCAGCTCTACTCCAACGGCGTAATGATAATGGAAAACTGCTCCGAGCTTCTGCCCGAGTGCTTCCGATTTGTGCACGGCATTGTCGATTCCCAGGACCTCTCTCTCAATATTTCACGCGAGATGCTTCAGCACGACCGCCAGCTGAAGGTCATAGCCACGAATATTGAGAAAAAGATAAAATCCGAGCTGAAGAAGCTCCTGACGGACGAGCGGGAGAAGTACGAGGAGTTCTATAAGAGCTTCGGGCTGCAGCTTAAATACGGCACTGTTGGCGACTTCGGCGCGAAAAAGGAGATGCTCGCAGAGCTTCTTATGTTCCACCACGCCTCAGCCGAGGGCCTGATAACACTTGACGAATACAAGGCCGCCATGCCCGAGGACCAGAAGTATATTTACTATGCTGTCGGTGAGAGCGTTTCAAGGCTTGCGGCCATGCCCCAGGGAGAGGCTGTGCGCGAGCGCGGCTATGACATCCTCTATCTTACCGATGATGTTGACGAATTTGTAATGAGCATCCTGGGCGAGTACTCTGGCAAGGAGTTTAAGTCCATAAACGCCGAGGACACCGGCCTTAGCTCCGAGGAGGAGAAAAAGGAGACGGAGCAGAAGCAGGAGGAAAACCGCGGGCTGCTCGATTTCGTAAAGGAAACGCTCGGCGGGAAGATATCCGAGGCCAGGCTGACGACCAAGCTGAAAAGCCACCCGGTATGCCTTTCCTCACAGGGTAACATTACATTGGAGATGGAGAAGTATTTCAGTTCAATCCCGGGAAATGATAACAAGATAAAGGCTGAGCGAGTACTTGAGATAAACGGTGACCACGCCTCCTTTGCGGCGCTTAAAGCTGCATTTGAAAGCGACCGCGAAAGGGCTGCAAAGTATGCCGACCTGCTGTATTTCCAAGCCCTCATGCTGGCTGACCAGCCGATTGACGACCCGCTCAAATACGCGCAAATTATTAGTGAGCTTATGGTATAATAATTGCTCTGCAATTATTATACCTGACATGTCAGCTGATTCCGCCTCGGCCCTTGCGAGGATGCTTTATCGCAAAAAGCTGTCGTTTTCTATCACTTGTAAAAAATTTTTTAAATTATATTCACTTCTTATACACATATAATTATTAGAATATAGTAACACTTCGGAAATATTTGGTTTGGGAGGACGGTTTATGGCCATTAATAATGAAATAAAAATGGGTGATTCTTATTCATTCCTCATAGAGGCGACGGAGGGCAGCAACCCACGCCCACCGGCCCATGAGCCGCCCGGGAAGAAAAAACGCGGACTTTTGCGAATAATCTCGCTGTGTCTCTGCTTTGCCCTGCTCGGAGGCTTAATCGGCGGCTCTGTAGTCTACCAGCGCTATGCGCTGGATGCCCCGGCGAGCCAGGAAGACGAGCCGCCCCAGCTTTCTACGGCGGCGAACTCTGCAACGAATAAGAGGAGCGGCGCGCCGCTTACAGCTTCGCAGGTCTATGAAAAGGGTGTAATTTCCTGCGTCAGTATCTCCTCTGTCGTCACCGAGAGAATGTACGGCAACCCCTTTACAAGCACTGTTTCAGGCTCGGGCTTTATTATATCCGAGGTTGGGCATATAATTACCAATTACCACGTCATAAACGGCGCGGACACTAACAAGATAAGTGTAACCCTCTATGACGGAAAGACATACGAGGCAAAGGTTATAGGCTATGATGAGGATAACGACCTGGCGGTCCTGAGAATCAACGAATCGGGGCTTACACCCGTAAGCCTGGGCTCCTCAGACGATCTGGTGGTCGGCTCGCCCATATACGCAATTGGCGACCCGCTTGGAACACTCAATTTCTCAATGACTGCGGGTATAGTCAGCGGCCTGTATCGTGTTATATCCACGGACAATTCAAGTGACATAAATACCTTCCAGATAGACGCGGCGGTAAACACCGGTAATTCCGGCGGGCCAGTATTCAACAGCTATGGTGAGGTGGTCGGTATCGTAACAGCGAAGTATGCCGACGCCGGTGTTGAGGGGCTGGGCTTTGCTATTCCGATTGATGATGTCCGTTACATGGTAAACGATATTATTGATGTCGGCTATGTCAGGAGTAAGCCCTATATAGGCATCACCGTGACAAGCGCAACAGTGGCCGAGCATTCCGTTGCCGGTGCGCTGGTCCATTCCGTCGAGCGGGGAAGCGCAGCCGACCATGCCGGAATCAAGGAGGGGGATATTATCGTTGAAATGGGCAACAGGAAAATATCCTCGCTGCAGGACCTGCTGTCTGCAAGAGCAAGGCACAGGGCAGGCGATACGGTTGAGCTGAGAGTTTACCGAGATGGCTCCTACCTCGATATCTCTCTGATTTTCGATGCAAAGCCTCAGGTATAAAATCAATAGAACTACAAAAATCGGGTGTGTCTCATTGAGACACACCCGATTGGGTTTTCGTCAAAGTTATTGAAGAATTAAATTTGGCTAAGACTAAATTAGTCTCCCCACCCTTGGATGCGGTTTTGGCTCTATCTGCTGCCCCGCTCCCTTATCCTCGCTACAGCGGTCTCTAGCAGCTCACCGCGCAATATTTTGCCCTGGCTGCTGGTGGGGAATGTATCAAAAAACAAGACATATTTAGGGACCTTGAAGGAGGCAAGATTTTTTCTGGCAATGTCGCGAACCTCTTCCTCAGACATTGTTTCGCCTTGCTTTAGAATAATGCAGGCGCAAATCTCCTCTCCGTAGTGCTCGTCAGGAATGCCCAGTACCTTCGCCTGCACGATTCGCTTATCTCGCTCCAGCAGACAGTCTTCTATCTGGACGGGCGAGATGTTCTCTCCGCCACGGATAATAAGTTCCTTTATTCTGCCGGCCATATGAAGGTTTCCGTCAGCGTCCAAAAATCCCATGTCTCCCGTGTGCAGTCTGCCCTGCTCGTCGATGGCCTTTCTGGTGAGCTCCGGATTCTTATAATAACCCTTCATCACCAGATATCCCGAAATACAGATTTCGCCAACCTCCATTGAGGGCAGTTCTTCACCCGTTTTTAAATCTAAAATGACTCCCTTGGTATGCTGCATAAAACGCCCGACAGTGGTACTGCGCACCTTTAGAGAGTCCTCTGGGCTTGTTACGGTGACGCCCCCGGTCGCCTCGGTCATCCCGAGCGAAGAGAGCAGGCAGAAGTCAAACTTCCGCTCTATGTTTTCAAACTGTTCAGGGGTATAGCCCGCCCCGCCGATAAGCCCTATCCGCAACGCGGAGATGTCATACTCAGAAAAGTCCGGTCTTGCCATAAGAGCATAAAACAGTGTCGGTACCGAGTTGAAGATTGTGCATCTGCCCTCGGACAGGACTTTCATGACGTTTGCAGTACGGTTGTTCTCTGGAATGCAAATTGCACCCCCGACGGAAAGGGCCGCCAGCACCGTTGCAGAGAGGCAAAAGCAGTGAAATATCGGAATTGCAAGGCAAAACCTGTCCTCACAGCTCGCTCTCAAATCCTCTGCCTGGAGTATGGCGTTGTTTACTCGCGAATGGTGCGTGATGAGCACAGCCTTGGGTGTACCCGTGGTCCCGGAGGTAAATAGTATGGTTGCGACGTCTGAGGGCTTCACCTGCGCCGCGGCCTTGCTCAATGCGTCTCGGCCCTCCGGAGTTTTTTCAAATTTGATTCCTTCGCTGATGAGCCTCTCAACCTCGTCGGAGTCATCCAGCGCGTCCCCAATGTAGATAATTTCCTTCAAAAGCGGGAGATTGGAAAGACCGCGTACCGTCTCCCTCAAATCTATGTTCTTGTGGCGGTTTCCAACTGCTAGGTATTCAACGTCGGTCCGCAGAAGCAGAATTTCAAGCTCAGAGCTGCTAAGCATGGGATTGATAAGCACAGACACAGCACCGATCTTGGCGACGGCCATCATAAAGATTATAAAGCTTGGCCTGTCGGGGGCAAAGATGCCGACATGGCAGCCCTTATATACTCCATGAGCAAGCAGTCCCCTGGCAACGGCATCTGATGAAGCGTCTACTTCTGCCCAGGTCCATACTCTCCCACTAAACTCAATGGCGGGCCTTGAGGCGTATGCGGAACTTGTACGTTTCAAAAGTTCCCCCATGGTTATGTCTATAAGCTCTGCCAAGAAAATTCCCCCAGATTATTAATATTCTGTGGGGGGCGAAATAAGACCCGCCCCCCATATTTTATGCAATATTGAGTTAGCGCTATTATTTATCGAGTTCTTCCATTATGGCGGGGATGACCTTGTAGAGGTCTCCCACTATGCCGTAGTCTGCAATCTCGAAGATCGGCGCATTCTCGTTTTTGTTGATCGCTATTATATAGCCGGAATTCTGCATACCGGCCAGGTGCTGGATAGCTCCGGAAATGCCGCAGGCAAAGTAGAGCTTGGGCTTAACGGTTGTACCCGTCTGGCCTACCTGATATGCGTGGTCAATCCAGCCGGAGTCGACTGCCGCACGGGAGGCGCCAACTACGCCGCCGAGCTTTTTCGCAAACTCTCTAAGCAGCTCAAAGCCCTCGGGTCCGCCGAGTCCTGCGCCGCCTGAGACGATAATATCAGCGTCGGTCAGGGAAACCAGCTCGGTTACGCTCTTTACTATCTCAAGAACCTTTGTGCGGATATCGCCCTCCTTGAAGGTGGGGGTCAGGGCAATGACTTCACCCTTGCGGTTCTTGTCGTATTCAGCCTTGTCCATAACGCCCGGACGAACAGTGGACATCTGCGGACGGTGGTTGGGGCAGATAATGGTAGCCATGAGGTTTCCGCCGAAGGCGGGACGGGTCTGCCTGAGCTTTTTGTCCTCGGGGTCTATGTCAAGCTTTGTGCAGTCGGCGGTGAGGCCGGTTCCGCACTTAACGGCGAGGCATGGACCGAGGTCACGGCCTATGTGCGTTGCGCCGAGGAGCAGAATTTCAGGCTTATACTTTGTGATGGCTTCATAAATGGTCTTTGTATATGCGTCGGTGTTATACGTCTTGAGCTCGGGCATGTTTGCGTAATAAACCTTGTCCGCGCCGTGAGCAATCAGCTCGGCGGTGAGGTCGTCCACATTTTCGCCGCAGAGAATTGCGCAAAGCTGGCAGCCGATCTCATTTGCAAGCTTTCTTCCCTCTCCGAGCAGCTCTATAACAACGCTCATGAGCTGGCCATCGCGTTGCTCAGCAAATACCCAAACATCGTGATATGCTGTTATATCAGCCGTATGTACGGCCTCATCGGTCTTCTCAATGGCATCAAACGGACAAACCTCAACACATGCGCCGCAGCTTGTGCAGCTAGGTCCGATAACAGCGAGCTTTCCTTCCATTGTTATAGCGTTAAACGGGCAGGCCTTGATACATTTCTGGCAACCCTTACATTTTTCAGCGATTACGTTAATAGCCATATCGGTTTTTCACATCCCTTCTGCAAATTAAAGCAAATGCTTTTCAGTGAGCTTCTTAACCAGGGTAGCCGCCATCTCGGGGATAGTGCCGGAAAGCATCTCACCCTTGCCCTTTGGGGGCGGTGTAAAGCTTCTGAATACCTGGGTCGGACTTGCCTTAAGGCCGCAGCTCTCGGGCTTGAGTGCTACGTCGTCTTCGTTCCAGATGGTTATTTCTTTTGTGTAGGCTTCCTCTATGCGGCCTATGGTCATGTAGCGCGGGTTGTTAAGCTCCTTGACGGCGGTCAGCATGCAGGGAGTCTTGACCTCGATAACCTCAAAGCCATCCTCAAGCTGACGCTCCACTACGACAGTGCCGTCTTTAAATTCACGAATCTTCTGAACATAGGTAACGACAGGGATGCCAAGGCGCTGAGCTACCTGGGGACCGACCTGGGCTGTGTCGCCGTCTATTGCCTGACGTCCTGCAAAGATTATGTCAAACTTTCCAAGCTTTCTGATGCCTGCGGCAAGAGTCGTTGAAGTCGCGCAGGTATCGGCTCCGCCGAAGGCGCGGCTTGAGAGGAGATAAGCGTCGTCAGCGCCCATCGCAAGGCACTCACGAAGCATGTAGCAGGCCTGCGGGGGTCCCATCGAGATAACGCTAACGGTGCTGTCGGGGTTCTGGTCTTTTATGGTAAGCGCCGCCTCAAGGGCGTTGGCGTCGTCAGGGTTAAGTATTGAAGGCACTCCGTCACGGATAAGCGTTCCCTTTACAGGGTCGATTCTTACCTCGTTTGTATCGGGCACCTGTTTTGCACAAACAATAATTTTCATATTCTGCTCCTTTCCTTACTTCAGCAGGCTGGCCGCAATAACCATCTGCTGAACCTGGGAAGTTCCCTCGTAAATTGTCATTATGCGGGCGTCACGGTAAAGACGCTCGACTCTGTAATCCTTAATGTAGCCATAGCCTCCATGGATCTGGACAGCCTTAGCAGCAACACGGTTGCACATCTCGGATGCGAAGTACTTGGCAATGGAGCATGCAACAGCGGCCTCTTTGCTGTTCTTGTCCTTGAGTACCGCAGCATTGTAAACAAGCTCTTTGGCTGCGGCAAGCTCTGTCGCCATGTCGGCAATCATAAAGCTTATGCCCTGGAAGTCGGCTATGCGGCGTCCGAACTGCTTTCTCTCCTTGGCATACTTGACAGCCTCGTCAAGGCAGGCCTGAGCAACGCCGCAAGACTGTGCAGCAACGCCGAGGCGGCCGCCGTCGAGGGTTTTCATTGCGTTTGCAAAGCCCTTGTTGAGTTCGCCGAGCAGGTCACTCTTATGAACACGGACATCCTCAAGTATAACGTCGCAGGTAGGATATCCGAGAATACCCATCTTCTTTTCATCCTTGCCAAGGGAAACGCCGGGAAGCTTCATATCGACAATAAAGGCGGATATGCCCCTTGCGCCCTTTTGCGAGGGATCAGTCTTGGCAAATACGATGCAGTAATCGGCCATCGGAGCTCCGCTGATGAAGGTTTTTCTTCCGTTCATAACGAAGTAATCGCCGTCGACAACTGCGGTGGTTGACGTTCCGCCCGCGTCGGAGCCGGCGCCGGGCTCAGTCAGAGCGAATACGAGTATCTTCTCACCCTTTGCAGCGGGGACGAGATACTTCTGGAGCTGCCCTTCGTTGCCGGCAAGCAGCAGAGGGCCGCCGCCCAGCGAGTTGGAAGTGTTCGCATATAAGCTAAGAACAGGGCTGATTCGGGCAAGCTCTTCTATCATGATTACATAGGAGAGATAATCTGAGCCCTGACCGCCATATTCCTTGGGAATCTTTGTTCCCATAAAGCCGGCCGCTGCCATCTTGCGATGCATTTCCCAATTAAATTCTCCGGTCTCATCCAGTTCGTCCAGGATATCGCTGGTGAACTCTTTTTCAGCGAAATCGCGGACCAGTTTCCTGATTAATTCGTGTTTTTCCGAAAAAATCATGTGTTGTGCCTCCTTTGTTATTGTCTTTATATACTTTAATAACTTATTTAATTGCCCAGAGTCTCTCCGAGCTTGCCCCACTTCTCCGAGAATAGAGCGCTGTCCATTTCTTTAACATCGGGAGAAATTTCAGGGGTGAAACCCATATGGGGGAGTATATCTTTTTCGATGTTTATACCTGGTGCTACCTCTGTAATAGTCATTTTACCGTCTATCAGCTTAAATACGCAGCGCTCGGTAACATACATAACCTCCTGATCCGGACGCGCATACTTGCCGGAGAAGGTAATCTGCTCAACATCCTTGACAAATTTCTTTATAGTGCCCTCTTGCACTATTGTGAGCTTTCCGTCGCCTACGGCGAGCTTGGATTTACCCGTAAAGGTGCCGCAGAAGACAACCTTGTTCGTGCTCTGTGAAATATCTATAAACCCGCCGGGGCCTGTCAGTCGGGGTCCGAATTTGCTGACGTTGACGTTTCCGTACTGGTCGCATTCGCCGAGACCCAGAATCGTAATGTCAAGTCCCCCGCCGTCTATAATATCAAAGGTTGAACCGTGGTCCAGTGTGGCCTCCGGATTATAAGCGCTTCCGAAGTTTGGAAGGGCTGCCGGCACTCCGCCGATCATTCCGCTCTCGGTCATCATGGTGATATCATCACTATGACCTTCCTCAGCCACCACATTCGCTACATCCGCGGACATCCCGACTCCGAGATTGACCACGTCACCCTTTCTGACCTCCATGGCACAGCGCCTTGCTATAAGCTTTCTCTCGCCGAGCGGGAGCTTCTCAATAGCGCTGAGCGGTTTCTTAATTTGACCGGAGAAGGCGGGCTCAAAGTAAACGCCCTCAGTCTGCCAGCATGCGTCCTTGCTTGTGGCTTGCACAACATAGTCTACAAGTATACCGGGAATCTTTACCTCCTTGGGGTTCAGGGTTCCCTTCTTGGCAAGGTATTCGACCTGGACTATCACTATTCCGCCACTGTTTCTAGCCGCTGAGGCAACCGCCAGACCCTCGTTAATAACGCTCTCATTAGCGAAGGAAATGTTACCGTTTTCGTCGGCTATGGTCCCGCGCAAAAGCGCTACGTCAAGCGGGAAGGCTTTATAGAACAGGTACTCCTCTCCGCCGAAGTTAATTAGCTCAACAAGCTCGTCGGTCGTAACGGAGTTCATTTTTCCGCCCTCTATGCGGGGGTCAACAAAGGTCCCAAGACCAGTTTTTGTAATCAGCCCGGGGCGTCCGGCGGCTATTTCACGCCAGAGATTGACTATTACACCCTGCGGAAGGCAGTGGCACTGGAGCTTGTTTTGCACAGCAAGATCGCGAAGTGCAAAAGCTGATCCCACGTGTGCGCCGGACCAACGCGTTACAAGTCCTTCGTAGCCAAGTCGGGTGACACCGCGCTCTTTCCAATCGCCCATCGCGCTGCCCTGCTTAAGATTAAGTCCGCGGGGATGACCGGTTTCCTTAAAATTTTCGGCTATGGCGACAGCTATCTCTTCAGGCCAACCGGAAAGACCCATACCAGCAAGACCAACCGTTGCTCCGTCAGGAATTAGTTTTGCTGCTTCTTTTGCCGTCACAAATTTCGCCATCTCACTACCTCCTAAACGCTTATAATCAATGAACAAGCTATACGTACTATATTACTATACCACTTTGAATTCTTCTAATCAATAAAATAATATTGTATTTTATAAAAATCAAACTTTTTTCGCAAAAAGACTTGACAATTTTTCTTATTTTATTAACAATTTACAGAGCATTACAGATCATGATAAGGTTGCACATTCTGTATATTTTGTGTATAATGTATTTATTATTTTCAGAGGAGGTGTTTGCTTTGGCAAAAAAGCAGACGAACAGACAGCTTCGTTCCGAGCAAACAAAGCTGAACTTGTTTAATTCTGCGGTAGGGCTCCTCGCGGAAAAGCCGTTTGAAGAGATAACCATCAGGGAGATAGTTGCGAAAGCGGGCGTATCCGTAGGTACTTTCTACAATTATTACAATACAAAGATGGATGTTTTCTATCAGGCTTATAACGTAGCCGACAGATACTTTGCTGATACTGTCGCTCCCCAGCTAAAGAGCGGGACCGCGCGGGAGCGCATATTTCTTTTTTTTGACTACTATGCACGTTACAGCAGCGAGATCTCAGGACTTAAGCTGACACGGCTGCTCTACAGCGTAGACAATCCCCATTTCATGCGCAACGCGCCGAACGGAATGATTGATACGCTCATAGGTGTTCTTCAATACGGGCTGACGACAGGCGAGTTTATCACACGCGGGGATACAGTAAGAGAGATGGCCGACTTTTTTATGATTTGCATGCGCGGCGTTGTCTACAACTGGTGCACAGCCAATGGCAGCTATGATCTGAGCAGCGTAATATCGCGCTTTACGAGCAGGGCGCTTTACGCATACCAGGCTTAATCTATCAGAATCTACGCAGGCAGACAGGGCAATTTGCTGTCTGCCTTTGTTGGTTTCAGATGCCAGTACAGGTGCATGGAGGTAGCGGTTATGAAATACGAGTGCCACGGACACACCATTTCAGATGGCGTCAGCTATAAGGACTCTATGGCTCGTCATAAAAACGGCATTGACGAGCAGTTTATTCGCCATAATCTGAAGCTGTGCGCCCAGCATGGTATATCATTTTACAGGGATGGCGGCGACAAGCTTATGGTCTCAGCGGCAGCCAAACGGCTTGCCGGAGAATATGAAATAGACTACCGCAGTCCGATTTACATAATACATAAATCCGGATATTACGGTCAAATGTACGGACGAGCCTTTGACGATCTTAAAGCGTTTGCCCGCCTTGTAAAGGAAGCAAAGTCTTTAGGGGCGGATTTTATTAAGATTACGGTCAGCGGTATGCTGGATTTTAACAACAATGGCCGAATAAGCGGGCCATCGATGAGCTATGGCGAGCTCTGTGAAATGGTAAATATTTCAAGCGGCGAGGGCTTTTCTGTTATGGCCCATGTAAACGGGTCAGATAATATAAAAAATGCTCTTTCAGCGGGCGTTAAGAGCATTGAGCACGGCTACTGGCCTGACAGGGATGTTATTGATTATTTCCTCCAAACAGGGGCGGTATGGGTTCCCACTTGCGCTCCTGTGCACAACCTTATAGGGGCCGGTCGCTTTCCGGATGGGGTTCTTAAGAGCGTTTTGGAGGCTCAAAGGCAGGTGTTGGTGGAGGCCTATAAGCGCGGCGTCCCAATCGCAGCCGGCAGCGACTGCGGGGCGTTTATGGTGCCTCATGGCAAGGGAACTGAGGACGAGTATAGAATACTCTCGGAAATGGGCATTGAGCCTGAGCGCGGAAACAGGACTATAGAGGAAATATTCAAAGTTGTTTAAGCAGTTCAGTCTGTCAAGTGAAAATCCTTGCCATCCGGCAGGGTCTTATAGCCACTTCACCATATTGCCTCGTATAAGTAAGCTTTTGGCTTACCGACTCAATAAGTTTTTCAAATTCCCAAGGCCACCGCGCCGGCATTACACTTGGTTTCTGCTGTACTGAACGAATAAAAAACAGCCCCGTCTGTTGACGGGACCATTTCTGGCGCCTCCTGTTGGACTCGAACCAACGACCCTGCGGTTAACAGCCGCATGCTCTACCGACTGAGCTAAGAAGGCAAATATGAAAGGGTCTGGTCTGGCCGACCAGACCCTTTACTATTAGTGTTGGCGACTACCTATCTTCCCGGGCCGTCTCCAGCCAAGTATTTTCGGCACAAGTGAGCTTAACTTCCGTGTTCGGAATGGGAACGGGTGGACCCTCACCGTTATCGACACCAACTAACTTTC
>JAAYOL010000092.1 GCA_012520395.1 Clostridiales bacterium
TCATTTGCGCCAAACGAGGGACGGCACCTCATAAATGCCACAAACAAACCCGCCGTGATGCTTGTGGTCATAAACTATCCGGATTGAGGGAGAGAATATGATAAGAGTTGATAAAAGTTTTGCCCAGGGAATGTTCAGCATCTCCGGCAAGGTGGCGCTTGTAACCGGCGCCACGGGAGCGTTGGGCGGCGCGGTAGCCAAGGCGTTCGGCTATCAGGGTGCAAAGGTCGTAATGACTGCCCGGAACTTAGTGAAGCTAAGGGCGCTGGAGGCTGAGTTCAAAGCAGAGGGTATTGAATGCTCAATATTTGCAGCCGATCCCGGCTCTTCGGGCGAGGTATCAAAGCTGATGGAATTTGTGGTCTCAACCTATGGCGAGCTAAATATCCTCGCGGTCTGTCACGGCTATAACGCACCTAAAGGAATTCTGGAGCAGAGCGTTGAGGATTGGCAGAAGATTATGGACGCAGACCTCAGGAGCGTCTACATAGTTTGCAAGGCAGCGGCCGAGCGCATGGTAGAGCAGAACAAGGGTGGGAAGATAGTTGTGACCTCCTCCGCCCGCAGCAAGATGGGAATGAAGGGGTACACGGGTTACTGCGCTTCAAAGGGCGGCTGTGACCTGATGATACAGTCCATGGCCATCGATCTTGCCCCCTATCATATTAACGTCAACACAATAAACCCGACCGTTTTCCGCTCAGACCTCACTGAATGGATGTTTGACCCTGAGTCGGCTGTCTACCAGAACTTCTTAAAGCGCCTTCCGATAGGGCGTCTGGGCGAGGTGCAGGACTTTATCGGACTGGCGACATTCTTGGCTTCTCCCGCCTCGGATTTTCTGACCGGCGGCAACTACGATGCCACGGGCGGTTACTGGAGCAACTGATATGAGAGAGATGAGAAAAATCGTCGTCGTCGGTGCGGGCATGATGGGCAACGCCCTTGCACAGGTTTTCGCCTCCGACCCGGAGCTGAGCGTGATTCTCAAAACCCGCAAGCTGAAGGACAATCGCCTTGAAGCGATTGAAAATAATCTTGATATCATGATTGCCCGGGGCGCCGCGACGGAGCAGGAAAAGAGGGACATCTTAAGACGTATCCGCTTTGTCACAGACGATGCGGAGGCTTACTCTGATGCCGACTTTATCATCGAGTGCTATCCCGAAGTAATGGAGATGAAGCAGGAGCTTTTTGCGGGCATTGAGAAATTTTGCCCTGACGACTGCATACTGGCCACCAACACCTCTGTGATGAGCGTTACGGAAATCTCCGCAAAATGCAGGCTCCGTGAGCGTGTAGTTGGCGCACATTTCTGGAATCCGGGACATTTGATACCCCTTGTTGAGGTCGTAAAATCGGATTACACGAGCGAGGAGGTTATGCAGGCCACAATGGCGCTCCTGACCCGTGTCGGCAAAAAGCCGATATACTGCAAAAAAGATGTGCCGGGCTTCGTCGCAAATCGTCTGCAGCATGCCCTCTGGCGCGAAGCCTTTTACATGGTGGAAAACGGTATTGCCGACCCCGCCACCGTGGACGATGCCTGCAAATACGGCCCGGGTCTGCGCTGGCCGGTCATGGGCCCTATGGAAAACTCGGATCTGGTCGGTATAGAGCTTACATACAATATCCACAAATACATACTAAAGCACCTGGCCGATAACCATGAGCCTTCGCCGCTGCTGGCGGAAATGCTGGGGCGGGGAGAGCTGGGCTTCAAAAGCGGCAGGGGCTGGCAGGGGTGGACGTGCGAGCAGATGAGGGCCTCCGCCGACGGGCTGAAGGAATACCTCATAGACTACACGGCAAAACAAAAGGGCTAAGCCCTCCGCGAGATTTATTAAATTATTAAAATTGGAGTGAAAAGTAATGGGCAAAAAGGTTTTTGTTGATTTGACACATCCGTTCAGCGCGGAGATACCTCGCTGGCCGTATTTTGACAAACCGATAATCGATAACAATCACACCATGGCAAAGGGCGGAGTACTTACACAGAAAATTACCTGCACAATGCACACGGGTACGCACTGCGACGCTCCCCGTCACGTTATGGAAAGAGAGTTTGACGGCAGGAGAGCCAGATACACTCACGAAATGCCCGTTGACGCCTATACGGGCGATGCCGTATGCCTCGATATAAAAATTGAGCGCTGGGGCTTAATACTACCCGAGCATCTTGAGGACGCCTGCCGGCGCGCAAACATTAAGCCCGAAGAGCTTGAGGGGATGATTGTCTGCCTGAACACCGGAATGCATCGCAAATTCGATGACAGCAAGGAGTATTATCACTATTCCTGCGGCACCGGTGTCGAGGCGGGCAAATGGTTTGTAAAGCATAAGGTCAAGTGCGTAGCCATGGACAGTCAGGCCCTAGACCATCCGCTTCACACCGCCATGGGCAATAACGGCATGACCAGAATGAACCTTCTGGGCGCATCCGGAAAGCCCATCACGGAAGAGTATATCGAACAGTTCGGTGAAGAAGCATATGCCGAATTTGACAAGTTCACCTATATAAAAATCCACGGAAAGGAAGCCTATGACAAAAAGTTCGGAGAGCTGGAAGCCATAGGCTGCTGGGGTACGTGGGAGCCCTGCCACAAGTATATGCTTGGTAACGGCATAGTGGGCGTTGAAAACCTCGGCGGAGACTTAGATAAGGTCTCCGGGAAACGCTTCAGATTCTACTGCTTCCCGCTGCGCTGGTATCTCGGAGACGGCTCCATGGCCAGATGCGTAGCGGAAATTGACGAGGATGATTTAAACGACGTACCCGACAGAACCTATACCTACGGCGGCAACATCTGAGGCGGGACATCAAGAAAGGGGGAGCTTCATATGGCGGATTTGAGAAACAAA